>JACQWT010000577.1 GCA_016209145.1 Deltaproteobacteria bacterium | reverse complement strand
TTTGAACGATATGTACCCTTGCCCATGGGGATGACCTCCTGCACGGTCAGAATAGGCCTTTCTGAGGCATCCCCACCTTGCTACAGCCGACTCGCGCCGGGTCCTCACGTACAGGAGTACGCTGCGGCCCGGCGCTGCGGAGCGCTGCTCCGCATGCCAGTCCCCCACGCTGACGGCCGCCTGACGAGCCGTCTGGCAGGGGGCGTGAACGCTTGCCTTGACGATAGGGCTACTGGCAGTTGTCCCACGCGATCGGGCTGCCCCCTTGTGACGCGCATCGAGCCGTGGTTCCATCAGGCCGCGGGATCTGGACCGCGCCCGGTCCTTCGAGGGATGCAGCGAGCGAGCTGATGGAAGCCGGCCATTGGGTGGAATCGAGAGGCAGGATGCCGAGGCTCGCCGGAGCGCTCGGGCTCGCCTTGCTGCTTCGGACCGGGCCGGCGGTGGCGGACGAGATGACCTCGGGCGGCCAGGGTGCGGCAAGCCCGAGCGCCGCGTGTGGCTCGACGCTGGCCATGGCGGTCGAGGAGCTCGCCGCCGCGGCAAAGGCCCACGCGCGCCAGGGACAGTGGGTGTGCGCGCGGCTCTTCTTCGGGCGCGCCTACGCCCGGCAAAGGTCCTTCGATCTGGCCGGGAACCTCGGGATCGTCACCCACGAGCTGGCACTCGCCGAGCGGGACGACCGCCTCTTCGCCGAGGCGGCCACGCTGCTTGCCGAAGCCCTGCGGGGCTTTCCCGTCGCCGGCCCGGCCGAGCAGCGCGCCACGCTCGCCGAGCGTCTCGATGACGTGCGCGGGCGGGTGGTGACGCTGTCGGTCAAGCTCGAGCCGGCGGCAAGCTGCCTGACCGTCGCCGGCCGTGACGCTGGCTGCGGGCCTCACCCCTTCGAGCTGTTTGCCGCCCCCGGCCGCGTCGACATCGAGGCCCGCGCCGCCGGCTATCGCGCGCAGAGCGCGGCGGTTGCTCGTGCCGTGACCGGCAGTCGCCACGTGGTGCGGATCGCTCTCGAGCCGCACAGGGCAGCCGCCGTGGCCGGCGAGGCCGCGATCGCGGACGAGCCGGCCGGCTTTCCGGCCTGGCCGGCGCTGGTGGCCGGCGGCGCGGCGCTCGGCGCCGTGGCCGTGGGGGCGGGCCTCTGGGTCGCGGGCGACGACGCGGAAGCTGACGCGGTGGAGCTCGGCGATGCTCGGGCGGCGCAGGCCGGAAATCACAGCTTCTGCCTGCCGCCGATCGAGGACGCCGAGCTCCAGGCCGATTGCGACGAGATCGCGGCCGGTCTCGGCCGGCGCGACGACTACCACAACACCGCCGGGGGCCTCTTTGTCGGCGCCGGCGTGCTCGCCGCCAGCGCCGGCATCTTCGCCGTCCTGCACCTCAGGGACGGCGACGAGGAGGGCGGCGCGCCGGGGGCGGCGGTCTCGATCGGCCCCGCGGCTTCGCCGCTCGGCCGCGCCATCGGCCTGAGCCTGCGAGGCAGGTGGTAGGTCATGGCACCCGAGGCAACGAGCCCCAGGCCCGAAGCAGCGGCCATGCCGCCGGCCATCACCCTCGGAGAGCGCCTGGGCGCTGGCGGCATGGGCGAGGTGTTCGCGGCCGAGCACGGCGTCCACGGTCCGGTGGTGGTCAAGCTTATGCACGCGCACCTCGACGCGTGCCACGCCGAGCGGCTGCGCCTCGAGGCCCAGGCGATGGCGAAGCTGCGCTCCCCGCACGTGGTGCGGGTGCTCGACTGGGGGCTGGCGGGCGGGCGGCCGTTCCTGGTCATGGAGCGGCTCCACGGCCAGGGGCTCGATCATCTCCTCGCCAGAGGCGGCTCTCTGTCCGTCGTCGAGGCGGCCACCATCGCCGCCGACGTGCTCCGCGGGCTCGAGGTGGTGCACGAGAGCAAGCTCGTGCACCGCGACGTCAAGCCGGCCAACATCTTCGTCTGCGCCGATCGGGCGGTGCTGCTCGACTTCGGCGTGGTCAAGCTGCTCGAGCGGGTGACGGGGATCGAGCAGCTCGAGCACCTCACGCGGGCGGGGGCGACGGTGGGCACGCCGCGCTACATGGCCCCCGAGCAGGCGCGCGGCAGGCCCGTCGATCGGCGCGCGGATCTGTATGCCGTGGGGGCGGTGCTCTTTCGCATGGTGACCGGGCAGAACCTGTTCCTGCACGACGGCTTCGCGGCCCTGCTCGCCGCCCACGCGGCGGAGCCGCCCCGCCGCCCGAGCGAGCTGGCGCCGGAGGTGGGGCCCGAGCTCGATCGCGCGATCCTTCAGGCGCTCGAGAAGGCGCCCGAGGACCGCTTCGCCACTGCCGCGGCGTTTCTCGCCGCGCTCGAGGCCGCGCTCGGGCAGCGGCTCGGCAGCGCGGCGGCGCCGGGGCCTGCCAGCGACGGGCGCGCCATGGGGCTGCGGGCGGCCGGAGCCAGCGCCTTGCAGACCGTGCCTGTCGCGGCCGCTGGCGCCGGAGGCGGCGCCTTGCAGACCGTGCCTGTCGCGGCCGCTGGCGCCGGAGGCGGCGCCTTGCAGACCGTGCCTGTCGCGGCCGCTGGCGCCGGAGGCGGCGGCGCCGAGGCGCCCCTGGCGCCCGGCGATTGCTGCGGCGGCTACTGGATCGAGCGAGAGATCGGCCGTGGCGGCATGGGCGTGGTCTACCTGGCTCGCACCGAGGGCGGGGAGCGGCGCGCGGTGAAGACGCTGATGTTTGGCGGCAAGCGCGCCGATCAGCTAGTCGAGCGCTTCCTGCGCGAGATGCTGCTTCTGTCGAGCATCGAGAGCCCGCACATGGTGCGCTTCTACGATGCGGGCAAGCTCGAGCGCGCCAGGGGCATCACCATGTGGATCGCCCTCGAGTACCTCGAGGGCCGCACCCTGCGCGAGATCCTGCGCGAGCGGCCGGCCGGCGTGGATCCCGAGACGGTGGCGCGCTGGTGCCGCCACATCGCCGAGGGGATCGCCGCGGCGCACAAGCTCCACGTGGTGCACCGCGATCTCAAGCCCGAGAACGCGGCGCTCAGCGGCGACACGGTCAAGGTGTTCGATCTGGGGATCGCCAAATGGCAACACGCGGCCAAAAGCACCGCCCAGAACGTGCGCGTGGGCACGCTCGCCTACATGGCGCCGGAGCAGGCCGATGTGTCGCTCGGCAAGATCGATCCGCGCACCGACATCCACGCGCTCGGGGTGATCCTCTACGAGCTGGCGACGGGCAAGCACCCGCTCTGCCCCTTGGACGAGCCGCTGACGCCGCTGGAGACGCAGATCCGCATCGTGGGCGCCGAGCCGCTGCCGCTCACCTGCGTGCGGCCCGGCTTCCCGGCGGATCTGGCGCGCATCGCCGAGCGCTGCCTGAAGAAACGGCCGGCGGACCGCTTCGCCAGCATGCGCGAGGTGAGCGACGCCCTCGATGATGTCCTCACCCGGCTCAGGACCGAGCGCCACGCCGAGACCTTCGCGGCGCTCGGGGTCGACGCCGGCGCCGCCCACGAGGCGCTCAGGCGCTCGCGCGGCACGTCGGACGGCTCTGCCGGCGGCTCCGCGGGCGGCTCCTCGAGGAGCGACGCGACGGCCCCACCGGTGGTCGCCGATGCGGCGCCAGCGGCGGCCGCGCCAGCGGGAGGCTATGCGCCGGCCGAGCTCGGTACGGTGTGGATGGCGCCCGCGGTGGAGCAGGTCGCCGCGGGGCAAGCCGAGGCGCAGGCGCTGCGGGAAGCGCCCGGACAGAGGCAGCCGGCGCTGGAGCGCACGATCGAGCAGGGCAAGGCTCAGCCGCCAGGACCGGCTCCCGGCCCCCTCGACGACACGGCCCTGCCGGACACCGAGCGCTTGTGGGACGAGGGCAAAGGCAAGCCGCGCGTGGCTACCCGCGCCGCCGCCAAGGCCGCTGCCTCGCCGCTCTGGGCGGCCGCGCTGTGGAGCGCGCCGCTGGCGAAGGGCTCGTCCGGGTGGCGCAAGCTCCTTTGGGCGGCGGGGCTCGGCGGGATCGCGCTGGCCGCGCCGATCGCACTGGCGCTGCGGGGTGGGGCGCCGGTGCCCTCTGGGGGCGGCGAGCCCGTGGCCGTGCCGCAGCCGAGCGCGCCGCTCAGCGCCGAGCCCGCGGTCAAGCCGGGCCCGAGCGCGGCGGCGGCCGCGGCGAGCGGAAGCGCGGCGGCGGCCGCGGCGAGCGGGAGCGGGTCCCGCACCGCCCCCGTGGCGCCGCCGAAGGCCCAGCCCCCGGCGACCCAGCCCCCGGCAGTGCCGTCGCCGGGCAAGCAGCCTGCCCGGCCGCCGGCGTCGAAGCCCGAGGGCAAGTCCAAGCCCAAGCCCAAACCGGTGCTGCTAATCGAGTAGAGGCGGAGCCATGCAGCACGACGCGACCACAGCCACGACGAACGGCTCGCGGGGGGGCAGGCGGCTCGATCGCCGAGCCGACACCACCACCACCGACCGACTCGATTCGAGTCTTCCAGCTCTCACGTTTGAGCTGCTTGCACCGAGATGACCATGCCGAACCACCGAGTCTTGTTCTCGATCGCGGCCCTACTCGGGCCGCTCGCCGTCGCGGCCCAGGCCGCCGCGGCCCAGCCCGCCTCCGCCGGGCCGCCCGCGGCGGCGCCCCGCTCGCCGGGCTCGCCGACACCGCAGCTCATTGAGACGCCCGGCGAGCGGGCCGACGAGCTCTACCTCAAGGCCAAGCCGCTGTTCGACACCCAGCGCTGGACCGAGGCCCTCCCGCTTCTCGAGGAGGCCTACCGGCTCAAGCCGAGCTACGACATCGCCACTAGCTACGGCGCGGTCCTGCTCGCTCTCGGCCGCCCCCGCGAGGCGGCCGAGGCCTTGTCCGTGGCCCGCGCGATCGCCCCGTCGGATCTGGACGGGGCCAGCCGGGCGCGCCTCACGAGCTACGAGACCCGGGCGCGGGCCCAGATCGCGGTGGTGCGCGTGCAGGTGGGCGAGCGCGGCGCGACGGTGCTCGTGGACGGCAAGGCCGTGGGCACGAGCCCCACGGGCGGGGAGCTGTTCCTCGATGCGGGCGAGCATCGCTTCGAGGCCGACAAGGACGGGGCGCGCAGTGCGCCGGTCGTGCGGGTGCTCGGCAAGGGCTCGATCGATGTGGTGGTGTTGGGGGCGCTGGGCGAGGGCGGCGGCAGCGGCAGCGGCAGAGGCGGTGGCGCCGAGCCGTGGGTGCTGGCCGTGGGCTACGGGGGCGCTGCCGCGGCCGTGGTGGGCGCGGTCGTCTTCACCGCGCTGGCCAACGCCAGGGCGAGCGACGCCGAGGCCGAGCTCGCGGCGCTGCAAAGCAGCCCCTCGGCGCCCTGCTGCGACGAGCTGCGCGATCTCAGGCAAGAGCAGCAGATCTTCGCCAACGCCGCGCTCTGGAGCTTCGTGGGCAGCGGCGCGCTCGCGGCCGGCACCACGGTGTACGTGCTCGTGGCGGGGGCTGGTGGTTCACGGGGCGCGAGCCTTGGGCCCCGCTGGTGGGTGGGCGGCCACGGCGCGGGGCTCGGCTTGAACGGCCGCTGGTAGAGCACGTGAGCTTGGAGGAGCGATGATGCTGATGATGACGAGAGCATGGAGATGGGCGATGGCGCTGGCGGTTGGAGCGATGGCGGCCGGAAGCTGCGCGATCGATCCGCTGGACGAGTGCCTCGAGGATGATAGCTGTGGGCTACCGGCAGGTGGCGGCACCGGGGGGGAGGCGGGCGGCGCTACGGCAGGGGGCGGCACCGGCGCCGCCGGCGGCGGCTGCGCTTCCTGCGATGGCGCCTGCGCGAAGTGCGTGGCCGGCGCCTGCGTGCTGCTCGCCGAGGGCGAGCCAGGGCAGCCGTCGTGCGCGCCGTATCTGTGCGACGGAGAGACGCCGGCATGTCCGGCAAGCTGCTCCACAGAACAGAGCTGCGTGCCGGAGCACTTCTGCGCCGGGGACAAGAGCTGCAAGAAGAAGGGTGAGCAAGGCGAGAGCTGCGCCGGGGCCGGCGAGTGCGCGAGCGGGTTCTGCGCCGATGCGGTGTGCTGCAACAACGAGTGCACAAATACCTGCCGCGCCTGCAACGTCCCGGGCAAGGAGGGCACCTGCGCCGAGGTGGCCGAGGGTGAACCCGACCCCGGCACCTGCGAGGGGCCTGCCAAGGCCTGCGACGGCGCGGCCTACTGCAAGCTCGTGCTGGGGCAGGGGTGCCAGGCGGGTACTAGCTGCCTGAGCGGCTTCTGCGCCGACGGCATGTGCTGCGAAAACGGCTGCACGGACACCTGCCTCGCCTGCAACCTCTCCGGCAGCGAAGGCACCTGCGGCCCGGTGCCCAAGGGCCAGGAAGACCCCTCGGCCTCGAGCCCGTGCAAGCTCACCAAGGCCTGCGACGGCGAGG
>JACQWT010000576.1 GCA_016209145.1 Deltaproteobacteria bacterium | reverse complement strand
CTCGCCAGCGCGTTCGATCGGGAGCAGATCACGGAAGAGCAGGTCGAGGCGCTCAAGGACCACGACTACGTCTCGGACCTGATGGCCGAGCTGGCGCGGCTGCTGCCCGAGGTCAAGGAGCCGCTCATCGACGAGCGCGATCGCTACCTGATGAGTGCCATCGAGGAGGCGCCGGGCAACACCATCGTGGCCGTGGTCGGTGCCGGCCACGTGGCAGGGATGGCGAGCTGTTTCGGCGGCAAGACCGACCGGGCCGCGCTCGAGCGCGTCCCCCCGCCCTCCCGGCTGATGACGGCCGTGAAATGGGCCATTCCGGCCATGATCCTCGCGGCATTCTACTACGGCTACCGTCACCATCCCGGCGGCGACTTCTGGCACATGCTCTACGCCTGGATCCTGCCCACCGCGCTGCTCGGCGGCCTCGGCACGGCCCTGGCCGGCGGCAAGCCGCTTTCGATTCTGAGCGCGCTGCTGGCCTCGCCGCTCACCACCCTGAACCCGACGATTGCCGCCGGCATGGTGGTGGGGCTGGTCGAGGCGTGGCTGCGCCGCCCCACCGTGGCGGACTGCGAGAAGCTCGCCGAGGACACGCTTAGCTGGCGCGGCATGTACCGCAATCCCTTCACGCGGGTCTTGCTCGTTGCGCTCGGCTCCACGATCGGCGCGGCGCTGGGGGCTTGGGTGGGCACGGCCTGGGTGCTCACGTTGCTGTGAGCCGCCGTATGCGTTCACGCATTGCGGCGCTAGCAACGACGGCTCGCCGAGTCGGCCGCGCGGGGCAGGGGTGACGCGCCCGAAGGGCGCGTCGGGACCCCAACCCCGTCCCGAAGGGACGGACTTACGTCCTCGGCCCGGGTCCTCACGTACAGGAGTACGCTGCGGCCCGGGCCTCCGGGCGCGCTCGCGCTCGCGTCCGCCTGACGAGCCGGGTGTTGGAATGGGTGAACGGTTACGAGCCGCCGGCGGGCGCGGCGCGCCGCTACGGATCCGCCAACAGGACGCTCACGTCGCTCTTGCCGCCGGGCCCGTAGCTGCTGGCCGTGATGATGTCGGTGGCACCGTCGCCGTTCAGATCGCCCAGGGCCACCGCCACGGGCTCGCGTCCGACGGCGATGGGGAAGTCCGCGGCCACCATGGGGAAGCTCTGCTTCGTCGCACTCCTCGCCGGCCTCCGGCTGGCCGTTGCCGCAGGCGGGCTCGGGCTCGCCGCCTTGGCCCGCAGCCCCGGCTGCGCCGCCGGCTCCGCCACCTGTCGCTCCCCCCGCGCCCTGGCCGGCCCCGCCGCCCCCGCCGCCGGCTCCGGCCGCAGCGCCGGCTCCGGCCGCGCCCTGGCCCGCGTCCACGCAGCCCGCGCCCTGGCACGGCGCCTCCTGCGTGAGCTCGTCGCCGCACGGGCTGGCGGCGAGGCAGCAGAGCGCAGCCGAGCCGACGAGCACGGGCGCGAGCGTTCGCCAACGCGGGAGAGAAGTGCGGCTGCGGGCGGCCGTGGCAAGCGCCATCGTAGCACGGAGGCGCGCTGGCGCAGCCGTGGCGCCGTCACGACGCAGGGGCCCGGGGCCTCTGGGCGCATCACGCTGCAAATCTCGTGGCGGCATGCCGGTGCGAACCGACATCGAACCCTCGGTCTAGCTGCGGCCCGGAAGACGCCCATGGCCTCGGCGATCTGGCCTTCACCGCCGGCCGTGAGGCTGCTCTGCGACATGCCGACTGCGCTTCTCACGCAACTGGCGCGCCGCTCCTGTCGATGTACATGGTGTGGCGACCGTCACTCATGAGGCCATGGTCATGCTCCTGCGACGCCGGCCCGTGCTCGCCGCCGAACTGCTCGCCGATGCGCTCGGCGTGGCGTTGCCAGGCTGGCGCGAGGCACGGCTGAGCGCGGCCGAGCTCAGCGACCTCGATCCCGCCCCGTTCCCCGTTCCGCGCCGATCTCGTGGTGTTGCTGGTCGAGCAGGAGCTGGTGGCCGCCATCGTCGTCGAGGTCCAGCTCGCACCCGACCCGGACAAGCGGCGCCGCTGGCCGCAGTACCTGACGACGCTGCGCGCCGAGCTGGACTGCCCCTTCCATGATGGCCGTCAAGGTCCCAGGCCGCCATCGCAATGCCAGTGGGGCCTGGCGGCGCGATGGCCGGCAGTTGCGCGCGCCGCGGCGCGCTCCGCTCGTAATGGTCTCCGTCTACGCCGTTGTCGGCTCTGCTCTTGGCTTCAGAGGTCGGTGGCCAGGTGTCGTTCTCGATGAGACGCCAGTGGTCTCCATCCTACACGCATGCCGCTCCTGCGGGCCGCAGGCATTGCCGCAGCCGCCGCAGTTGGCGGGATCGACCAGGGTGTCGACGCATTTCCCCCCGCACTTGGTGGTGCCGCCCCTACACTCGAGACCACCGTCGGGTACCCGCCGTGAACCAGCATTCGCGCGACCACCCCGGACCGGTGCCGGTCGGCGAGCACCTCGCCCGGCGCGGCGTCCCGGGCCACCTCGGCGACGGACGGCGGCAGCAGCAGGTGGCGCCGCGCACGCCCTGCCAGCGACTCCCGCGTCGCCGACTCCAGGTCGAACGCCGAGCTGCCGGTGGCGAAGATCGCCGTTGTGGCGACGCTGCTCGCGGCAACCGTGGTAGCGTCGCTGCTGCGCCGCCCGAACCAGGGCGAGCTCGGACGCCCCGGCGTCCGGCCACTGCCAGAGAAGGACACATGCACGACGACAACTCGGAAGACTGCGGCCCGGTGAGCCCCCCCGTGTCTGGAGGCCCGGATCGGACAGAAAATAGATCCGAGCGCCGGGGTTGGTTCCGCTCCGCGATCGTGCTCGCCGTGCTCGTCCTCACCGTCGGGCTCTACGCCGCGGTCCAACTCTACACCGACTGGCTGTGGTTTGGTGAGATGGGTTACCGGCAGGTGTTCCTTCGGAACCTCACGGCGAAGGTGTCGCTCGGAGCGGTCGTCTTTGCGCTGGCGTTCGTGGTGCTCTTCGCGAATCTCCGGAGCGCGATCGGCGCCATCAGCGAACCCCACGTCGTGATTCCTGGCGGCCGCGAGGGCTTGCCGCCGATCCACGTGAAGACCGCTCAATTGAGGGCGCTTGCCGCCGCGCTGGCGGCCGTGCTGGCCCTGCTCATGGGGCTGGTGGCCTCGGCTCAGTGGCAGACGTGGCTGCGCTATCGCCATGCGACCCCGTTTGGCAAGGCCGACCCTGTCTTCGGCCGGGACATCGGGTTCTACCTCTTCGAGTTCCCGTTCCTGGACTTCGTCCGTGGCCTGCTGCTCGTGCTCGTCGTCGCCACGCTGGCGGGCACCGCGGTCGTCTACATCCTCGCCGGCACGCTCCGCATCAATCCTCAGGGCATGCGCTTTGCCGCCGGGCGTCGCGCCAGGATCCATCTGTCGCTGCTGGGCGCGGCCTTGTTTCTCCTTCTCGCCTTCGGCGCCTATCTCGATCTGCCGCGCCTGCTCGTGACGCCGTCGGGGATCGTGCACGGTGTCTCGTACGTCGGCATCGAGGCCCGCCTCCCCGTGCTACGACTGCTGCTGGCGGTTTCCGTGTCCGGTGCGGTGCTGGCGGTCGTTCAGGCGTGGCGGTCGAAGCCGTGGCCGGTGGTGGTGGCCGGCGGGCTGTACCTCGCGGTGTCGCTTGGCGGCGCCGGCTACGCGGCGGTGGTGCAGCGGTTCGTGGTGGCCCCGAACGAGCAGGAGAAAGAGGCGCCCTTCATCGAGCACAACATCGCGGCCACCCGGAGAGCCTTCGCGCTCGAGGAGGTCGAGGAGCGCGCCCTCTCCGGCGACGTGGCGCTGAGCCGGGAGGACATTGTGGCCAACGCCGCCACGCTCAAGAACGTCCGGTTGTGGGAGCAGCAGCCGTTGCTCGACACCTTCGGCCAGATCCAGGAAATCCGGACGTACTACGACTTCGTGTCGGTCGACAACGATCGGTACACCATCAACGGCGAGTACCGGCAGGTCATGCTGTCGGCGCGGGAGCTGAACTCACAGAGTCTGCCCAACCGCACCTGGATCAACGAGCGCCTCACCTTCACTCATGGGCACGGCCTGACGCTGGGGCCGGTCAACCAGGTCACGCAGGAAGGCCTTCCGGTCCTGTTCATTAAGAACCTGCCGCCAGAGTCCTCCGTAGATCTGGCGGTGAAAGAGCCAAGCCTCTACTTCAGTGAGCTCTCCAGCGACTACGTGATTGTCAAGACGCGGTCCCAGGAATTCCACTATCCCAAGGGAGACGACAACGTCTATGCCACCTATGCGGGCGACGGCGGGGTGCCGGTCACCGGAGTGCTCCGCAGACTGCTGTTCAGCGCCAGGTTCCGGTCCTTCGACATTCTGGCCAGCCCCAACATCACCGCCGACAGCCGGGTGATGTTCCGGCGGAGGATCGCCGAGCGGGTCTCCACCATCGCGCCGTTCCTCACCTTCGATCCGGACCCGTACCTGGTCATCTCCGAGGGACGGATTTTCTGGATTCAGGACGCCTACACCACCAGTTCCCACTACCCCTACTCGACGCCGGCGGCCAACGGCATCAACTACATTCGCAATTCGGTGAAGGTCGTGGTCGATGCCTACCACGGGACCACGAGGCTCTACCTGGCCGATCCACGTGACCCTCTGGCGGCGACGGTGGGGAAGATCTATCCGGGGCTGTTGCGGCCCCTGGACGAGATGCCTGCGGATCTCCGCCGGCACATCCGCTATCCCGAAGGCATCTTCACCCTCCAGACTGCCATGTATTCCACGTACCACATGACGAACCCGGCCGTCTTCTACAACAAGGAAGACCAGTGGGACGTGCCGGCGCTCGACGTCGAAGGCCAGGCCCAGGTGATGCAGCCGTACTACACGATCATGAAGCTCCCCGGCGAGTCTACCGAGGAGTTCATTCAGATGCTGCCGTTCACGCCCCGAGGGAAGGACAACCTGGCGGCCTGGATGGTGGCGCGCAGCGACGGCGAACACTACGGTAGGCTGCTGGTGTTCCAGTTTCCCAAGCAGAAGGTGGTGTTCGGTCCCAGGCAGATCGTCGGCCGCATCAATCAGGACCAGGCGATCTCGCCGCAGATTACGCTCTGGAACCAGCAGGGCTCGCAGGTCATCCAGGGGACGCTGCTGGTGATTCCCATCGAGGAGTCGTTGCTCTACATCCGGCCGCTGTACCTGCGCGCGGCCGGCGGGCGCATTCCCGAGCTGAAGCGGGTGATCGTCGCGTACCAGAACCAGATCGTCATGGAGGAGACGCTCGACGCCGCGCTCGACCGGATCTTCGGCGTCTCAGGTGGTGAGACGAAGCCGGCGTCGCTCGTTGCGGCGGGCGCCGGACCGGCGCCCGCGGAGGATCTGACGGATCTGTTCAAGCGGGCCCAGGGGCATTACGGGCGCGCGATGCAGGCGCAGCGCGAGGGCAACTGGAGTCTGTACGGAGAGGAGATTCGTAGCCTTGGCGCCGTGCTCGACCAGGTGAAGCAGGGGCAACAGTGACAACCCGCGCATCCACCCCGCTGCTCCTGAGAAGCGCGGCCCCGGCGAGGCACCGCTATCAGCTCAGCTTCACCTCGCCGTCGCCGCTGCGCACGCCGTTCTGCCTGCCCTTGTTGCCGCCGACTCCGCCGTTGTAGCCCGAGCCGCCGCCGGCGTGGCCGGCGACGCCACCGCCGCCGCTGCCGCAGTGCAGCCCGCCGTTGGCGGCGCCGCCTTGGCCGAAGCTCCCGGCCTGGCCGCCGTTCGAGCCGCCTGCGCCACCCGCGTTCTGGGTGCCGCCGCCGCCCGTGGCGCTGCCGCATCCGCGCAGAAAGGAGAGTTCCACTTCATTGCCGGTGGTCCCCGGTGACGGGATGACGGGCGGGCCGCGCTCATCAGCGCCTCGATCTCGTTCGCGACCCTCTGGATGCGCTGACTCCCTGGATGGCTTCGTGGCCAAGCTCGGCCCGGATGGCGAGCACATCCGGAGCCGCGCCTTCGGCGGTGCGGGGCAGCAGTCGGTCAACCTGGTAGGTATGGGTGGGTGCAGGTAGGATATAGTATGACAACGCAGTTGCCGCCTTCCTAACCCGGCAGAGCCCGAACCAAGAAGGGGCAAGGGGCAAGGGGCAAGGGAAGAAGGCCGGAAGCCGTGCTGCAACGTTCGCTCCACGAAGCGAACGATGCCGGCGAGCGCGCGTTCGACTTCGCGGTAGCACTCCGCCAGCTCCTGCGCTTGGTCCCGTGCAGGGGTGCGGCCCTGCGCTCGCGGTAGAGATCCGGACCCTTACCCCTTGCCCCTTGTCCCTTATCCCTTGCACCATGCCGCCCTTTGCAACTTCTGCCCGAATCGGTATCAACTTCGCCGCCAAGAGACTACATGGGCTCCGGTGGGGCGAGATCGCTCGACAGTACGAGGCAGTCGGCTTGCCCGCTGGCACAGCCGCAGACGTTGCCGCCGCGATCGACGAACTCGAAGCTCTGCTCGAGGTAGCGCGAGCCGGTGAGGTCGATGACGTTGCAGTCGATGGCGCTCGAGGCGAGCGAGATGCTCGCGCCGAAGCTCGCCACCGCGGCGCGGTCGCTCCGTTCGATGCGGCAGCGCTCGAGCTCGACCGCGCCGTCGTGGACGTCACCGCCGACGGGAAGCAGGGAGGCGATGACTCCGTCGCCGAACAAGGCCGATCCCGGCTGGGCCGCCGCCACGGCCACCACGACGTCCTCGATCCGAGCATCGGCACCGGCAACGTAGAGGCCGGCCTCGTGGACGGCCTCCACGCGGGAGTTGCGCAGCCGGAGCGAGGCGCGCGTGAGCGTCTCCAGCGCCATCTGCACCACGACGCCACGACCCATCCGGCCGTCGGCCGGGCGCGGGGCCACGTCGCGCACCACGGTGCCCTCCACGACCGCCTCTGCGCCGAGCACGACCAGCCCCGCCTCGTGGCTCGACTCCACCACCGAGCCCGCCAGCGAGGCGACGGCATGCTCGCCGGTTGCGGGATCCACCTCGATGCTGATGCCGCGCCCGCTCAGGCCCGTGGCCGCCTCGGGCGCGGTATCGCGCACCAGCAGCCCCTCGATGGTGGCCTCGACCGCTGCCAGGGCGAGGCCGACCACGTGGCAGCGCTCGACGAGCGTGGAGCGCACGATGGCCAGGGGCCGCCGCGCGGGAGCCGTCGGCCCGGGCACGACGGCGATGCCCAGGCCGCCCGAATCGTCGGCCGCCTGGGGGGCGGTGTCGCTGACGACCGTGTCCTCGATGGTGGTGTCCGCCTGGATGGCGCAGATGCCGCAGCTATGGCTCGACTCCACCGCCGAGCGCCGGACCACGAGCTCGCCGATGGCCGCGCCGTGCTCCTCGTAGGCCGTGACCACGATGCCGGCGCCCTCCATCTGCTCGAGCTGGTCCGGAAACGTGTCGCGCACCAGGCTATCCTCCACGGTGACGTTGGAGGCCAGAGCGCGGATCCCCTCCTGGTAGTTGCGCTCGACCAGGGAGCGACGAACCCGCAGCGCGGAACGACGCTCGGCCCCGTCGTCGGCCGACGCTTCGATCCCGATGCCCCAGATGTCGCCGGACGGCTGCGTGTCGCGTACCACGCTCTGCTCGATGCCCAGCTCCGCCCCCCACATGGCCTCGGCACCGAACGCCGCGACCCGCTCGACCAGCACGCGCTCGAGCCGGACCGACGCGGACGGTCCGAAGCTCACCACTTGCAGGCCGCCCTGGCCGCAATCGTGGATCCAGGCGCGATCCACCAGCACGTCCGCGGAGTCGAACACGGCCACCCCGCGGGTCTGCGCGACCAAGGCGAGATCCCGCACCTCGGTCCCCGCGGCGTCGTAGACGAACACCGCCGGGAACGCGCCGTGCGTGCCCACCACCTCGACCTCGGCCGGGCACTTGCCCCACAGGCGCACGGGCTTGTCCTGGATCCGCACGTCCTCGACGTAGCTGCCGGCCGCCACGGCCACGATCGCCCCGGGCTCGGCCGCATCGACGGCCTGCTGAATGGTGGTCCACGGCCGGCCTGCGCTGCCGTCGCTGTCTCCCCCCGCATATGCGCCGTCCACGTGCTCGGTGGCGGCGTCCACCGGGATCAGGCCCCAGGCGCTGGGGCCGCAGGGCGCGACCGCGCGGCACTCGGTCTCGCCCGGAACGGCCATCAACCCCGGGGGGCAGTCTTGCGCCGGGAGGATGGCGGCGCAGGCGCCGTCGCCCGTGGGCGCAAAGCCCTCGCCGCACGCGTTGGGGGGGATGCCGGCGCTCTGGCACTGCCCGTCGCCCAAGTGCAGCTCGCCCGGAGGGCACGGGCCGGGCCGGGGGCCTGCATTGGGGATCGTGCTCGCATCGTCTCCGGCGTCGAGCCCCGCATCGGGCAGCGCCGGCGGCGCCGCGTTGCCGGCACCACAGGCCGCGCTCGGCAGCGCCAGCAATGCCAAGTAGGCCAGGCGGCGCCGCCGCCACGGCTCGCCGACTCTGCGGCGCGACGCTCCGGGACCAGGCCCGCCGATCGCTCGACACACGCGCCGCCGGCACGAGACGGGCATTGCGGGCGAAAGGCCGAGCTGTTCGCGAATGAGCACCGGGATGACGCTCCGGCCACCAGCGTGGACGATCGCGGCCACAGGGCCATGATACACCCGAATCGGGCGGACCACTCGCGCAAACCAGGCCGAGGGTGCCCAACCGAACCGGGGGTGCGGGGGGAAAAGCGAACCGCCAAGGCGCCAAGCACGCCAAGAAACCGATTGTTTTCCTTGGCGACCTTGGCGTCTTGGCGGTTCATCCGGCGGTGCTCCCCGGTTCTGGTAGGCACCCCCAGGCCGAGCACGGGGCGCCGGGCCTACCAGGTGGTGCTGCTCGACTAGACGGATACCTAGATCCTTCGCACCGCTCGCCCGTATCCAGGGCACGGGTCGGCAGCCCGGCCGGCGCGAGCCGCGCGGCGCCGTCCCGCACAGGAGGAGTCATGAGAAGGCTAGCGCTTGCCGTTCTGGCGTGCGCCCTGACGGCGTGCGCGACCGCTCCGGCGGCCGTTACTTCCCCGGCCCAGGCGACGGCGCGCGAGGACTCGGCCGGGCCCGCGCTTGAGGCCGCAGACGTTGCGCCCGTGCCGGTCTCGGCTTCGGTCCCCGCGCCCGAGCCCGCGTCGCTCGGCGTGGGCGGCGGCGTCTGGATCGGTGCCGCCGCGGAGAGCTCGTACGTGCTCGCCGGCACACGCGATCACCTGATTGGCGTGTGGGTCGAGATCCCGGCCGGTGCCGATCGGGGACGGGTGCCCCTGTCGCTCACGCTCACCATCGACACGTCCGGCTCGATGGCGGGCGAGAAGATCGGCCACGCGCGCGACGCGGCCCGCGTGCTCGTCGAGCACCTCGCCGACGGCGACTTCGTGGCCATCCACGCCTTCGCCGACGACGCGCGCGAGCTCGTGGCGCCCACCGCGATCACGCCCGCGAGCCGCGCGCGCATCCTCGGCGCCATTGCCGAGCTGTCGGCCGGCGGCTCGACCAACCTCTACGGCGCCCTCGTGCTGGGCGAGTCGCGTGCCCAGAGCGCGCCCGCGACCCATCCGGTGCGCCGGCTTGTCGTGATCTCGGACGGCCGGGCCAACGTCGGGCCGAGCAGCCCGGCCGAGCTTGGCGCCGTGGCCGAGCTGGGGGCCCGGCGCGGCGTGCAGGTCACGGCGCTGGGGGTGGGCCTCGACTACGACGAGCACACGCTCAACGCCCTGGCCATCCGATCGAGCGGCCGCCTCTACCACCTGAGCGAGCCGAGCGAGATGGCGAGCATCGCCCAGCGCGAGCTCGATCTCTTGCAAGCGACGATGGCCGTGGGCGCCTACGTGGAGATCGTGCCGGCGCCGGGGGTCGTCGCGCTCGACGCCGGCGGGGTGCGCGTCGAGGCCGGACGCGATGGCGCTCTGCTCGTGCCCCTGGGCACGATGTTCGCAGGGCAGCGGCGCGAGCTGCTGGTGCGCGTACGCGTGCTTGGCGCCGAGCCTGGCCTGCGTCCCATGGCAAGCGTGTACCTGCGCTACCGCGACCCGGCCGATGGCAGCGTGGCGCGGGTACAGGAGCGCATCGTGCGCGCCGAGGTGACGTCCGATCCGGCCGAGGTCGAGGCGCACGCGCAGGCCGAGACGCAGAGCATCGTCGCCATGTACGAGGCCGCGCGCGTGGCGGCGCAGGCGCGCGTCCAGGTCGATGCCGGCCAGTTCGACGACGCCGACCGCGTCCTGGCCAGCGCGGAGGCGCGGCTGCGCCGCAGCGCGGAGCGCGCCCAGAGCGACCACGAGAAGCAGCGCATCCTGGCCACTGCCCAAGGCGTGGCGCGAAGCCGGTCTTCCGTGCGGCACGCCGCCGCGGCGCCGGCGCCCATGAAGAAGGAGGCGGCCCGCGCCGGTTCGCTCCAGCTCAACGACGTGGCGATGGAAGCCATGGGCTACTGACGCAACCACCCCACCCCCGGCATGGACCATCCCGCCGCGGCCGTGTATCTTGGGCTCGCGACGGCAGAGGAGGAGAGATCCATGCGCCTGGTTCTGGTTGGGCTCGGAAGCGGCTTGCTCGTGGCGGCGTGCTTGGCCGCGGCGTGCGGCGGATCGGAGGCAGGAACAGCGGGCGGGACGACGCCCGGCGCGGGCGGCGCGGGGGGCGCCGCCTCGGGGATCTGCCCGGCGGGCCTCACCGACTGCGGCGGCAAGTGCGTACAGACCAAGGTCGACCCCGCCAACTGCGGGGCCTGCGGCGCGGCCTGTAGCGAAGGCGAGACCTGCGACAAGGGAAGCTGCAGCTTCGCGTGCCCCCCCGGCCTGAGCAAGTGCGGCAACAAGTGCGTGGACACAGCCTTCGATCCCGCGAACTGCGGCGAGTGCGACAATGCCTGTGGCGCGGGAGTCGTCTGCTCGCAGGGCCAGTGCAGCTTGAAGTGTCTGGGCGGCACGACCAAGTGCGAGGGCCTGTGCGTGGACACGGGCGTCGACCCGAACAACTGCGGCAACTGCGGCGTCAAGTGCGCCGAGGGCGAGGTCTGCTCCAGCGGCATCTGCGGCCTGGACTGCCTGGGCGGCAGCACCAAGTGCGGCGAGCTGTGCGTGGACACGTCGCTCAATCCGGTGCACTGCGGCGGCTGCAACAACGCTTGCGGCGCGGGCGAGGTGTGCTCGGCCGGAGCGTGCGGCCTCGTGTGCCTGGGCGGCACGAGCAAGTGCGGGAGCCTGTGCGTCAACACAAGCCTGGACGCGGCCAACTGCGGCGGCTGCGGCGTCGTCTGCGGCAAGGATCAGGTGTGCTCGGCCGGCCAGTGTGGTCTCGTGTGCGTGGGCGGCACGAGCAAGTGCGGCAACGGCTGCGTCGACACCGAGACCGACCCGGCCAACTGCGGCGCCTGCGGCGTCGTGTGCAGCAAGGACGAGGTCTGCTCGGCCGAGAAGTGCGGCCTGACGTGCGGGGGCGGCACGGCCAAGTGCGGTATGAGCTGCGTCGATCTCAAGACCAACCCGGCGCACTGCGGCCTCTGCGACAAGGCCTGTGGGCCGGGCGAGATCTGCGCGGCGGGAGCGT
>JACQWT010000575.1 GCA_016209145.1 Deltaproteobacteria bacterium | reverse complement strand
ATATGTACCCTTGCCCATGGGGATGACCTCCTGCACGGTCAGAATAGGCCTTTCTGAGGCATCCCCACCTTGCTACAGCCGACTCGCGCCGGGTCCTCACGTACAGGAGTACGCTGCGGCCCGGCGCTGCGGGCGCGCTCGGCCGGCGCGGCGCCTCGGCCGCCGGCTGTCTGCATGGCTATCACGCGCAGGCAAGACAGCGCTGGGGCGCGGCGGTCTACCGCCGCTTGAGGAGATCCGCGAAGGTGCCGAACTTGGCCTCGCGCTGCACCTGGGCGCGGTACTCCTGGTAGGCGCGCTTCTCGCTCTCCTCCTTGAGCGCCCGCACCGACAGCTTCAGCTCGCCCTTGCGCGCGTCGAGCTCGATGACCTTGGCCTCGATCTCGGTCCCCACGGGGAATGCCTTGCGCAGGTCCGTGCCGCGCGCGGTTCCGGTCTGGCTCACGGGGACGAAGCCGCGCGCCAGCCTGCCCGTGACCCCGCGCACGCGTACCGTGAGGCCCGCGTCGCGCACCTGCTTGACGACCGCCTTGAGCGGCCGGTACAGGGCCACGGTCTGCGGCTCCTCGCCGGCCTCGTCCGGCCGGAGCGCGGGGTGCAGCCCCAGCTTGCGCGCGCGTGTGTCGAGGTTGACGACGACGACCTGGATCTCCTCTCCTTCCTTGACGGCGTCTTGCGGGTGCTCGACCGGCAAGAAGGACAGATCGGAGACGTGGCACAGCCCGTCGATGCCCGGCTCGAGCTGGATGAAGGCGCCGAAGTCAGTGAGGCGGACCACCTTGCCCGCGTGCCGGCTGCCGACCGCATACCGCGCGGCGGCGCTATCCCAGGGATCCTGGAGGATGGCCTTGTGGCTGAGCCAGAGCTTGCCCCGCTCGTCGATGCGCAGGACCTTGACCTCGGTTTCCTCGCCCACGGCAAACACGTCGCAGGGCTTGGCGCCGCGGTCATGGCTCGTCTCGCTCATGTGCACGACACCCTCGATGTTGCCGTAGTCCGGTAGGGCCACGAAGGCGCCCCACGGCAGGACGCTGCGCACTACTGCGCGGCACACCAGATCGGGCTTGAGCTTGGCGACATAAGCCTCGCGCTCACGCGCGGCCTGCTGCTCGAGCACCTGCTTGCGCGAGAGGACGATGTCGCGCCCCTTCTTGCCGTAGCTCGCCACCACGAAGGGCAACCGTTGGCCGAGCAGGTAGGTGAGCTCGGCCCCCTGCCGCAGATCCACGCAAGAGGCCGGCGCGAACACGCGCAGCCCCTCGAAGTCCACCTCGACGCCGCCCTTGATGACCCCCGTCACCCAGCCCTCCACCGGCATGCCTCGCTCGTGTGCCTCGCGCAGCTTCGCGCGGACCTCGGCGGCCGGCGGGGCGGCGGCGCCGAGCAGGGCGATGCCGCCGCGCAGGCTGCAGCTCTGCACCCGGGCGATGAACGGCTCTCCCTCCTTGGGCGGCGCCCCGGGAATGGCGGCCCGGTCCATCAGCCCCAGGGCCTTGCCCCCGGCGATGTCGACCAGCACGGCCTGGTCGCTCACGGCGATCACCTTGCCGAAGATCTCCTCGCCCACGGCGAACGGCGGGCGCTCCCGCTCGGCCCGGCCGCCGGGCCCCCGCGCCGTCGCGTCGTCGCCCTCCGGCTCCTCGCCCCCGTCGCCCCTGTCTGCGGCGTCCGCCGGCCCCTGCGCGGCGCCGTCCTCGCCGGGCTTCTTCTTGTGCCGGCGGCGGCGCCGGTGCTTGGACGCCGACGCACCGGCGTCCTGTGCGGCGCTCGGCTCGTCCCCGGCGGGCTGCTCCGCCTCGTCCGGCGCGGCCGGCTCGGCTTGCGTCTCACCCTCGGCGTCCAGCGGCTCTTGGGCTGCCGGCTCGCCCTCGGCGTCCGACGGCTCTTGGGCTGCCGCCTCACCCTCGGCGTCCGTCGGCTCGATCTGCTCGGTAGCCATCCGCGTCACCCGCACGCTCGTCGTGGCCCAGGCCGATCCATAACGCAGCTTGCGGCGGCGTGCGACAACTACCGAGCAGGGCGCGTGTCACTCGCGAGCGGCCGTCCGGCGGCGTGAGCGCTGCCGGACGGCGTGCTCCTGTCGGTGGTTCCTGTGCGATCAGCCGCCGGCCGAGCCGCTCACGCTGGCACTGGCCTCTACCGAGACGCTGACCGAAACCGATGCCGAAACCGCCGCCTCGAACTTGCCCGCGAGATCAGCGCCGAACTGCAGCAAGCAGGCCGGGTTCAGGGCCGTAGCCACGCCCACCGCCGTCTTGCCGACGTACGCCGCCGAATCGACGATGAGCTTGCCCTGGACCTGGGCCACCATGATGATGGCCGGCAGGTTCTTCTCCAGGGTCGCCGTCAAGTTGGCGTCTACGTTGCCCGTCGCCTCGATGGTGATCTTGGGGGGCGTGCACTCGGCCTCGAGCGTGCCCTGGGCATTGCAGCCGCCCTGGCACTCGGCTTCGATGTTGCACGAGGGCGGCTTCAGCTCGGCCTCGCACTTGGGCGCCTTGAACTCGACGCTGCACTCGCCCTTGCACGAGCCGGAGCACGAAGCGCTGGGCGGCAGCACCTCGCAGGTGCCGCTGCACTCTCCGGTGCAGCTTCCCTCGCACTTGCCCTTGCACTTGCCCTGGCCGTCCTTGGCCTCGCAGGTGCCGGCGCAGTCGCCCTGGCAGACGCCGCTGCAGCCGCCCTGGCACTCGACCGAGCCGCCCTCCACCGTGCACGACCCCTTGCACTCGGCCGAGCACTCGCCGCTGAGCTGGCCCGCCTCGCAGCGCGCCTTGAGCTCGCCCGGCTGGCAGCTCCCGTCGACCGAGCACGACGCCTCGCAGCTCATCTGCGCCTCGGCCTTGACGTGGCACTCGCCGCCCTCGATGACGATGTTGAAGCTCGCGCCGGCCTTGATGGCGGCGTCGATCTTGGCGGAGGCCTCGGCACAGGCGCCCTTCACGTCGTCGTCCGAGGGACTCCCGCCCTTGGCCCCCTCGGGCGGCGCGCCGCCCAGATCCTTGGCCATGTTGTAGCAGGCCAAGCCGATCGAGGCCTTCACCTCGCCGGAGACCTTGACCAGCGCATCGACCGCGCCCTGGAAGGCTTCGACCTTGGCGACGATGTTCGCCTCGCAGTCGCCGGTCAGCCCGCCCTCCCCGCAGCCGCCGAGAACCGCGGGCCCAGCCAGGCCCGCAACCAGCATCGGCAGTGCGCCGACGCGCCAACACTTCTTGATCGCACTCATGCGAAGCACTCCTTTTTGTCTTGAGCCCTGAAGCTGGCCCGCAGTCTGGCCGCTTCTCGCTCCGATTTCAAGGGGGCAGCCGCTGGTACGACGCCGCCCCGCGGTCGGCCGGACTCGGTCCGGCTCGAAAGCAACCACCCGCGAAGCATGCCCCAGAAGCGTGGCCCCGTCCAGCCCCGGGCGCGTCGGATTCTTGCGGGGCCGCCGGCGGGCTACTTCTTCTGCGAGCAGCCATTCAGCCAGCAGCCGCAGGTGTGCTTCTTGTCGTCGCAGGGGAAGTAGCAGCGGTGGTAGACCTGATCCGAGGGGCCCACCTGCTCGTTCTGGTCGAGGCACTCGCCGTACAGGCCGCTCGGAGCCTTGGGGCACTCCGTGTCCTTGTTGCTCGGGCACGTGTCCGGGAAGCTCAGGTCGAAGCACGCGGACTGACCGGTGGCCGGCGACACGCAGGCGAGCTTGCCGTCGGGAGTGCCGCAGTCCGTGTCGTCCACGCAGTGATCGCAGAAGCCGCCGCCACCCTCCTTGCGGCAGAAGCCGCTGCAGGGCAGGCACACGGAGCGCTCGACGCAGCTTCCCGCCACGCAGTCGGCGTCCTGGGCGCAGGGCGCGCCGCTAGCGCATGAGCCCTGCGTGCACTTCGCCACCGGGGCGCAGTCCGCGTCGGTGGCACACTCCAGGGCCGGGGCCATGGCACAGGTTCTCTTGCCGGAGGGAGTACAGGTTTCGTCGGCCAGACAGTGCTCGTCGCCGGTGCACAAGCGCGCACATGCGCTGGCCGCGCCCGAGGGCGCGCAGATCTGGTCGGGCACGGCCGTGCAGTCCAGGGTGGTTGCACACGAGGCGCAGCTCTCGCGCTTGAGGCAGGTGCGCCGCAGCAGGCACAGCGCCCCCTCGAAGAAAGAAGCGCCATTTACACCGAAATCCTTCGGATCGATGCACGGCTCGGCGGTCTTGCCGCAGAAGTTGTTGTTGCCCTTGTTGGTGTCGCAGATCTTGTGCGGATCGCGCGTCGTGGCGCACGAGTAGCCGGCCGGGCAGTCGGCGTCGCCCTGGCAGTCGTGGTGCGTGCAGTAGGCGTCGGCATCGCCCTCGCCCGCCCCGAGGCAGCGGAAGGGCGTACATTGCTCGGGCGGGCAGGTGTTGAAGATGCAGGCATCTCCCGTGCCCTGGCACTTGCCGTAGTTGCAGCGAGCGCGGCCGGCGCAGGCGGCGAGGTCGAGCTCGCACGCCGCCGGGTTGCCCCCGCAGGCCTGCGGATCGCAGTGCAGGCCGTTGGGGCAGGCCAGGCCCACGCACTGGCCGTCGCCAAAGGGGCAGGCCTCGCCGAAGCCGCCGTTGGTGGCGTAGCGGCCGTTGTACCGGCACACCTGCACGGGGCGTCCGGTGTCGTCCTCGATCGCGGCCGCGCACTCCTGCACGCCCGGCGTGCAGTCGCGGTGCGCGTCGCACAAGAGCAGGCACTGGTTGCCCACGCAGGTGTTCCCGGGCAGACACTTGGCCGGATCGCACTTGGGCTCGCACTTGCCCGGCGGGGAGACATAGCCGTCGCAGCACTTGCCGCTCGGCATCGGCTTGCTGCCCTTGGGACAGCCGCCCTCGATGTCGCAGCGGGCGCACTTGGCGCCGGCGAACTTGCCGAGCGCGTCGTAGGCGATGGCCGAGACCAGGCCGCACTCGCCGCAGGTTTCGTACGTGAAGCCGATTTC
This sequence comes from Deltaproteobacteria bacterium, assembly GCA_016209145.1. Taxonomy (GTDB): domain Bacteria; phylum Myxococcota_A; class Polyangia; order Polyangiales; family Polyangiaceae; genus JACQWT01. Next base: position 8,139 of record JACQWT010000575.1, on the reverse strand, counting down.
TCGGCCGGCGCCGTCGTAGGCGATGTCGCGCCGCTCGAGCTTGCCGTCGCACGCCTTGAGATCGCCCGTCTTCGCAGCGAACGCCGCGCACTGCTTGGGCGCGGGGGTGGCGGGCGGAGTCTCTTCCTCCGAGCCGCAAGCGAAGCCGAGCAGGGCCATCACGCCGCCCATGGCGCCGGCACCCAGAAGCCGCATCGTTCTCATCACCATCTCCTCGCGTTGGCGAATCGTGAGCCAGATCTATACCACGCGCGGGCTGCGCCTGCGGCTTAAGGGTGAAACCGATACGACCGCGCGCGGCATACCAGGCCGCGCGAGTCCGCGGCGTTCTTTTTTTGGCAGTCCATGGCTTGACGGCCCCCCGGCGCGCGGCGACAATAGGAGTCACGATGCAACATCTAATCCGGGACAAGGGCGCAATCCTCGGCACTGCTGCCTTGCTTGCCGGCCTGCTTGGCTGCGGCGCTGCCGATGACGAGACGCTCGGCGCCGGCGCGGGAACCCCCCTTGTCAAGGGCGGGGCGTTCGACGCCGGCCAGGGGCAGCCCGAGCTGCCGGGCGCCCTGGGCGGGGCCTACGCCCCAGGCCCCTACGGCTTCTCGAAGGGCACGGTGCTGCCGGACTTCCAGTTCATCGGCTACTACAACTACGTGACCGCCCAGCCGGGCTACTACGTCTTCGTGCACCTCTCGGACTTCTACAACCCGACCGGCGCGGAGATCTACGCCCCGGGCTCGCCCTACTGCCAGCCGGACGAGGGAGGCAACTGCCGGCCCAAGCCCAAGGCCCTGCTCATCAACATGTCGGCGCTCTGGTGCCCCGTGTGCCAGCAGGAGGCCCAGTACGTCACGCCGGGCAAGTACAAGCACTACGAGCCGCTCGCGGGCGAGTTCCTGCTGGTGCTGATCGACGGCAACACCCCGGGCAAGGCGGCCGTGCCCAAGGATCTCGACAAGTGGGACAAGAAGTACAAGGTCGACTTCCCGTCCACCATCGATCCGGCCGGCAAGGTGGGCGTCATGTTCCCGCCTTCGCTGCCCGGCAACATGCTCGTCGACCCGCGCACCATGACCATCCTCGAGGTGATCGAGGGCCTGCCCCTCGATCCCGATGATCCGGCGTGCAAGAGCTCCCCGATGGACAAGCACTGCACCTTCTGGGAGAAGTTCGACAAGGTGATCGAGGGGACCTACGGCGGCGGCTAGGAGGCGCGGCGCGCATGGGCTCGTGGCGATGCTGGGCCGCGGCCGCAGCGCTCGCTGCCGCGGCGCTCGGCGTGGGTGCGTGCGGGCCGGCGGCAACCGCGCCGCAAGGCGCGCAGAGCCCGTCGGGACCCACGGCGCCGGACTTCGCTCTGCCCTCGGTCGAGGGCAAGACGGTGCGTCTTAGCGACTACCTGGGCAAGAAGGTCATCCTGCTCGACTTCTGGTCGACCACCTGCGACCCCTGCTTGCAGGAGATGCCCGAGCTCGTGGCCCTGTACGAGCGGCACAAGGAGGCCGGCCTCGTCATCCTCGGGATCACCGTGGACGGCCCCGACTCGATGGCCGCCATCAGCTCGGTCGTGCACGACAAGAAGATGAGCTTCCCCGTGCTGCTCGACGAGGAGACGAACGTGCTGGTGCGCTACAACCCCAAGCGGGAGCTGCCCTTCGTCGTGGTCATCGATCGCACGGGACAGGTGGTGCTCAAGCGCGGGAGCTACCAGGCGGGGGACGAGGAGTCGATGCGCAGCCTGGTCGCGGCGGTCGAGAGCGCGCTCGGACGCAAGTAGCGTATGCACCGCGGCGCCGCCCTCGTCTTGGCGCTCGGGCTCGCCCCGAGCGCCGCCGTGGCGCACGCCGTCGAGATCCCCGCCGTGGCCGGCGAGACGCTGACCCTGGACCTTAGCAACACGACCGAGCTCGGCTACCACTTCGACAACCGCAACACGCCCGAGGGCGAAGGCCGCGCCGCGCTGCGGCCGGAGAACCGCGTCGACGACGGCTACGGCGAGTGGACCAACCGGCTCTACCTGCAAGCCTGGTGGTGGCGACTGCAGGCCGGCCTGCGGCTCGACAGCGCCGTCTACTTCGGCGTCCTCGGCCGCGCCGAGGCCCAGGAGATCATCGTCCAGGAGATCGGAGGGCCGGATCTCGATCTGGAGAACAGCTTCGGCCGCGAGCTGCACTCGCGCTACAACGACGTGCTCTATCCGGCCAAGCTGTGGATCGGCTACTCCCAGCCGCACCTCGAGCTCGTGGTCGGCGACTTCTATGCCCAGATGGGGCGGGGCCTCGTCCTGAGCGTGCGCAAGATCGACGAGCTCGGCGTGGACACCACGGTGCGTGGGACGAAGCTCGTGCTCGACGACGACGCCGGGCCGGTCAAGGCCAAGGCCACGCTCCTGGGCGGGCAGATGAACCCGGTGCGCCTCGATCTGCCCACCGGGAGGATCCTGCACGGCGCGGGCTCACCCCTGTTCTTCGGCTTCCCCGTGGCGCGCGATTTCGCGTACTACGCCGGCGCCAAGGACGCCGTCGCGAGCGTCGATCCGGCCCGGCCGAGCTACCTGGAGGACACGGTGCTCGGCGCCACCATCGAGGCCGGCACGCGCTACGGCGTGCTCGGCGCAAACGGCCTCGTCCTGCTGCGCTCCGCGCAGAGCGCGGCACAGCTCGCCTGCATCGGCGCCGGGGGCGCGGCGGCCCGGCAACAGTGCGCTCTGGGCCACCCCAGCTTCGACTTGCAGGAGCCGTCGCGGGCGCACGATCTGGTGCACAACTTCAGCGGTTGGCTGCGCATTCCGCAGCTCGCACGGACGCTCGACGGCTACGTCGAGGTCGCCGGGCAGCAGCTCCTGGAGGGGCGGGTGCTGGGCGTCGATGCCGCCGGCGGGCCCATCCGCCGCGTCGATCCTTCTACCGGCTACGCCGTCTACGCCAACGTCAACTTCGTCCGGGGCCCGCTCTCCGCGAGCTTGGAGGGCAAGCAATACCGCAGCTTCTTCCCCTTGGGCGCCAACATCGACAACGCCTCCAAGGGCTTCGGCGCTCCCGAGTTCAGCGCCGTCGCCTACAGTCAGCCGCCCACCGCCGAGTCGATCTGGGTCGAGCCCCTTGGCTCGCCCGACGTGTGCAACACGGGCGGCCGCGGCCGGGTCGACTTCCGCTTGACCGAGCACGCCAAGATCTACGGCTGGGTGGGGCGCTACGCGAGCTGGACCGAGATCGATCCCACGAACGCCGCGTGCGCCTCCGCGCGACCGGAGCTCGGCCAGAGGCCGGACGCGCTGCGCACCGATTCCTGGGACCTGTCGGTGGGCGGCGAGCTCGACTCCGAGCGCCGGCGCTCGCACGCCTGGGCCTGGGTAGGCACCCGACTGGTGGACCGCGCCGTAGCGGCGCCCGCGAGCGCCGAGCTTTCCGAGTCGTCGAGCGCGTTCTACCGGGAGGGCTACGTCCGCTACGACCTCGGCCTGCACCTGACCGGCCCGCTCTCGCTCTCCTCGCTCGGCTTCCACCGGCGCCGCTACGAGCCGGGGCTTGCGCCCGAGCCCTGGCACGAGGGCGAGAACTACCTGTCGCTCAACTGGGCGCCCAACTTCGCGTTCATCTTCGGCTACGAGTACCAGACCCGGCCCGGCGCCGAGCCCCACTACCTCAGCGGCGCCGTGGAGGTGCGCTCCAAGCGCAGCGACGTCTGGTGGGGCCAGCTTCTCGACACGGCCCGGCTCTTCGTGGGCCAGCGCCGCGCTGCGCTGCGCTGCGTCGGCGGCACCTGCCGTCTCTTCCCGGCCTTCGAGGGCGCGAGGGTGGAGCTCGTCTCGCGGTTCTGAACGGCTTGCCATGTTCCGCTCCGGATTTCTGCTGTGCTGCCTGGGCGTGCTGACCGCCGCGGCCGGTGCCGGCGCCGAGGTTCCGGCCGCGGCGCCGGGCGCGCGCAGCCAGGGGGCGGAGGTCGAGCGCGCCGTGGTGCGCTGGCACGCGCGCGCCACCGGCGGCGTCGCGCGGCCGCAGTTCATCTTCGCCCGCGAGCTCGGCTTCGAGGCGCGCCTGGAGGCCATGGCCGAGAAGCTCACGGAGGCGCCGTATGCCGACCGGCACGTGCGTGCCGCCATCGAGCGGCACATCACCGAGACCATCCTGGCGCAGTTGCCTGTGCAGCCCGCGCCCACGCCGGCAGAGGTGGCCGAGTACGCCGAGCGGGCGCGGGGCCGGATCGAGCAGGCCGTGGGTGGCCGCCAGGAGCTGCTCGCCGCCGCCCGCGCCGAGGGCGTGGACGCCGACGAGCTCGGCGTCCTGCTGCGCCGCCGGGCACGGGCTGATCTGTATCTGCACCGCATGGTCGCCCCGATGCTCGAGCCGAGCGAGACCGATCTGCGCGAGGCCCTGCGCCGCGGCGGCACCCCGTACGGCGGGCGGCGCTACGAGGAGATCGCGCCCGAGCTACGGCGCTGGCTGGTTTCGAGCCGCTTGCAGACGGCCATGGAGCGCTACTACAGCACGGCGCGCACGCGCGTTGTCGCGCACCTGATCGGCCGGATGGGTGCTCCCCGACCCTGAGGCATCGGTCCTGTTGTTGGCACGGCTTCGGGCCGTCGGCTACACTTGTACTGCGCCGACCGGCAAGCTCCGGCGGCGCGCGGGAGAACGACCATGAAAGGGCTCCTGTTTCGGGTCTTTGCCTTGGCCGCGGCCGTGGGCGGCTTCGCGCTGCTCACGCCCGCCTGCGCCGACAACAACCAGACGATCTTCATCCGCCAGGTGCAGGCGATGACGACCAGCGACAAGTGCATCGTCCAGCCGGACACCGGCGTGCTGTTCCGCTCCCACGGGTTCCTCGACGTGGCCATGCGCGGCAGCTACGACGCCTGGCTGCTCGTCGGCAACCAACTCGTGCGCCGCGGCCTGGAGGACCGGCTGCGCACCGAGACGAACCGCGTGCAGCTCTACGAGGCCGAGGTCACGGTCTACGACTTCGCCGGCAACCCGGTCACCTGTTGCGTCGGCGACTCCTGCACCGAAGGCTCCTACACCGAGCCGATCTCGGGCTTCGTCGATCCGGCGATTTCTTCGAACGCGGGCTGGGGGCTCGCAGGCGTCACCCTGATAGATCCGATGATCGCCGGGTGCCTCTACGGCCTGGACGCACAGACGGTAGTATCAAGGGTCAAGATCTACGGCGTGACGCTGGGCGAGCTCGAGGTCGAGACCGACTACTGGGACTTCCCCATCACCGTGTGCACCGACTGCCTGGGCTGCGTCCCGTACCAGAGCGAGGACGACGACTGGGTCTGCCCGTGTCTGCCGGGCCAGGACGAGTCGCACGACTGCCGCATGGAAGTGCGCGACGACAAGAAGAACTTCGAGGGGTTTCTGGCCTGCCAGGTCAAGTGACCGCCGCCCCGAGCGTCAGCGCCGCCGCCGCGCCACCGGCGCGGTCTCGGCCGAGGGCCCGCGCATCAAGTCGAGCAGCATGACGAGCGGCAGGCCGAGCACGGCCAGATCGATCTGCGCCCCGACGCACAGGGCGCTCCGTTGTGACTCCCCGAGGCTCTGGCGGAAGCCCACGAGCAGCCCCGCGGCCATGACGTAGCCGGCGTGGAAGTTGTAGCTGCGGCTTCCCCAGAAGATGCTGGCCGCGAGGCCCGGCTCGATCCCGTAGCCGTCGTCGCCATAGCGGCCGAAGCCGCCCGCGGAGACGACGAGGGGCAGCCGCTCGTGCACCGGCAGGAGCACGCTCGCGCCGCCGCCCCACTCTATCTCACCAAACCCGAGCGTGCCGAGCTCCAGGTACGGCCCCAGGCCGAAGTCGGTGTTGGCGCTGCGGCCGAGCAGCACGTCGCCGCGCAGGCCGAGCTGGAAGTCGCCCGTCTGCCAGAACCGGCCCCCTTCGCCCGCGCCCGCCCCGCCCACGACCAGGCCCACGTTTCCCTGGGGCGCCGCGCGGCACGGGCGCGGGCCCGCCGCGAAGAGCGCGAGCGAGGCGAGGAGCGCGAGCGCTCGTGCCCGACGCCGAGCGCGGCCGAACCGGACCATGGCCCCATGCTAGGTCAGATCCCCGTGATCGGGCACCGCAGAACGTAGGCGTTCACGCCTCCTGCCAGACGGCTCGTCAGGCGGTCGTCAGCGCGAGCGCGCCCGGAGGCCCGGCCCGCAGCGTACTTCTGTACGTGAGGAGCCGGGCCGAGGACGTAAGCCGCGATCGCGGCCGACTCGGCGAGCCGTCGTTGCCTGCCACCCCGATACCCCCTGACCGGATACCGCAGAACGTGGTAGCGTGCCGTCCATGGCGGGTCGCACGGTGGAGCTGAACCTCGCCGGCCGCAGATGCAAGGTGGTCACCACGGCCGGCGACGACGAGCTGGCGCGCCTGGTAGACATCGTCGAGGACAAGCTCGGCGCGGTCGCCCGCCCGGATCGCCGCATCGACGAGCACGCCATCCTGCTTGCCGCCGTGGCGCTCGCGCACGACGTCGACACCGAGCGCGCGCGCGCCGCCGCCATAGGTGCCCGCGCCAAGGAGGCGCTCGCCGGCCTGCTCGGGCGCGTGGATCAGGCCCTCGGCGCCGGCGCGGCGCCCGGCGCCGTGCGCGCCCGGAGCCGGCATGTCCAGGCCGAGGTGCCGAGCGAGCACAGCGCACAGCTTGCCGGCCGAGCGGGCTACGCCAGCGCCGGCGACGGCGGCGACCCGGAGTGAGCGGTTGGCCGGGGGCGTTGGCACGGGAGCTCGCCCACCGCACCGCGCGCGGCCGGCCGTGATACGACCCGCGCCGCCATGGATCCGTTGCGTCACTTGCAGGCCGAGCTCGACCGCCTCGCCGCCGCGGGGCTGCTGCGCACCGAGCCGCCCCCGCCCGCCGCCGGGCAGATCGTCCTGGGCTCGAACGACTACCTCGGCCTCGCCGCGCGTCCCCTCGCGGTGCCGGAGGCAGGCGTGGCGTCGCGGGCCGGTGCCGGCGGCTCGCGCCTGACAAGCGGCGATCATCCCGAGCACGCCGCCCTCGAGCGCGCTCTGTGTGCGTGGCTCGGCTACGAAGCCGCCCTGGTATTCGGCTCGGGCTACGCTGCCAACCTCGGCCTGCTCGGCGCCCTGTGCGGGCCCGGCGACGTGATCGTGTCGGATGCGCTCAACCATGCTTCCATCATCGACGGCTGTCGCCTCGCCCGCGCGCGCGTCGTCGTCGTGCCTCATCTCGACGCGGCCGCGGCGGAGCGGGCCCTCGGCACGGCCGCGCCAGGTGCCGGCGCGCTGTCCGTCCCTGCGGGACGGGGTTCGGGTCCCGACGCGCGCTGTGCGCGCGTCACCCGTGCCCCGGCCGCCGGCCGGCGCTGGCTCGTCACCGAGAGCTACTTCAGCATGCAGGGCACGACGCCCGATCTCGTCAGGCTGCGCGCCGCCTGCGACGCGCATGGCGCCGCGCTGGTCGTGGACGAGGCGCACGCCATCGGCGTCTTCGGGCCGGAGGGCCGCGGCCTGTGCTGCGCGCGCGGCGTCAAGCCCGATGTGCTCGTGGGCACGCTCGGCAAGGCCCTCGGCCTGCAAGGGGCCTTCGTGCTCGGCTCGAGCGTGCTGCGGCGCTGGCTCTGGAACCGCGCCCGCAGCTTCGTCTACTCGACCGGCTTGAGCCCGGCTCTCGCCGCGGCGGCCCGCGCGCGCGTCGCTGCTGTGGCCGCGGCCGAGCCGGCGCGCCGCCGGTTGCACGAGTTGAGCGCTCGGGTGCGCCGGGAGCTGGACCGCTGGGGCGCGCCGCTGGGGGCCTCGCACGGGCCGATCATCCCGTGGCTTGCCGGCAGCCCCCAGCGCGCCCTCGACCTGAGCGCCGCGCTCGCCGCGCGCGGCATCGTCGTGCCGGCCGTCCGCCCGCCCACCGTGCCCGAGGGGCAGTCGGGGCTGCGCATCTCGCTGCGCGCCAACCTCTCCGACGACGAGGTACAGAGCGCGCTCGACGGCTTCGCACGCGTGCTTGGCGCCGGGTAGCGACTCACATGCGCAGTATGCGTTCACGCATTGCGGCGCTAGCAAGGACGGCTCGCCGAGTCGGCCGCGATCGCGGGGCAGGGGTGACGCGCCCGAAGGGCGCGTCGGGACCCCAACCCCGTCCCGAAGGGACGGACTTACGTCCTCGGCCCGGGTCCTCGCGTACAGAAGTACGCT
>JACQWT010000110.1 GCA_016209145.1 Deltaproteobacteria bacterium | reverse complement strand
GTGCGGGAGCAAGTGCGTAGATCTCCAGACCGATCCGGCCAACTGCGGCGGCTGCGGCCTGGTCTGCGGCTGCTCGCTGCCGTGCTCACTCGGCAAGTGCAGCCTCTCGTGCCAAGGTGGCACGACCAAGTGCGGCTGCAAGTGCGTGGACACGCAGACCGACCCAACCAACTGCGGGGGCTGCGGCAAGCCGTGCGCGCCAGGCGAGGTGTGCTCGGCCGGAGCGTGCGCGTTCGCGTGCCTCGGCGGCGCGACCAAGTGCGGGAGCAAGTGTGTCGATCTGCAGCTCGATCCCGCCAACTGCGGCGGCTGCGGCAAGGCTTGCGCCCAGGGCGAAGTGTGCTCCGGCGGCGCTTGCGGCCTCGCGTGCGCGGGCGGGACCACGAAGTGCGGCAGCAAGTGCGTGGATGTCGCGAACGACCCGGCGAGCTGCGGGGGATGCGGCAAGGCTTGCGCTCAGGGAGAGGTGTGCGTCCAGGGCGCGTGCAAGATCGCCTGCGGCCAGGGCCTGACCAACTGCGGCGGTAAGTGCGCCGACATGCAGGGCGATGCGGCGAACTGCGGGGGGTGTGGCAAGGTATGTGCAGGGATCTGCACGGCGGGCGCGTGCGTCGGTACGGGCAAGCACCTGTGGAGCAAGCGTTTCGGCGACGCCAGCAACCAGATGGGCTACGGCATTGCGGCCGACGGCGCGGGCAACGCGTTCGTCACGGGCGACCTCCAGGGCACCGCTGACTTCGGCGGCGGGCCGCTCGCGAGCGCGGGTGGGGCGGACATCTTCGTAGCCAAGCTCGACCCCGCCGGCAGCCATCTCTGGGGCAAGCGCTTCGGCGATGGCAGCGAGCAGCATGGCCGGGACATCGCGGTCGACGGCGCGGGCAACGTGCTCGTGACGGGCTACTTCCAGGGCAGCATTGACTTCGGCGGCGGCCTGCTCACGGCGGGCGGCTGGAACGTGTTCGTGGCAAAACTCGACCCTACGGGCGCTCACCTCTGGAGCAAGCGCTGCACCGGCGGCGACGAGCTCGGCTGGAGCGTTGCGGCCGACGGCGCGGGCAACGTGCTCATCGCGGGCGAGTTCGTCATGACCATGGACTGCGGCGGCGGGCCGCTCGTCGGCGCGGGCGGCCGTGACATCTTCGTGGCCAAGCTCGACTCCACCGGCAAGCACGTCTGGAGCAAGCGCTTCGGCGACAGCGCCTACCAGCACGCCCTGAGCATTGCGACCGACGGCTCCGACAACGTGCTCGTCACGGGGTTCTTCGAGGGCAACATCGACTTCGGCGGCGGACTGCTCACGAGCGCCGGGGCCGACGACGTCTTCGTCGCCAAGCTGGACAAGGACGGCAAGCACCTCTGGAGCAAGCGTTTCGGCGACGGCAGCGGCCAGTCCGCCGACGGCGTTGTGGCCGATGCGTCGGGCAATGTGCTTCTCGCCGGGAGCTTCGGCGGCAGCGTCGACTTCGGCGGCGGGCCACTCACGAGCGCGGGCAAGTCGGACATCTTCGTGGCCAAGCTCGATCCGAGCGGCACGCACCTCTGGAGCAAGCGCTTTGGCAATGCGGGCGACCAGTACGCCAAGAGCATTGCCGTCGACGGGCAGGGCAACGCCGTGGTCACGGGGTACTTCGATGGTGCGGTCGACTTCGGCGGCGGGGTGCTCCCGAGCGCCGGGACCTACGACATCCTTGCCGCCAAGTTCGCCCCGGCGGGCGGGCACCTCTGGAGCAAGCGCTTCGGCGACGGCTCCAACCAGCTCGGCTACGACATCGCGGCCGACGGCTTGGGCAACGTGCTCATGACGGGCGAGTTCCAGGGCACCGTTGACTTCGGCGCCGGGCCGCTCACGAGTGCAGGTCTTCGGGACATCTTCGTCGCGAAGCTGGGGCCATAGAGCCACGGCCCGAGCAGCAAGACGCCGAGGAGGAGCAGCACGACATGGAACAGAGGCTGGTGGAGACGCCGCTCGTGACACCGTTCGGGGCGCTCGCCCTGTCGCTGGCCGCGCCGTGGCTTCTGGCCCTCGGCTGCACCGCGGTGCCGGCCGACAGTGGCCTTGCCCCGGCCGACGGCGGCGGCACCCCATGCCCGGCGCCGCTGCTGACCTGCGCGGGCGCCTGCGTGGACACGGTTCTCGATCCGGCCAACTGCGGCGGCTGCGGCACGGCCTGTGCCGAGGGCGAGATCTGCTCTGCCGGCAAGTGCGTTCTCGCGTGCACTGGCGGCACGATAGCGTGCGCCGGGAGGTGCGTGGACACGGCGCTCGACCCGGCCAACTGCGGCGGCTGCGGCAAGGGATGTGCGCCCCACGAGCTTTGCTCCGGCAGCAAGTGCAGCGCCGAGTGCAGCGGGGGCCTGACCGCGTGCGCCGGCAAGTGCGTGGACAGCGATCTCGATCCGGCGCACTGCGGCGACTGCAATCATGCCTGTGCGCCGGGCGATGTCTGCTCCGGCGGCAAGTGCGGCATCGCGTGCCTGGGCGGCACGACGCGGTGCGGCTCCAAGTGCGTGGACATAGACCTCGATCCAGCCAACTGCGGCGGCTGCGCCGTGGCCTGCGTCGCCGGCAGCGTCTGCTCGGCCGGCCAGTGCGGCCTGGTGTGCACCGGCGGCACGGCGGCGTGCGGCAGCAAGTGCGTCGACTTGCAGCTCGATCCGGGCAACTGCGGCTCCTGCGGCAAGGCGTGCGCCCCCGGCGACGTGTGCTCGGCCGGCGAGTGCGGCCTGGGGTGCGCGGGCGGCACGACCAAGTGCGCCGGCAAGTGCGTCGACGTCGAGCTGGATCCTGCCAACTGCGGCTCCTGCGGCAAGGCGTGCGCGCCGGGCGAGATCTGCTCCGCCGGGCAGTGCGGCTTGCAATGCGCCGGCGGCACCAGCAAGTGCGGGAGCAAGTGCCTGGACCTGCAAGGCGATCCCGCCAACTGCGGCTCCTGCGGCAAGGCGTGCGCACAAGGCGAAGTCTGCGCGGCGGGTCAATGCGCGCTCGTCTGTGCGGGTGGCATGACCAAGTGCGGCTCCAAGTGCGTGGACGCGCAGCTCGACCCGGCCAACTGCGGCTCCTGCGGCAACGCCTGCCCGCAGGGCCAGGTGTGCGCGGCCGGCGCGTGCAGCCTGTTCTGCCTGGGGGGCACGACCAAGTGCGGCTCCAAGTGCATCGATGTGCAACTCGATCCCGCCAACTGCGGAGCGTGCGGCAAGGCCTGTGCGCAGGGTGAGATCTGCTCCGCCGGCGCCTGCGGCATTGTCTGCGCGGGGGGCACGACCAAGTGTGGCAGCAAGTGCGCGGACTTCACGAACGACCCGGCCAACTGCGGCTCCTGCGGCAAGGCGTGCGCCCAGGACCTGGCGTGCGTCGCGGGCGTGTGCACGGCCGCGTGCGCGCAGGGCAAGACCAACTGCGGCGGCAAGTGCGTGGACACGCAGAGCGACCCGGCCAACTGCGGGAACTGCGGCGGCGCGTGCAGCGACCCGTGCATCGCCGCCAAGTGCTGCGGCGACGGCAAGAGGAACGGCGCCGAGCAGTGCGACAAGAACGACTTCGGCGGTCAGGACTGCGCGAGCGTGCTCGGTCCCGAGTGGAAGGGAGATCTCGCCTGCGGCCCGAGCTGCAAGCTCGACACGAGCGGCTGCACGTCGGCCACCGTCTACAGCGACCTCACTGACCCGGGGAAGTGGTCCTTCTTCGACGCCGCCACGATCGATGCCGACGCCAGGGGCTTCTTCGGCGCGGCCTTCGACGGCCGCTACGTCTACTTCGTGCCGACCGAGAACGGCGCCTACCACGGTCTTGTGACGCGCTACGACACCCAGAGCGCCTTCGGCAGCAAGAGCTCGTGGGCCACCTTCAACGCTGCCGCCATCAACCCCGGGGCAAAGGGCTTCATCGGCGCGGCCTTCGACGCCCGCTACGTCTACTTCGTGCCGGCCTATCGCGGCGAGTGGCACGGTCTCGTGACGCGCTACGACACCCAGGGCGCGTTCGACCAGAACGGATCGTGGCAGTTCTTTGACATCGGCAGCGTCAACGGGGCGGCAAGGGGCTTCAACGGCGCGGCCTTCGACGGCCGCTACGTCTATTTCGTGCCGATCAACAACGGCGCCACCTACCACGGCCTCGTGGCGCGCCATGACACGCAGGGAACCTTCGACCAGCCGGGATCGTGGGCCACCTTCGACGCTGCCACGGTTAGCCCCGCGGCCAAGGGTTTCAGCGGCTCCGCCTTCGACGGCCGCTACGTCTACTTCGTGCCCTGCTTCAACGGGATGCCACACGGCCTCGTGACCCGCTACGACACGCAGAGCGCGTTCGGCCAGAAAAGCTCGTGGGCGACCTTCGACACCGCTGGCGTCGTCAATGCTGGGGCCAAGGGCTTCCGCGGCGCGGCCTTCGACGGCCGCTACGTCTACCTCGTGCCGAACAACCGCGGCAGCCCCGACCCGCACGGCCTGGTGACGCGGCACGACACGCAGGGCGCCTTCGGCGACAAGGGCTCGTGGGCGACGTTTGACGTCAGCATGGTCAACGTGGGGGCCAAAGGCTTCGTCGGCGCCGCCTTCGACGGCCGCTACGTCTACTTCGTGCCGCACGACAACGGCAGCTACGACGGCATCGTCGCGCGCTATGACACGCTGGCCGCGTTCGACCAGAAGGGGTCGTGGGCGACCTTCGACATCAGCAGCGTCAACGCCGGCGCCAAGGGCTTCGACGGTGCGGCCTTCGACGGCCGCTACCTCTACCTAGTGCCGTACAGCAACGGCAGCATCAACCATGGCCTCGTCGCCCGCTTCGACGCCAAGACGCCGCCCTCCATGCCCAAGGGCTACAACGGGTCGTTCTTCTAGCTCAGATCGAGACCGCGCCGCCTACTTGACGAAGACGTAGCCCTTGCCGCCGTAGACCTGACCCTGGGGGAAGAGGCCGCAGCCGGTGTAGCCCTCGCGGGCCCAGTTGCGCCCTTGGTATGCCGGTCCCTTGCACGTGCTGGGCGCGCAGTCGTCGCCGTGCTGCTCGGTGTAGTCGTTGGGGTTGGCCGAGTAGCTCCCGCGCCAGAGCGCCGCCGTGTTCCACCCCTCGTTGAAACTCTTGCTGTTGTCGAAGGCGTAGGCATAGCGCCCGTCGTTGTAGCAACGCACCCGGTAGAGCTTCCCGATGGCCTGCCGATTCGCGTCGCCGATGTAGCCGGAGCTGGCCGTGTCGAGGTTTTGCAGGTTCTGCACGTTGACCGGGCGGACGGGGCACAATCCCGAGGGTTCCCATTTCGCTCGCGTTCCCCCCCGAAGCACATACCATATGGAAGTGCGCAGCAGGGAGGCTCCGATGGTCAAGTCTTTGGGGAAGTGGTTCGCGCTCGGGCTCGTGGCGGCGGTGGTCCTGGCAGCCTACGGCTGCAGCGCCGGGGAGGACGCGAAGGTGGGGCCTCCCGGGTCCAGCAGCTCCGGCACGGGCGGCGCCGGCGCGGCGGCCGGCCTGACGGACACCGACGGCGACGGGATCTCCGACGAGGACGAGGGTGCCGCCGACAACGTCGACACGGACAAGGACGGCAAGCCCGACTTCCAGGACGACGACTCGGACGGCGACGGCATCCCGGACAAGGTCGAGGCGGGCGATTCCGATCCGGGCACGCCGCCGGTCGACAGCGACGGCGACAAGAAGCCGGACTTCCGGGACGACGACTCCGACAACAACGGCATCCCGGACAAGGTGGAGAAGGCGGTCGACACCGACGGCAACGGCATCGGCGACTACGCCGATCCGGACAACGACGGCGACACGGCGTTCGACGTGGACGAGATCGCCGGCGCCAAGGCCGACTGCAACGGCGATCTGGCGGCCGATCCCGAGGGCACGCCCGAGGCGCCTGCCGACTGCGACGGCGACGGAACGCCCAACTACCTGGATCTCGACTCCGACGGCGATACCATCTCGGACAAGGAAGAGGGCGCGGGCGACGACACGGACAAGGACGGCTTCTCCGACCGCTACGATCTCGACTCGGACAACGACCAGTTCACCGACGCGGTCGAAGCGGGCGATGAGAAGATCGAGACGCCGGCGGTCGACACGGACGAGGACGGCAAGCCCGACTTCCGCGACCCGGACTCGGACTCCGACGGCGTGAGCGACCTGGACGAGTTCAATGCCAAGACCGACCCCAAGAAGCAGGACACGGACGGCGACGGCGTGAGCGACCTCATCGAGATCGCCGGCGGCTACGACCCGCTCGATCCCAACGTCAACCCCAAGAGCAAGGGCGACTTCGTCTTCGTCGTGCCCTACCAGGACACGAGCGTGCCGGACAAGGACACGCTCGAGTTCGCCACCAGCATCCAGTTCGCCGACGTCTACTTCAGCTTCGACACCACCGGCTCGATGGTCGCGGAGCTGGCGGCGATGAAGAACCCGGTCAAGGGCGTGCCCGCCATCATGGAGGCGCTGCGCTGCAAGCAGTTCGGCCCGCTCGTGTGCCAGAAGGACAGCGAGTGCGGCCAGGACTTGGTGTGCTTCGCCAGCAAGTGCATCGAGGACCCGATCAAGGCCAACGCCGGCGCGGGCTGCGTCCCCGACATGTGGACCGGCGCGGGCCGCTTCGACAACTGCAACACCTACACCAACCTCGTGCACTTGCAGCCCGATCCGCAGAAGACCGCGTCCGTCATCCCGGGCACGGGCGGCGGCGGCCAGGAGGCGATCGTCCAGGCCGCGGGCTGCGTGGCCAACCCCAACGTCTGCGGCGCCAAGGGCTGCAGTCACGACCCCAGCGTGCTGAACCCGGTCGGCTGCCCCGGCTTCCGCCCCGATGCGGTACGCATCCTGATGCAGATCACCGACGCCGACAACCAGGCCAGCAACACCTGCCTGCCCTACAAGATCGCCGACGCCGGCAACGACCTCAAGGCGCAGGACATCAAGTTCGTCTGCCTGCACGGCACGGACGACGACGGAGGCGCGAACAACGGCTGCACCACGCCCAAGGACTGCGCCGAGAAGATCGGCATCGCCGCGGACACGGTGGACAAGAACAACAAGCCCTTCGTCTACTACGCCCTGGACGCCGGCGTCGTCGACGCCGCCAAGAAAGGCGTGCTCGAGCTCGTCCGGGGCGTGCCCCTGAACGTGACCATCGAGGCCACCGACGAGCCCAACGACGCCGGCGATGCCCTGCAATTCATCGACTACCTCGTCGTCAACGTCTCGGGCGCGGGCAAATGCACCGTCGTCTCGCCCACCGCCGACACCAACCAGGACGGCTTCGACGACTCGTTCCCTGCGCTCCTGGGCGGCACGCCGGTGTGCTGGGACGTGATCCCCGTGCAGAAGCAGAGCACGGTGCCGCCGGCCGACAAGCCGCAGCTCTTCACCGCCAAGCTCACGGTCAAGGGCGACGGCTCGCCCCTGGACGACCGGCAGGTCTTCTTCCTCGTCCCGCCCAAGGATGCCGAGATCCCGCCACCGCCTCGCTGAGCGCGATCAGCCAGGCTCGCGGGCGCCATGGACGCCCTCTCCCTCGATCTGCTGCCGACCGCAGCGGCGCGGGGCTTCGGCCACACCCCGCCGTTCATCATGCTCGGCCGGGCCGGCGCGGTGATTGCTGCCTCGGGGCTGGCGGTCATCTTCCCGGGACCGTGGCGACCCGCGCGCGGGGCCCCTTGACGCCCCACGCGCGACCGCATAGTACCAACCTTGGAACTATTCGAGCGTTGCGTATGAATGGCGAGTTCTCTCCCACCCCGGCCGACCCGCGCCGGCTCGGCCGGCTCTGGTTCGAGGCGGTGCACACGCTTCAAGCCGCGCAGATGGGCGAGGGTCTGGCGCTGATGAACGACTCCGGGCTCACGCTGCCGCAGATCATCGCGCTGCACGTGCTCCAGACGCACGGGCCCTACAGCGTGGGCGCCATCGCGGCGCGCGTGAAGCTCTCGGCCGCCGCGACCAGCCATCTCGTCGACCGGCTCGTGGGGCTCGGCCTGGTGGAGCGCTCCGAGCACGCGGCGGATCGCCGGCAGAAGCGGGTAGCCCTGGCTGCGGCGCCTCTCGCCCGAGCTGCGGGCGGGGCTTGCAGAGGTTCTGGGCGAAATCCTGGCCGAGCTGGGACAGGAGCGCGGGCGCATGGACTCCGGGGGGCAGCCGGAGGTTGCACCATGAAGCATGGATTTGGTCCCTTCGCCCTGGCGACGCTGCTGCTCTGGGCCGCCGCGCCGCCGGTGCGCGCCGAGGCTCCGGCCGAGGTCGCCAGCGACGGCGCGGGCGGCCCGCTGCTCGCGCTGCGTGAAGCCATCGCGCTCGGGCTCGCCCACAACCCCGCGATCGATGCCTCCCGCCAGAGCCTCGACGCCGCCGGTCACAAGATCGGCCAGGCTCGCGCCGGCTTCTATCCCCAGCTCGTGATGACGCTCGGCTACAAGCGGGCCACGATGAACCAGGCCATGCCGCCCTACTTCGCCGACATGCCCGCCGCGGCCGGCGGCAGCTTCCGCTCGTTCATGTCGCGCGAGACGATGGACAACTACGACAACTTCTCGGCCCAGGCGGCGTTGACGCAGACGCTCTGGGACGGCCTGCGTACGCTGGGCAGCCTCCGGGCCTCCGAGGCATCGGCCGAGGGCGCCCGGGCGGACGTGTCGAGCGCGCAGGACGCGGTCTGCATGCAGGTCACGCAAGCCTACTTCGCCGCCCTCGCCGCGCAGGAGGCGACCGCGACGGCGCTGGAGGTCAAGCGCCAGATGCAACGGCACATCGAGGTCGCCCGTGCGCTCGTGGCGGCCGAGGTCCGCCAGCGCATCGACGTCGTACGGGCCGAGGCCGATCTGGCCGCGGCGGAGCTCGGCCTGCGCCGGGCGCGCAACGCCCACGAGCTCGGGCGCATCGGCCTCAATCTTGCCATGGGCGCGAGCGGACCGCCGGGCTACCGGATCGCACGCCCGCCGCCGGCGGAGCACGAGGCCCTGCCCCCGGTCGAGGAGGCGGTGCGCGCCGCCCTCGTCCGCCGGCCCGAGCACGCTAGCCTCGCGGCCAAGGCGCGGGCGGCGGAGCACCAGGTGATGGTGGCGCGCTCCGCGCTGTGGCCGACCGCGAGCGCCTCGGCAAGCTGGAGCCACGCCGGCTACGAGCTCGGCGACCTGCCCTACAACTGGTCGCTGGGCGTGAATGTGAGCTGGTCGGCCGTGCAAGTGGTGCAGACGCGCGATGCGGTGGGGGAGGCCGAGGCAAACCATCGCGCCCTGCTGGCCAACCTGCGCAGCCTGGAGCTCGGCGTTCGCGCCGAGGTCGAGGCCGCCATCGTTGCCTGCCGCGAGGCGCGCGAGCGGATGGAGCCGGCCGAAGCGATGATCGCCGCCGCGCGCGAGACCCTGCGGCTGGCCGAAGGACGCTACGCCGCGGGCGCGGGCAGCATCATCGAGGTCACGGACGCGCAGGCGCTGTACACGCAGGCGCGCTTGCAGCTCATCCAGGCCGAGCTCGACGCCGCGCTCGGCCGGGCGCGCCTGCGCAAGGTCCTCGGCCTGCGGCCGTGCGCCGAAGAGGAGCGGTAGTCATGGGCTCGGCGAGCACAACCCTGTGGCGAGGCGGCGCCGCCGCCTGGCTCGCTCTCGTCCTTTGCGGCTGCGGCCGTGCCGCGGCGGGCGCCGATGCAGGCGCCCGCGACGGCGGCGGCCCGGCGGCCGTCAGCGTGACCGTGGTCGAGGTCGTGAGCGAGGAGATCTCCCGGCAGGTCGACGTGACGGGCACGCTGGCGGCCTGGGAGGAAGCGCTGGTGTCGGTGGAGGCCGACGGCCGCCTCGTCACGGTGGCGGTCGATCTCGGCGCCCGCGTGCGCCGGGGCCAGCCGCTGGCGCAGATCGCGCCGCAGGAGTACGCGCTGCGCCGTGCCCAGGCCGAGGCCGATCTCGAAGCCGCCCGCGCCGATCACGCGCGCACCGAGACGCTGGTCGCGCAGAACATCGCCACGCGGCAGCAGCTCGACGAGGCGCGGCGCAGACTCGAGCTGGCGCGCTCCTCCCTGGAGCTGGCGCGCAAGAAGCTCGCCGACACGGCCGTGCGCTCGCCCCTGGACGGCACCGTGAGCCGCCGGCTGGTCAACGCCGGCGAGCTCGTGCGCACGGGCACGCCGGCGTTTCAGGTCGTGCGGGCAAGCCCGCTCAAGCTGCGGGCCGAGGTCCCGGAGCGCTACGCCGCGGACGTGAAGGTGGGCGATCCGGTACGCGCCTGGGGCGACGCGCTGGGCGGCGCCGAGCTCGAGGGAAAGGTCGTGCGCATCGGTCCGGCCGTGGCCGAGGGCTCGCGCTCCTTCCCGGTCGAGGCGAAGCTGGAGAACCCGGCCGAGAAGGTCAAGCCCGGCAGCTTCGCGCGCGTGGCCATCCTGACGGCCACCCGGAGCAAGGCGCTGACCGTGCCCGAGTCTGCGGTGGTCGAGTTCGCCGGCAACCCGCGCGTCTTCGTGGTGCAGGGCTCGTCCGCACGCGAGCGTCCGGTCGAGATAGAGGGGAAGATCCAGGGCCGGGTCATGGTGCGCCGCGGCTTGCAGCCCGGCGAGCGGGTCGTCGTCTCCGGGTTGGACCGGCTGAGCGACGGGACGCCTATCGCGGTTCGCCCCGAGGCCGCCCGGTGAACGCCCTCGTCATCTTCATCCGGCGGCCCGTGCTCGCCAGCATGGTCACGGCGCTGCTGTTGGTGCTCGGCCTGTTCTCGTACAGGGCCCTGGGCGTAGATCTGATGCCCAAGATCGAGATACCGGTGGTGACCATCACCACCGTGCTGCGAGGCGCCTCGCCCGAGGAGATCGAGAGCCAGGTCAGCAAGCCCATCGAGGAGGTGGTCAACACCATCTCGGGCATCGACGAGCTCTACTCCTACAGCTTCGAGGGCATGAGCCGCGTCATGATCCGCTTCGTCCTGGAGCGCTCCATGGTCGAGGCGGCGCAGGACGTGCGCGACAAGGTCGCCACGGTCGTACGCACGCTGCCCGTGGGCACGGAACCGCCGGTGGTCTGGAAGGTCGACCCCGACGCCTTCCCGGTCATGACCCTGAGCGTGTCCGGTCCGCGCGATCTGAAGGAGGTGAGCGAGGTCGCCCGCCTGCGCTTGAAGGAGGTGCTGGAGACGGTCGACGGCGTGGGACAGGTCGCCGTCGTCGGCGGCCGCAAGCGCGCCGTCAACGTCATCCTCGACGTCGACCGCCTGAGCGCCCATGGCATTCCCATCGGCCAGGTGCGCTCGGCGCTAGCCGCGCAGAACGTGGAGATCCCCTCGGGCCGCATCGACCGGGGCCAGAGCGAGCAGGTGCTGCGCACGCTGGCGCGCGTGGAGCGCGTGGAGGACTTCGCCGATCTCGTCGTGGCGACGCGCGGCGGCCGGCAGATCGCCCTGGGCGACATCGGCCGCGTCGAGGACAGCGTGGAGGAGCCGCGCACGCTGGCCCGCGTCTGGAAGGCCGGAGACGTGGGGCGCGGAACCCCGGCGGTCACGCTCGACGTGGTCAAGCAGTCGGGCACCAACACCGTCGACGTCATTCACCGCGTCAAGCAGCGGCTCGCCCTGATCGAGCCCACCCTGCCCCCGGGCTTCCGCGTCGGCATCGTCTCCGACCAGTCGGTGTTCATCGAGCGCTCGATCGAGGAGCTGCGGCTGCACCTGGTGTTGGGTGGGCTGCTCGCCGCGGCGGCCGTGCTGCTGTTCATGCGCAACCTGCGCGCGACGCTGATCGCCGCCGTGGCCATCCCCACCTCGCTCATCGGCACCTTTGCGCTGATGCGCTCGCAGCAGTTCACCCTGAACAACATGACGCTGCTCGGGCTCACGCTGTCGGTGGGCGTGGTCATCGACGACGCCATCGTCGTGCTGGAGAACATCTTTCGGCACATGGAGCAGTACAAGAAGAGCCCCTTCGATGCCGCGGTGGACGGGCTCAAGGAGATCGGCCTGGCCGTCATGGCCACGACCACCTCGCTCATCGTCATCTTCCTGCCCATGGCCTTCATGAGCGGCATGATCGGCCGCTTCTTCCGGGACTTCGGTCTTACCGTGGCGGGTGCCATCGCCATCTCGCTGCTCGTCTCCTTCACGTTGACGCCCATGCTCTCGGCGCGCTTCCTCAAGCAGAAGAAGGCACAGGCCGGTCCCGAGCAGCATCGCCACGGCTTTCTCGCACGCGGCTACGGCACGCTCGTGGGGTTGGCCTTGCGGCAGCGCTGGGTGACGCTGCTCCTTTGTGCTGCCACGATCGCCGTGGCGCTGCCCATCGCCAAGCGGCTCGGCAAGGAGTTCCTGCCGGTCGACGACCGGAGCGAGCTCCAGATCTCGCTCATCGCGCCCGCGGGCGCGAGCCTGGCGGCCGTAGACGAGCTCTTCGGCCGGGTCGAGGACGAGATCCACCGGCTACCGGCCGTGCGCGTCACCATGACGCAGATCGGCTCCGCGCAGGGCGCCGAGGACGTGACCAGGGGGATAATCTACGTCGCCATCGTCGATCTCGCCCGGCGCGACTACTCGCAGCAGCACGTGATGAAGCAGATCCGCGCGGTCCTGGCGCGCTATCCGGAGATCCGCAGCGGCGTCAACTTCATCGGCGGGATGGCCGGCGGCCGCAGCGGGGCGCAGCTCCAGTACAACCTGGCGGGCCCCGATCTGGAGTTGCTCACCCGCGTCTCGGACGAGGCCGCGCGCGCGATGCGCCGGGTGCCGGGCCTCGTGGACGTGGACACCTCGCTCGCCTCGCGCCAGCCCGAGGTGCGCGTGCGCCTGGACCGCGCCAAGGCCGCCGACCTCGGGATCTCGGCCGCGGACGTGGCCTCGACGCTGCGCACCATGGTGGGCGGCGAAATCGTGACCAAGTACCGCGAGGGCGTGGAGCAGTACGACGTGTGGCTGCGCCTGGGCCGGCAGCACCGCAGCGACGCGGCCCTCGTGGAGCAGCTCCCGGTCTTCTCGCCCAAGGCCGGGCTCGTGCCCCTGTCCCAGGTCTCGCGCCTGGACGAAGGCGTGGGCCCGACCGAGATCGACCGCTACAACCGCCAGCGCATGGTCTCCCTTTCCGCCAACCTCGACGGCACCGACCTCGGCAGCGCCATGGGCAAGGTGGCGGCCCTGGTGCAGAAGATGAACCTGCCGCCCGGCTACGGCACCGTGGCCTCGGGCCAGGCCAAGATGATGGGCGAGATGATGGGCCAGATGCTCTCGGCCTTCCTGCTCGCCTTCGTGTTCATGTACATCGTGCTCGCGGCGCAGTTCGAGAGCTTCCTGCACCCCGTCACCATCCTGCTCTCGCTCCCGCTCACGCTCCCCTTTGCCCTGCTTTCGCTGTTGCTGCTGCGCGAGACGATCAACGTCTACAGCCTGCTCGGCGTGTTCATGCTCTTCGGCATCGTCAAGAAGAACGGCATCCTGCAGATCGACTACACGAACACGCTGCGGGCGCTGGGCCGGCCCCTGCGCGAAGCCATCATCGAGGCCAACCGGGCGCGCCTGCGGCCGATCCTGATGACCACGCTGACGCTCATCGCCGGCATGACCCCGATCGCGCTCGGCAAGGGGCCCGGGGCCGCGGCGCGCGCCTCCATGGCCAAGGTGATCATCGGCGGCCAGGCGCTCTCGCTCTTCGTCACCCTGCTCATCGTGCCGGTGGCGTACTCGCTGTTTGAAGGGGCCAAGCGGAAGATGGGGATGGGCGCGGGCGCTTCCGGATAGGCGCGCCGCGTCGCGGGGAGGACGAGCTGCCTCAGCAGCCCACGACGTGGATGCTCTTGCCGGCGGCGGCGACCTCCCGCGTCGTGAGCTTCTCCGTCCAGGACAGCTCCTTGCGCAGGTCGAACAGCACGAGCCAGCCCTCGTCCAGGCCGAGCCCGTCGAGATAGCGGCCGAGCTGCTCCAGGGCCCGCGCTTCGGTGTGCTCGTCGCGCCGCAGCTTGACCTCGATGGCGTGCCGGTCGTGCCCCCAGTGGACGACCAGATCTAGCGCGCCACGGCCAAGGCCGTACTCGCGCTCGATGCGGCCGCCGGTGTTCACGATCCGTTGCAGGAAGGCCATCAGCATCAGGTGCGGCCCGGCCTCGCGGTAGCGGAACCCCTCCGCCGCCAGGTGCCCGTCCTCCCGCCAGAAGGCCTGGAAGCCCTCCAGGAGCTGGCGCATGTCCAGCGCGCCGTCGGGCCGCACGTACCAAGCGGTCTCGTGGGGAAGCTGCGCCTGGCGCACGTGCGTGAGCGCCCGCACGATGACCTCGCGGTAGATGGGGTTGGCCAGCTCGTAGCGCCCGCCCCGCAGCGCCACGAGCCCGAGACCCACGACGTAGGCGAAGTCGTCGTCCAGCACATCGTCGCTGGTCTGTCCCCCCACCAGCATGGGCTCGACGATCCGCTGCACGCGCGGCTCCCGGAGCCGCGCCACGAGCGAGTCGATGTGCGTGCGCCGCTCCACGATGATCGTCTCCTTGGCCGCCTCGACGTGGTCCGCCCTGACCGCCACCGCGCGGTCCTCCACGTCGCGGCTCACGATCTGGTCGGCAAGGGCATTGACCAGCCACGGATGGCCCTGTGACAGCTCGTAGATGCGTGCCGCGGCCTCGGGCTCGAAACGCTGGCCCGTCGCCGCGGTGTGCTGGCCGAGCAGCTCGGCGACGTCCTCGCGACCAAAGGGCGCCAGAGTGGCCGCCTCGGCCGTGATGTTGAACGGCGAGGTGGTTCCCAGCCACGAGACCGTGCGCCGCTCCTCGCTCGACATGGCGTAGTCGCGCACCTGCCGCATGCCGATGAGCGCCAGGGCGTGGGGAAACGGCGTGCGCGAGCGGTCGATGTAGCCGTCGCGGAGCTGCGTCAGAAACGAGACCATGGCCTCGCCCACCAAGCCGTCGGCCTCGTCGACGAGCACCACCAGCGGCCGGGTCGCGGCGGCCGAGAGCGCGTGCAGGCAGCGCAGGAGCGCCGTGCTCGGATCCTCGAGCAGCTCGCGCGCCGCGGGCCGCGGCAGACTCGGCAGATCGCGCGCGCAGGCCATGTCGAGCTTGGCCAGGATGGTGCGCATGGCCTTGGCCGGATCGGGCTGCTCGCGCGCCGTCTCGATGTCGACCCAGAGGGCGGCGTAGCGCGCGCCGCCGTTGTAATGGTCCACGAGCCAGCGCGCCGCAGTCGTCTTGCCGGTCTGCCGGCCGGCATGCAGGGTGAAGTACTTGCGCTCCTCGACGAGGCGCAGCACGCGCGCGAAGCGACTCTCGGGCGAGAGCATGTAGTGCTCGCCGGGGACGCACGGACCAGCGGTGTTGAAGCTTGGAGTCATGGCGGCGGTAGGCATTGTGCCATGGCCGGGCCGGGCGGAACAGCGGCGCGACATGGTCGTGCGCCGCGGGGGCGCGGGTCATGGTCATGGTCGTGGACGAAGGTCGCGGTCATGGTGGCAGGTGATGGTCATGGTGATGGTCATGGTGAAGGTCACGGTGAGCTGGTCGGCGGGCGAGCGGCGAGCCAGGGGGCCGACGCCAAGCGGCAGTTCCG
>JACQWT010000586.1 GCA_016209145.1 Deltaproteobacteria bacterium | reverse complement strand
GCAGACGCCGGAAGAAGCTCTACCTCACGTGTTGATCAGCACGAAGAACACGATCCCGAACACCACCCCGTGGGCCGATCGGCACGTGGTCAACTTCTGACGAGTAGAAGCGGTCAACTCCTGCCGAGCGTCAGGGACGAGTGCCCGGGCGACTCGGACGAGACGCTGCTAGATGGCCTGCGTGCCGTGCTTCTACGACACCGCTTCATCAGCCTGCTGGTCACGAAGCAAGCCGCAGCGGCCCTCGTGCTCCCTGGCTCGGTCGAGCAGTTCGACGTGGCACCGTGCGACGCCGCCCAACGGGCAGCGTTGGTTCAACTCTGCGGAGCGCCGGTCGAATGGGCGCGCGAGCTGCCCAGTACCGCCACCCCGTTCGACATCACGCTCGCGGCGCAGGCTTGGGCAGAGCTGCCCGCGAATGCCACGCCCTACGAGGTGCGACATGCGCACGTTGACAAGCTCCTCCATGGCGCTGGCGCGCCTGCATTTTCTCGCGGCGTCTTGCGCGACCTCGCGCACCACATGAACCGAGACCTGCGGCACGCGGTTGCTGTCCACGAGTTCCGCGTCCTGGGAGAACGGCAGGCCAGCAACGCTGCCGAGCGGGGCGCTATCCACCAGCTCGAAACCTGCGCGCTGCTTCACCTCGAACAAGGCGCCGTGTCGTTCTCGCACGAGAACTTCGAGACCTACTTCCTGGCGGACCGCCTTCTTGCCCACGCGGATCAGTGCGCGGCACTCGTAGCCGCGATGGACCGGCCGCGCGCAGTACAGGTGGCCCCTCTTGTGCTCCAGGCGCAGACTCGCCCAGAACACATCAAGGAGTTGCTGCGCTCTTCGGTGTGCATTCGGCGGACTCTGGGCAAGGTTGCGGCCGGCGAGTGCGGGCAGCTTGCTCGTGAAGCACTCCTTCAAGAGGCAGGGGAGGTGTTGGCGGACTCCGAACGCCAGCTCCGCGATGCACGGCTCGCCGTCACACCACAGCAACGCGGCGTTCCTGTTGTTTCCTTCGAGGCACCTTGGAAGCTCACCGACTATCAACACGCGGTGTTGCGGTGCCTCGGGCAAGAGTGCCACGCGTCGCCGTGGTTCGAGTTGGTTCGTGACTACTTCCGGGCCACGGATCGTGAGCTGCAACGGCGCGCGCGCCGTCTGGTGCCGGAGCTTGGTGGGTATCCCGGCAACCTCGACACGATGGCGCAAGTGCGCGTGCATCACGCCGCCTACGCCGTGCCCAGCCAAATGCCTTCGGCCATGGTTCTCCAGGGGCTTGAGTCGAACCGGCCTTGGAGGGACGGTCCTGCGTTGGACGATCTCCTCGCCGATCTCGACGGCATCGGCGCGGGAAGCCTACTCGTCGTGTGCCTGCTCGCACGACCCGGGCTGCTCCAGACCGGCGAACAAGCCTCGCCTGCCCCTTGCCGGCTTGCCGACCTGGTGCGCCGGGCCTGGGGCACGCGATGGAGCTACCTGCGCCTCGTGTGCCTTGATCTGGTCGCCAACGTCGGGCGCACGTTGCCCACCGACCTGTCCGACGAGGTCCGTATCGTGCTCGAAGCCGTCGGCTCGCCCAACAACATGTTTCTTGCCTCCGCGTACCTTGAGGCGCTTGAGGCGCTCGGCGCGGTGTTCGAAGCCGGGTACTCGCCCGAGAGTCTCCGCGCGCGAATCACCGCAGTCCTTGCAACCCCCGACGAAGAGGCCGCCCGCGCGGAGGCCTACGCCATCTACGGCATGCAGTTCGAGCCGCTGGAAGCGATCTCGCTTCCGGCCGTCGATGCTGTGGCCGACCTGCAACCACCGGAGCGGACCCGGTTTCTCGCGATGGCGTGTCTCGGAGCCCAGGAGAACGGTTTCTTCAGCTTCGCGCTGCCCGCAGAGCTCATCCGGCAGCCTGCCGCCTCGGAAAATCCGTGGGCGCGCGAGGCTCTCATGCGATGGGCGAACGCGCCCCAAGGAGACCACATGTCCCCGCACGAGCGCGCTGCCGCCTTCATGCTCTCGAACGTGGCCCTGGGACGATGGGGAGTGCCGCTGTCCTCGCGATCTGGACCGCTGGCCCTTGCCGAGCGGGCCTGGTCAGCGTTCGCAGAGATCTATCGCCAGATGGATGCCTCCCCCGCTGTGCGCAGCGCGCGCACCCTGAGCGCGTCCTGGGAGTTTCTCGCCGCCGCCGCCATCGACGACATTCTTGAGCCCGTATGCCAACTCGCTGGGGCAGCAATCTGGGAGCCCTGGAACGTCAAGGAACTCGTGCCGCCGCTTGAGGCCCTCGGGGATCCGCTTCGGGAGT
The DNA here is from genome assembly GCA_016209145.1 of Deltaproteobacteria bacterium. Lineage (GTDB taxonomy): Bacteria > Myxococcota_A > Polyangia > Polyangiales > Polyangiaceae > JACQWT01. Next base: position 3,929 of record JACQWT010000586.1, on the reverse strand, counting down.
TGCTGGAGAGGGTCGTCCGTGAGCTGCAGGCGCGCCCCGCATCGTGGAGAGACGGATCGCTCAGACGATTCCACCGAGATCCCCTTGAGATCGGTATTCTCGCGCTCGGAGGCGTTGGCGATGGGGGCAGTCGTGAGAGGCTCCTTCCGCTGGCGGATGACCCCGTCGTCGGCACCGCCGCTGTGGACGCCATCCGCTCGATTGACGCGCGGCTTGCCGAGCAACGTCGGCGCTCGTCGGACCCTGGAACATGAGCGCCCGCAGAGAGAAGCCCCAGGCTGCGCGCCGCAAGGTGCCGGTAGGGAACAGCAAGGTGAACGACAACCTGCCGGGGCTCGGCGTGATCGCCGAGGAGATCGTCGAGGATCTGTGGGCCGCGCTGGAGGAGTTAGAGGACGTGGGCGGCGACCCCGCTGGTACGCAACGCCACGACGCAGCGCCGCCTGGCCGCCAGCGCATCACGTGATGCGCCGGTCGCCAATGCCGTCAGGAGCGCCGAGGAGCGTAGATGGAGCAAGGGGCCTGGAGTAGGCAGCAGGTAGGAGGGCGGTGCCTACTAAGACCCACCTTATCCGACCTATCCCCACTTGGACCTACCAGGTTGGTTGCTCAGGAGGCACGGCTGCCCGCCCGACAAGCAGGAGGCCGCTATGCCGCTATGGTGACGGTGATCGAGCAGGCCGAGCGGCTGTGCAGGGACTGGGCAGCGTGATCCTGGCAGCCGGTCACGAGACGGCCCGGCGCGTGGGGTTAGGCTGGAGCGGCAACGAGTGGCGTGTTTTCAACCAGTTGGCTGCAACCAGGATGAGCTGCCTGCCCGCTCGTGCGGGCCGGCTACGGCCATGGCGACGTCGATGCAGCCCGCGCAGCGCGACGCAATTCCCGGCTCCTGCTATCGTCGTCCGACGTGACCGAGGAAACCGCGTTGTGCTCCACCCCGGCATTCTGGTTGCGCTGACACTGGCGACGCTGGCCGCCGGTTGCGCCGGACCCGGGCTGACCCCCCCGGCCTCGTCGCCGGCGCTGCCAGCCACGGCCGTGTCAGCCCGCGACGCCGCCCCCGCGCGTGCCCCGACCGCCCCGGCCGGAAGCGCGAAGCGGGCCACCGAGGAGGAGCACGCCATCTATCGCGTCGTCATGCCCCTCTACGCCGACGGCACGGCCAAGCGGTTCGTGGTCTTCGACCGTACCTCGGCACTGATCCCCGGCGACGTCGCCAGCCACGCGGCTGCGGCGGCGACGTTCCTGGGCGACATCGCCACCGTCGCGTCTGCGGCGGGGGTGGCCGCGGAGGTCCTCCAGGCCTTCGACGCCGCCAATCACCACCCGGTGCGCCTCAACGCCGACCGCTTCGGCCTTGCCCTGCCGGTCGCGGTCGTGCAAGCGGGTTGAGGCCGAGGCCATCTTCGACGACGCCTGCAGCGGCTGGCACGTGTTCTATGAGCGCTACCCCGACTCCCAGGGGATCATGACCCTGTCGCGCGTTGGCTTCGACCCCGCCGGCAAGGTGGCTCTGGTCTACGTCAGCAACCAATCGCACTGTGTGGCCGGCGCCGGGGACGTGTACCACCTCGCGCGCCAGGCGGACGGGTCCTGGACCGTGGTCGCCGGGTGGAGGCTCTGGATCTCCTAGCCCGAATGCCGGTTCGCATCCTCATGCCGCCACCTAACTGTTCCGCCGTGGAGTTGACCGTGGAGCAGGCGCGGGAGCAGTACTTCGGGGCCGGCGTGCCCGCGGAGGCGAAGGCAGCCCGGGCTCCGGCCTGCAAGCAGGCGGCCACCGCGCTTCCCGGCAGCGATCTCGGCTAGGATCGCCACCGCGTCAGCGATCTGCGCGCAGCCGGAGGGTGTGTACACATGGCGGAGCTGCAGGAGCGCTACCGTCCCTGGGCGGAGCGGGAGGGCCTTGTCGGCGTTGGCTGCCTGCCGATGAACGACGCGCGGCGCGCCGTGACGAGGTCGCTGGCCACCATGGATCTCGCCGGGCGCGTGTTCGAGACCGTCGTCGGGCTGCTCGGCGAGCGCGGCTGGCTCGACCCGGCAGGCGGTGAGGCGCAGCGCATCCTGCACGTGCGCGACCGCGAGCTCGCCGACTGGCTCGTGTGCAGGTCGCTGCTCGTGCTGTCCTTCGTGCCGACGAGCGTCGTGGTCGCCCAGTGCACGGTGGCCGACGCCCTGCTGCCCGCCGAGGCGCCGGACGGCTGGAAGCCCGGCGACCCACCCTACTGGGAGAAGCAGCCCGAGCCGCGGATCTTTCCCCGCGGTCCCTCGATGCGCCCCGGGGAGCTGACCATCGCCGAGGGGGACGCATACCTGACGACGACCTTCGACGACCGCGGCCTGTACAAGGAGAGCTGCGAGTCGGGCGGCGACACCTTCCTCTTCGGCCGGCACGGCAGCACGGCCCCCTACACCATCGACCCGCTCGCGCGCCCTCCGACGCCGCGGCCGCTCGGCCTGCTCTGTCGCGCGGATCTCGACCCGAAGGGGCACGAGCCCGGCACGTTCGCGAAGATGGTGGCCGAGCTCGACCCGTGGAGCCGCGCGCCCGGGCGAGCTCGCGTGCCTGTGCCTCTGCCGGGCGGCGTGGGCGGGGCGTGGAGCCGCGGCCTCGTGGAGCGGGCGCGTGCTCGACGATGCCCGGGTCCTGGTTGTCGATGCCTTCGATGGCTCCGCCGTCGTCAGCGGCGCCGGGCTCGACGAGGTGCTCGCGCGCTGGGAGGCCGAGCTGTTCCGCGCCAAGCCCAGGCCCCCGCGACCGGTCGAGCCCACCCCGCGCAAGCCGTCGCCGGCTCCAGGCGAGCCCGAGACGTTCAAGGACGAGGAGGGCCGGACGGTCGGCTTCTCGACCGGCACGATCACGGTCACCGCCGGCGGCGGCGCCAGCATCGAGTGGCCGGCGGCCGTGCCGCGCAACATCCCGGCGGTGATGGTCGAGCTTCCACCACTGCCCGAGGTGCCGCTCGCCTTGGCCGCGGCCGGCTTCTCGAAGTGGGTCCGCCTGGTAGGTCAACACGGCCTGGTGTCGCTCGCGCTCTGTCGCAGGGAGGAGCAGGGCTTCACGCTCGTCGGTCAGGGCATTGTCGATCTCGTCGATCCCACGACCATCGAGGCCGAGCTCGACGCTGCCGACGCCCAGGAGAGGGCGTTCCATGCGGCCACCCCCGAGCTGCCGGCGCCGTGGGACCAGGACTTCGCCGCGTCGGCGCTGGTCAGCTACGGGCTGGTCGATGCCGTCGGCCGGCAGCGCGCGCCGGCGCGGGTGCGGGGCGGCCAGTGGTCCGGCGGCTTCGACGCCGGCTCGCTCGACGGCGACCAGCTCGAGTGGGTCGTCTGCCGGCAGCGCCGGCTGCGGTGAGCGAGGGGCGCACAGCTCGCCACGCACCAGTCTGCTTGGCGCACGGCCGGTGCCTGCCGCGGCCGGCACTCATCTGGCCCCGCGAGGTCCGGTCGAGCGTCGTCGGCACCACCATGCACCCCAGGGCTGCGTCGCCGGCACGGAATCGGTCGTGGCAGGACCCCCGGAGGACGTCGTCCAGGCAACCACCAAGGGGCTGCAAGCGGTCACGAACCGGTCTGCAAGCCCCTCGCGCCGCCGGGCACCGGCCTCCCGCTTTCGCCTCGTCGAGCCGAGCGACATCATCCGGCCCGCCGCCAGACGAGGTGCGGGGTTGAGCAAGCCCGGAGCGGCGGGTGGCGAGGCGCGGGGGGGGTCAACCGTTGGTGGCAGCGGGCGGCCGGGTCGGCACGGCGGTTGCCCCTGGAATTTCCGCTCTTCGGCGGAAGTCGGGGTGGCGCGATCGCCGGCGTCAAGGGCTGGGCAGATGGGTCGGCGTGGTGGGCACATGGGTGCGCGACCGCTCCGAGGATGGGCGAGAGGATGGGCGGTGGTGGCGACGTGGTCGCTCGGCGCCCGGCACGTCGCCTGC
>JACQWT010000585.1 GCA_016209145.1 Deltaproteobacteria bacterium | reverse complement strand
CAGCGTACCGCGGCGCCGGCGCGTCGCGGCGGGGACGGGCATGCTCGCGGCGGCGCGCGACTCCGTCTCGCCGCTGCCCGTGGCGCCCTCCGGCGGCGCGGCGCGCGCCGGCACTTGTGCGCGTAGTTCGACGGCGAGCGGGGCAATCTCGGCGGCCTCGACCTCGATCCGGCCCGCGGTAAACGGCTCGAGCGCCCGGGCGAGCTCATCCATGGACTGGAAGCGCTCGGCCGGATCGCGCCGCATCGCCCGGTGCACGATCTCCGCGAGCCCCGCCGGCACCCACGGGGCAAGATCCTGCAAGTGGGGCAGGGGCTCGGTGCAGATGGCGACGATGAGCTCGCCCACGGAGTCGCGTCCGGCCCAGGGCAGGGTGCCGCTCAGAGCCCGGAACAGCGACACGCCCAGGCTCCAGACGTCCGTGCGCACGTCGATGTCGCGGGCGTCCTTGGCCTGCTCCGGCGACATGTACGCGGGCGAGCCCACGACCCCGCCGGCGCGCGTGAGCTGGGCCGTCGTCTCCTCGTCGTCTGTGGCACGGATGCGCTTGACGATGCCGAAGTCGCAGATCTTGACCGCGATTTGTCCCGAGGGCAGCTCGTGCAGAAACAGGTTCGCGGGCTTGATGTCGCGATGGACGAGGCCGAGCCTGTGCGCGGTGCCGAGCCCGCGCGCGGCCTGGCCGAGCAGGCGCGCGGCGGTGCACGGCGCCAGCGGGCCTTGGCGCTCGATCACCACGCCTAGATCCAGGCCCTGGAGCCGCTCCATCACGATGTAGGGCATCTCGGCCCCGGGATCCGTGCCGACCTCGATGACCCGCACCACGTGCTCGCTCGCGATGCTGGTCAGGGCCCGCGCCTCGCGCACGAAGCGGGCCAGGGCCACGGCGCCGGTGCCGACGCGCTGGGGATCGAGCACCTTGACGGCGAAGCGCCGGCCGCCCTCGTCCTCGGCCTCGTAGACCGCGCCCATGCCTCCGCCGCCGAGCCGGCGCAGCAGGGTGTAGCGCCCGGCCACCGAGCGTCCCAGCAGCGGATCCGCCGCCGCTTCGGGAACGGTATCCGGCGCGCGGCTCGGCTCGGTTTGCCGCCACGAGCTCAGGAGCCCGGCGCGCGGCGCCCGCCTCACCCGCAGCTCGGCGGGGGCGCCATGGAGCATGCCGGCGCCCAGCTCGTCCGACCCGGCGGTGAGCGGCCCGAGCGCATCGTGCAGGGCCGTGGCGCTCGGACAGCGCGCCTCGCGGTCGCGCAGGAGCGCGCCGTGCACCACGGCGGCGAGAGCGGGATCGATCCACGGCGCTCGCTCCTGGAGCGCAGGCAGGTCGCGGGTCATGACGGCGATGCACACCTCGGCCACGGTCGCGGCGTCGGCGTATGGCACGGCGCCCGAGAGCGCGTGGTAGAGAGTCGCCCCGAGGCCCCAGAGATCGGCGCGCGCATCGACTTGCTTGGCGCCCTGCATCTGCTCCGGGGCCATGTAGCGCGGCGTGCCGAGCAGCGTGCCGGTCTGCGTGATGTCGATGTTGTCCGCCCGCCACTTCGCCACGCCGAAGTCGAGCAGGCGCACCGTCACCCGGCCGTCGCGGTCGTGGTCGAGGAACAGGTTGGCGGGCTTGATGTCCCGGTGCACGACGCCCGCGCCGTGTGCCGCTTCAAGTGCGCGGCACGCTTGCCGGGCGATGCGCACCGCCAGCGTGGGATGCAGCGCACCGACGCGCCTCACGAGCTCCAGCACGTCCAGCCCCAGGAGCAGAGGCATGACCAGGAACGGCAGGCCCCGGCGCGCATCGAGGCCGGCGTCGATCACGGGCACGATGTGCGGGCTCTCCAGGGTCGCGAGCACGCTCACCTCGCGCCGGTAGCGGCCCAGGATCTCGCTCCCGGGCGCGGCCGGCTCGACCCCGAACAGGACCTTGACGGCCACGCGGCGGCCGTCGGCGCGCAGGGCCTCGTACACGGCGCCGGTGCCTCCGGCGCCGAGGTAACGAACGAGCTCGTAACCCTCGCCTAGCGCGGTCCCGAGCTCGGGCGCGACGCTGCCTCGCCCCTCTTTGGCCATGGCGGCCCAGGATAGCGCGGCCCCGTCAGAACAGGTAGCTCGCGCTCAGGCTCGGCACCCAGAGGAGCATCGCGGCGTACGCCCTCTCGCCCGCCACAAGCGCCTCCCCGGGCGCGCAGTCGATGGCCGTGGGCGCGCCGCTGCAGCCGTCGCCCAGCACGCGCACGTCGCCCGTCTCGAGCGCGGGGCCGTCCAGCGCGAGCAACATGAGCGACAGGCCGGCGCCGAGGCCGAAGTCCCCCAAGCGCACGCCCAGGCGAAGCTCGGGCATGAGGAACAGATCCACCGCCTGGACGCTCTCGCCCGCGCTTTCCACCACGACCGGAACGTCGCGTCCGCCCGACGAGGCGCTGCCCCCGATCTCGTCGCGGGCGAACGCGAAAAGCGCGCCGACGAGCAAGTGCGCCTGGAGCTGCGCCACCTTGCCGAGCGGCACCCGCTGGCCGAGCCCCGCTCCCAGAAACGGGCCGGCGAGGCGCAGGCCGTCCTCGATCGCGTAGCTCGTGGGCACGCTCCGGCCCGTCGTGGACTCGTAGAACGACTCGGGCAAGCGCCGATCGAGCCTCTTGCCCACGCTCAGGCCGCCGCCGGCGAGCTCGATCGACAAGCGCACGGGAAGCTCCCAGCCGCCGCGCAGGCCGGCGAGGATGCCGAGGCCGAGCGAGCCTCCCGGGCAGCCTTGTGCGGCGCAGGAGCTCTCCGCCCCGCTGCCGAGGCCGGGCGCGAGCGCTACCCCGCCGAAGGCCTCGACCCACGCTCTGCCCCGCGTGCCCGCGCCCCAGCGCGGGTGCGCCGCATCGACCCGCAGCCGCAGCTCGGCATCGAGCTTGGCCGTAGGGCCGACAGCGACGGCGCGCACCTCGCCGTAGTAGCCCTCCTCGCGCGCTTCGATCCGGTGCTCGCCTCGGGGCAGCCTCCCGCGCCATCGGCCGCGGCCGACCGGCACCAAGTCGATGAGGATCTCGGCCGACGGGGGATCGACGGCGACGCGCATCTCCGGCCCGAGCGGGCCGAGCTCGATCTTCGGGCGCACGATCTGGCCCCCGATCACCCGGACGGCTGCCGGCGCCGAGCCGAGCTCGCCACGCCGCACGACCAGGCGATGCTCGCCGGGCTCGAGGCTGCCCTCCCACGGCGCGGTGCCGAGCAGGGCGCCGTCGATGTAGATCTCGGCGCCCTTGAGCGCCGGAGCATCGATCCGCAGCCGCCCGCCGCCGAGCAGGGGCTGGAGCCGCGCCACGACCTCGGCGCTCTGGCTCACCCCAACCTCTACGCTCGTCTCGAAGGTGGCGTAGCCCTCCTTCATCACCTGCACCAGGTGCTTGCCGGGCACGAGCCGCACCGGCCCGCCCAGGGGCAGCCGGCCCCGCGAGCGGCCGTCGATGACGAGCGTGCCCGCGACGTTGCCGATCACGTCGAGGCTGCCCATCTTGGCGCGAAGCTGCTCCACGGCACGCCGGATCGTGGCCCTGTCCGGCTCCGAGAGCTCCGTGCGGAACTCCGTCAGCACCTGCTCGTACGTCTCCAGCGCCTCGTCCGTCCTCCCCAGCGCGTCCAGGCACACGGCCGCGTTCCAGGTGTTCGGCACCGAGCGCACGAGCGCCTGCGACTGGCGGTACAGCTCCAGCGCCCGCTGGCAGTCGCCCGCCCGCCGCAGCTCGTTGCCCTCGTGGAAGAGCCGGCGCGCCTCGGCGAGCTTCGCGCTCTCGGCCGCCGGCGCGGAGGCGGCACCGGCCGGCGCGGGCTCGGCGCGCACGCCCGGCGACAACAGGCCGAGCGTGCAGGCAAGCGCCGGCACCGCGAGCTTGGGGCACAGCCGAGGAAGCATGGCCGAGAGCAAGCCTACTACCGAAGGGGGGCTGTGTGGGCATCGCCGCCCGAGGTGCGGGAGGACGTGGGCAACGGAAACGTGGAATGTGGAACAGAGAACAGGGAATGTGGAATGTCATCCCTGGACTCGCAGAAACGATCGAGCCCGGGCAGGCTCCGGAGCAGCGCGGCGGCGAACCCCTCGAGGCGCCGGGCCGGGCGAGGTCATCGCCTTTGCGGTCCGCCGCCTCACCTTGCCGATCGCTGCTATTCCACATTCCACATTCGCCGCGGCGGGGGCTGAACGGGCGGGGCCGCGTGGCTAGGCAGCCGCGCGTCCGGCGGCTACGCTCGCCGTGTGCCCGAGGCTCGCCTCTCCTTCGTGCCGGCCAGCATCGGCGCGCGCCTCTACCCCACGGTCGAGCTCGCCGCGGCCGGCACGCTGCTCGGGCAGCAGCCGCGCCTCAGGGCCGCGGGCGGCGGGCTCGAGCTATGGCTCGGGTCCGCGCGCATCCCGATGGAGCCGGACGGCACCGCATGGATCCAGTACCGGGGCCGCGCGCCGGCGCATACCACCCGCTCGCTCGGCGAGGTCCTGGAGCGACCCCTGCCCGAGCTCTCCGGCCGCGTCGCCTTCGTCGCGCAGACCACGGCGCGGCACTCGTATTTCCCCGAGTCCGTGCCGAACCCCTTCGGCGGCAGCCTGAGCCAGGCCGAGTTGGTGGTCACGGCCGCGGACGGCGTCGCCCACGGCACGCTGCTCGTGCACTGGGGCAGCCTGCCGCTGCTGCTCGTGCTCGGGCTGCCGTTGTCGGCCGGCCTCTACCTGGCGCGCCGTCGCGTCCTGCTCGCGGTCTTCCTCGGTGCCGGCGCCGAGGTGGCCGTCGCCGCCGCGGCCTTCGCGCTGTTCCTCGCCGGCCGCCTGGTCGACCCGGTGCCCGCCATGGCCTGGATCGTGCTTTTCGAGACGGCCGTGTTGGCCTTCTCCAGCGCCGACCATCTCGCGGAGAAGCGGGGCATCCAGCACGCCTTCCGGCACTATCTCTCGCCCCAGGTGCTGCGCGAGGTGCTGCGCGACCCCGCGCGGCTCAAGGCCGGCGGCGAGCGCAAGGAGATCACGGTGCTGTTCGCCGACGTGCGGGGCTTCACGCGCCTGAGCGAGAAGCGCGATCCGCGCGAGGTGGCCGAGTTGCTCAACGTCTACCTCGACGCCATGGTGGCCTGCATCTTCCGGCACGGCGGCACCGTGGACAAGTACCTGGGCGACGGCATCCTGGCGTACTTCGGCGCCCCGCTGCCCCAACCCGATCATGCGCTCCGGGCCGTGCATGCCGCGCAAGACATGCTCGTGGCGCTCGTCGGCGTGCGGCGGCGCTGGGCCGAGCGCGGCGTGGCGGAGCTCGCCATCGGCATTGGCGTGCACAGCGGGCCGGCCATCGTCGGCAACCTCGGCTCGGAGCAGCGGCTCGAATACACGGTCATCGGCGACACGGTCAACACGGCCTCCCGTCTCCAGACGGCTTCGAAGGAGCTCGGCGTGGCGCTGGTCCTGAGCGGCGCGACGGCGGGACGGATCGGCAGCGCGGTTGCGACCCGGGCCCTCGGCCCGCTGCAAGTGCGCGGCCGGAATGAGCCCATCGAGGTCTTTACGCCCGCGTCGGGCCCGCCCCCGCCGCCGCGTGAAACGCCATCGCCTCCTCAATTCCCGGAAAGCGGGAATTGAGAGGCAGATAGCGAGGTCATCGCCTCCTCTATTCCCGCTTTCCGGGAATAGAAGGCCCGATGCTGTGGCGCTTGCCACGTGAGCAGGCGCTGGTCACCAAGGCACAGCTCGGCGGCACGCACTGCTGCCGCGTCCAGCTCCTGGCGCAGGTTCCAGCGGACGCTCGACGGATCCATCTCGCACATGGCCGCAAGCCGCTGCGTGCTTCGCCAGCCGTGCCGCGCCGCGAGCTGCAGGAAGAGGGCGCGCGTGCGCCCCTCGCGCCGGATGTCCGCGGGTGCCGCCCTGGTGGCTGCGGCGGCAGCAGCCGCCAGGGCAGCAAGCGGCCGGACCGCCACGTCCACCGGCTCGGCGCGGCAAGGAAACCGCGTGCTGGCGGTGCTGACGGAGCCCGAGGCCGAGACGTAGCGGTGGTGGGCCTCGGCGAAGCGCCGGGCAGGGAGGCCGAGCGCTGCGGCCAGCCTGTCGGCATCGATCCACGGGTCCACGACGGCGCCCACGACGTCGCGGTGGGT
>JACQWT010000584.1 GCA_016209145.1 Deltaproteobacteria bacterium | reverse complement strand
TGGACACGGTGAGCTGGCGCGTGCAGGTGTTCGACGAGGCGTGCCAGTTCCTGTTCAAGCTCGGCGAGCACGGCACGGGCCCGGGTAAGTTCGAGTATCCGGTGGGCATCGGCATCGACGGCGCGGGCTACGCCTACGTTGCCGACGCGTCGAACGGGGTGCAGAAGTTCGATCCGTCGGGCCGGTACGTGACCGAGCTGCCCATGGCCGCCTACGCCTACGGGGTAGCCGTGAACCGCGCGACGGGCACGACGTACGTGGGCTTGCGGGATCGCATCAGCATGTTCCGCCCGCTCGCCCGCTCCGCAGTCGATCCGACGACCGGTCTGGAGGCGCGGGCCACGGGCGACGTGGTGGACGTGCAGCTCACCATGAGCCAGCCCCAGGCCAGGGTGACTGCCGGCGCCGAGGGCGGCGAGATCGCCCTCCGCTTCATCGTACCGACGGCCGAGCTCGATCGGGCGCTGTGCCCGAGCTGGTGCACCATCGAGGAGGACGGCGTGGGGCTGCCTACCTCGAGGGTCGAGGGCAGCATCATCTACTTCGCCCGCACGCGCTTCGCGCCCGGCGAGACCAAGACCTTCACTCTCACGACCGACGTGACCCTGTGCCACTTCCCGCCAGGCAACTCGGCGAACTTCCATACGCTTGTGGTCGAGCCCGACGCGGCCGAGGCGCACCAGAGCCAGCATGGCGACCTGCTCTACCTGCGCTGCCCGGAGGGGATCCCGGTCGAGCCTGGCGCAGGCGAGGGCAAGAAGAGCAAGTAGCCGCGGGCACCGCGAGTGCCGGCGCCCGAGCGGTTCGGTTGCCGCGCTTGGGCTCCGCCTCGCCGCCCGGATCCCGGCTGCGCCCACCCGGAGAACCCATAGACTTCGACCAGCCAATCGCCCGGCCGCCGCGGCGCCGAGTCGTCGGGGTCAGGGCCACTTGCACTGGGCCAGCCGCCCAGCTCCGACGACACCGCGCGGCGCATCTGGTATCCTTGGGCCCGCGTCCATGACCAAGCCGGCCAGCGTAGAGCGCGGGTTCGTCCCCATCGAGGAGGAGGTCACCGACTCCGCCTTCGAGGTCCCCGCCGCCGTGCTGTGCGCCTTCTGCGGCCGGTCCGACTGCCCCGGCTGCTTCGCGCAGGATGGCGAGCCGCACTCCGGGGTCGTGGCCATCGTGCCCTGGGAGCGCCCCGAAGGCGGCGCCTGGTCGCGGCTCTGGGCTACGGCGAACGCGGCGACGCGCGGAGCCGAAACCTTCTTCGCCGCCATCCCGGATGGGCCGGTCCGGCCCGCGCTGCGCTTCGCCGTGTTCGCGGAGTCCGTGGCGGTCGTCTCGCTGCTCCTGGCGCTCTGCGCCCTGGCGGCCGCCGCCTTGCCGCGGCTGGCCCTGGAGGTCGTGCTCGATCCGGGCCTGCGCCACGCCGCTTTGCGCTGGATCCTGGTGGGCACGCCCGCGGTGGTCGTCTGGATGGTCCTGGCCCACGGCCTGCATGCCGTGGCCGTGGAGGCCGCGGCACGGCGCCGCGGCGGCCGGCCTTGCCGGCGGCGCGCCTGGCGCTTCGGCCTCTACGCCTGCGGCTGGGACCTCATGACCGGGCCGGTCGGCTTCGCCGGCACGCTGCTCACGGCGGGTTGGCGGGCCGCCGCACAGCTCTGCTGGCTTTCGCTCGCGGTTCCCGGCATGGCATCGCTCTGCTTCGCGCGCGGCGTGTGCGCTCTGCCGGAGCCGGCCGCCCGGCGGGCCCGCCGTTGGGGATCGGCCGCCGGCACGCTGCTTGCCGTGGTCACGGCCCTGGCTGTCGGCGTGCTCGCTTCGCTGTAACCGGTCAGCGCAGCGCGAGCACCCACACGTCGTACAGCGCGTGCGTCCAGACCGCCGGGGCGAAGCCGCGCGCGACGTAGATGAGCGTGAAGGCAAGGCCGCAGACGCAGCGGAAGACGAAGGAGCGCGGCTCGAAGGCATCGCCCATCGGCCCCAGGTAGTGCCAGCCGGCGAAGACGGCGGCGGCCACGAGCGCCCAGCCGAGCCTTACCGCGCCGCGGCCGACGAACGAGCCGGCAAGCCGGCGCAGGCACCAGGCCCCCAGCCCGTACAGGCCGACCCGGAAAGCCAGCTCCTCGTAGAGCCCGGCGCCGAGCGACATCACCACGCCGGCCCACAGGCCATAGCCGCCTGCCGGAGGCCCGAGCGACGCGAGCGGTAGCGCCCCGACCACGTAGCCGGCCGCCACGCGCATCAGCGCGGCGTACAGCACTGCTTCGACCACCACCAGGAGCAGGCGCCTGAGCTCGAAGCTCTGGCCGCGGCCGAGCAGCGTGAGCACGGCCACGAGCGCGAGCCCGATGGCTACGGTGAGCAGCCAGTAGAGCGCGCGACTGTGGTTCGCCAAGGTGGTGAGCTCGGAGGTGACCAGATCGGCGGCGTTGCGCACCGACAGGAAGACCACGCCCACGTGATAGCCGACGAACAGCGGAACGACCGTGGCGAGGTCCGACCAGGCGTTGCTCCGGCTCGCCTGGAGGATCCCTTCCCCCGCTCTCGCCTCGTCGCCGGACATCTCGCGCGCGTCTCTCAGTACCGTGCCCGCTCAGGTCGGCCGGAGCCGATAGACGACGGCCACGACCTCGACCGCCCAGAGGAACAAATTTAGCATGAAGGGCGTGTCGCGCAGCATCTCCTGGGTCGGCGACTCGGCCTCGGGCCGACTCCCCGCGAGCTGCAGGAACCGCGCCACTCCGAACGCCGGATGCACCGCTGTCACCCATAGCCAGCCAAACGCCAGCAGGCGCTGCGTGTCCGGATCGAGGCAGTAGGCCAGGTACGCGCCCACCGCGCCCGTCCCGGTGACGAGCAGGGCCACGAGCAGCACGCCGGCGGAGTACGCTCGCAGCACCACGCGCCGCGCGGAGGCGCCGACCGACAGGAGCTCGTGGCGGCGCTTGCCGAAGCCGAGGAAGAGCGCGAGCAGCGCCGTGCAGGCGATCATGTAGCCCGAGACGGGCGTGCGGATGGCCGCGCCGCCGGCCAGCACCCGCAGCACGAAGCCGGCGGCGATGCTCGCCACGTCGAGATAGGCGACGCGCTTGAGGCGCAGCGAGTAGGCCACGTTCAGGACGAAGTAGCCGCCGGCCAGCGCCGTGAAGTAGCGCGGCCCGAGCAGCGAGCCGCCGAGCGCCACGAGCGCCAGGCCCACGACCGCGACGCGGGCGAGGGCGGCGGGCACGACGCCGGCGGCGATGGGCCGGCGGCGCTTGATGGGGTGGCTCCGGTCGGCCTCGGCGTCCACGAGGTCGTTGAGGGCGTACACCGCCCCGGAGAGCAGACAGAAGATGCCGAAGGCGCCCAGGGCCCCCTTGATGACGGAGGGGTGCGTCAGGTGCTTGGCGAAGACCACTGGCGCGAGCACGAACAGGTTCTTGACCCACTGCTGGGGCCGCAGCGTGCGCGCCAGGCCCAGGGCGCAGGCCCACGCGGAGAAACGCGGGGGCGGCGCAGCGGCTCTGTCGGCGGGGTCGGCCATGGGCTCCAGCCGGCACCGCATATACTATAGTTCCGTGCGCCAGCCGGCCCGAGTCTGCTAGGATTGCGTTGATGAGCTCAGCTCTGACCGCCCGCAGCGAGGCCCGGCCGGACCTCGACGCCCTGCGCGCCGCCGTCGGCCGGGCGCTCGAGGGCAAGCCCGATGCCGTCGAGCTCGGGTTGACGGCCCTGCTCGCCAAGGGGCACCTGCTCATCGAGGACGTGCCGGGCGTGGGCAAGACGACGCTCGCCCGCGCCATTGCCAAGGCGGTCGGGGGCGAGCTGGCGCGCATCCAGTTCACCAGCGATCTCCTCCCGGGCGACGTGCTGGGCGTGAGCGTGTTCGACCAGCCGCGCAACGAGTTCGTCTTCAAGCAGGGGCCGATCTTCGCCAACATGGTCCTCGCCGACGAGATCAACCGCGCCAGCCCGCGCACCCAGTCCGCCCTGCTCGAGGCCATGAACGAAGGGCAGGTTTCGGCCGAGGGCGAGAGCATCCCCCTGCCCGATCCGTTCTTCGTCATCGCGACCCAGAACCCCCTGGACTACGCCGGGACCTACCCCTTGCCCGAGTCGCAGCTCGACCGGTTCATGGTGCGGCTGCGCATCGGCTACCCGCCCTCCCAGGTCGAGCACCGCCTGGTGATGCGCCCGGACGCGGATCGGGTGCGCGACGTGCCCCAAGTGCTCGATCCGGCCAGGCTCGTCACGCTCCAGCGCGAGGTCGAGCGCGTCAGGCTCGATCCCTCGCTGGCGCACTACCTGCAGGCCGTGATCAGCGCCACCCGGACGAGCCCGGCCGTGGCCATCGGCGCCTCGCCTCGCGCCGGCATGAACCTGTCGCGCGCCGCCCGCGCCCGGGCCATGCTGCGCGGCCGCGAGTTCTGCATCGCCGACGACATCCACGATCTCACGGTCCCCGTGCTGGCCCACCGCGTGCGCCTCGCCGCCCAGGCGGACGGCTACGTGCCCTGCTACGACGAGGCCGAGGCCACGATCCGGGACCTCGTGGCCCGCATCCCTATCCCGCTGTAGCCCGGTGGCCATGGCCCACGAGCTGACGTCCTCCCGCCGGGACCTCGGCCGCAGGCGCGCCGCCGCCCGCCGCCGCGCCGTCGGCCGGCTCGCGCCGCCCGACGCGGCCCAGGAGAGGCGGCGCTGGCGTTGGGCGCGCCGGCTCAAGGTCACGCGCGAGGGCAAGTACTTCCTGGGCATCACGCTGGGCGTGGGCTTTGCCGCCATCAACACCGGCAACAACCTGCTCTACCTGCTGCTCGGGATGATGCTGGCGCTGATCCTCGTCTCCGGCGTCATGAGCGAGCTGTCGCTGCGCGCGCTTTCGGTCAAGCGCCGCCTGCCTGCCCGCGCCCAGGTGGGCCGCTCCCACCTCGTCGAGATCGAGGTGCACAACGCCAAGCGCCGCGTGCCCTCCTACGCCATCGAGGTGGAGGATCTGCGCGCCCACCAGCCGGCCGACAAGCGCTGCTTCTTCCTCAAGATCAGCCCGCGCTCGACGCAGATCGCCGCCTACCGGCGCACGCCCGCCCGGCGCGGCGTCGAGCGTCATGTTGGGTTTCGTCTCGCCACCCGCTTCCCCTTCGGCCTGTTCGAGAAGTCGCGGGAGCTCAGCTCGTCGGACGAGCTCATCACCTACCCGCCGGTCGATCCGATCCGGCTGCCCGCCCTGCTGCAAGGCGACAGCGCCGGGGACTCCGGGCCCCTGGGGCGCGGCTCGGGCGAGGAGATCTTCGCCTTGCGGCCGATGCGCGAGGGCGACGATCCCCGAGACATATACTGGCGCAAGAGCACCCGCGCCGAAGGGCGCGTGCTGCGGGAGCGGGCGCGGGAGATGCGCCGCGAGGTCGAGCTCGTGCTCGACACCATCCGCCCTGGCCCGGCCGACTCCAAGCTCGCCGAGGCGCACGAGGAGCAGTTCGAGCGGCGCGTGCGCGAGGTCGCTTCGCTGGCGGTGGCCCACCTGCGGCGTGGTGACCGCGTGACCGTGCTCACCACCGCGGGCGAGCGCGTGCGCTCCGATCCGGCGCGGGGCGTGGACCCCGTCCTGCGCTTCCTCGCGCTGGTCGAGCTGTGCGCGCCGGGGCTCGCGCCGGCGCCGCCGCGCGGCGAGGTGGAGGACGCGGCATGAGGTTCGGTCTGGTCCACCGCGTCATGACCGATGCCCTGGCCACCCTCGGCGTGCTGGCCTTGGTCGCCAGCGGCCAGTTCGGCCGCGCCGTCAACGTCGCGGCGCTGGTCGGCCTGGCGGTGGCCCTGCTCATGCGCGAGAGCTGGCGGCAGCAGGCCGCGAGCCGGCACGCCGACACCATCCTGGCCGCGTTGCTGGTGGCCGTTCAGATCGGCCGCTTCGCGCTCGGCCGGGTGGGCGAGATCGATCTCTTGATCCAGTTCGCCCTCGGGCTGCAGATCATCCGCGTGGCCACGCGCCGCGGCGCCGCCCACGACCAGCAGGTCATCGTGCTCGCCCTGCTGCACCTTATCGCGGGCACCGTGGTGGGCGGCGGACTGGGC
The DNA here is from genome assembly GCA_016209145.1 of Deltaproteobacteria bacterium. Lineage (GTDB taxonomy): Bacteria > Myxococcota_A > Polyangia > Polyangiales > Polyangiaceae > JACQWT01. Next base: position 11,859 of record JACQWT010000584.1, on the reverse strand, counting down.
TACGGCCTGTGCTTCTTCGGCCTGCTGGTCGTCACCCCGTGTGCCCTGGTTCTGAGCCACCTGCGCCGCGAGGTGGAGGGCAACTACCGGCAGGGCGCCCGCGACCGCACCGGCCTGCCCGTGGACGTGCCGCGCATCCTGCGCTCCAAGCGGGTGGTGGGCCGGCAGTTCATCGCCGTCACCTGCCTGCTCAGCGTGCCCATCCTGCTGTTCACCGTGGCCCTCTTCATTGCCTTCCCGCGCGTGGGCCTTTCGCTCGTGCTGCTCACGCGCCCCAAGGGCGGCCGCATGATCGGGTTCTCGGGCAAGGTCGATCTCGGGCAAATCGGCACGCTGCGCGACGACCCGACCATTGCGCTGCGCGTGTTCCTGCCCGATTCCGGCCCTCCCGCCCCGCGGCGGATCTTGCACCTGCGCGGCACGGCCCTCGACGCCTACGACGGCCGAAGCTGGTCGCAAGCGACCAAGCTTAGCCGGATCGTGGCCGGGGCGGGCACGGTCGTGCCGGTGGGCGGCCACGCGCCCGATGCGGAGGCGGATCGGCAGATGCTGGTGGAGCTGGAACCGATCGATCCGCCCGTGCTGTTCATCCCGCCCGACGCGAGCGGGCTGCGGGTGCGCGAGTCGGGCGCGCTGGTGCCGAGCGCGCCTCTGACCGTGGTAAGCGGCCCCGAGGACGAGCTGCGCTATCAGGCGGCGACCGAGCGGGGCGTGCAGTACCAGATCTTCCTCTCGCCCGACGGAAAGCCGACCTTCCGCGTGCTGCCCAAGCCCGAACGCCGGCGCTACTTGCAGGTGCCGCCGGATCTGCCGGCGCGCGTCACCGATCTGGCCCGCTCCTGGACGGAGGGCCGAAGCTCGGACCTCGACAAGGCACGGGCCATCGAGCTGCGGCTGCGCACGCAGTACCGCTACGACCTGAGCTCCCCCTCCGGCGCGTACCCCCAGCCGCTCGACCATTTCCTGTTCGAGTCGCGCCGCGGCCACTGCGAGTACTACTCGACCGCCATGGCCGTCATGCTCCGACTGGTGGGCGTGCCGAGCCGCAACGTCACGGGCTTCGTGGGCGGTACGTACAACCGCTTCGGCCGGTTCTACGCCGTGCGCCAAGGCGACGCCCACTCCTGGGTCGAAGCCTTCATCGCCAGCCGCGGCTGGCTGACCTTCGACCCCACCCCGCCCAGCGCCGCGTTGCCACAGAGCGAGCTGGGCGGCCTGCTCGGCTCGGTGCGCGACATCTTCGAGGCCGCAAGCCAACGCTGGAACCACCACGTGCTCGGCTACGACTTGCAGCAGCAGGTCGGCCTCTTCGAGGCGGTCAAGACCAGGCACCCGGCGGCCGAGCGCCTGCTCCGGCCGCCCGGCCCGCGCTTCTGGCTGGCGCTTCTCGGCCTGGGGCTGGCGGCGGCGAGTGCCTGGTGGTGGCAGCGCCGGCGGCGGGCGGCGCGCGCTGTCCGCGACGGCCCGGAGCAGAGCCCGCGCTCCAAGGAGGCCGCCCTGGCCACCAGTCTGTACGAGGCCCTGGATCGCGCCATGACGCAGATCGGGATAGCACGCAGCGTGGGTACGCCACCCTTGCGGCACGCCCGCACCCTGGCGCACACCGGCCACCCCGAGGCGCCGGAGATCTTGGCCTTGACGGAGCGCTACCTCGACGCGCGGTTCGGGGAGCGGTATCTCACGACCGACGAGCGCCGCGACTTCGATGCGCGCGTGCGCGCGGTGCGGCAGCACCGCCCCGCGCGCGCGGGTGGACTGCGCCTGGCCGCGCCGCCGCCCTGACAGGGGAGTGGACGGGGACGTGCGCGATCTGCTCGAGGGCGTCGATCCCGAGGCGGCCATCGCCGTGCTCGAAGAGCTGGCCACGCCGGCCCGCCGGCGCCGCATCGCGCAGGTGCTCGCTTCCCGCCTGGACTGCGTCGTTCTCGTGATGGACGGCCCGCACGATCCGCACAACGGCGCGGCCGTGCTGCGCTCCTGCGACGCCTTCGGGGTGCAGCGGGTGCACGTGGTGGAGCGCACCGAGCGCTTCGTCGCCAGCGGCGCCGTGGCCATGGGCGCGGAGCGCTGGGTGGACGTGCTCCACCACCGCAGCGCCGGTGAGGCCGTGGCGGCCCTGCGCGAAAGCGGCCACACGCTCGTGGGCAGCCATCCGCGGGGCGAGCTCTTGCCCGAAAATCTCCGCGACTTGCCTCGCCTCGCCCTGGTCATGGGCAACGAGCACGACGGGGTGTGCGCCGAGCTCGACGCCGCCTGCCGGGCGCACGTGCGCGTGCCCATGCGCGGCTTCGTCGAGAGCCTGAACTTGAGCGTCTCCGCGGCCATCCTGCTCGCGGCGGCCACGCGGGACCGGCCCGGCGATCTCGCGCTGCCCGAGCGGCGCCGCCTCTACGCCAGGGCCCTGGTGCAAAGTGTGCCGCGCGGGCGCGAGGTGCTGGAGGCCCGAGGGGTGACGTGGCCGGACGCCGGGCGGCGGTAGCGCGCCGCGCCCAGACCTTGCTGCCGCTTGCCGCTCGCCCGAAATGCACGTACGCTTGCCGTGGCAGCATAGGAGTAGCCGTGGCCGAGTACGACGCACCCGCGCCCCCGGGGCGCCCGCCTCCCCCGCCGCCGCCACCGCGGCGGGGCGGGCCCGCGCGTCCGCCTCCCCCGCCGCCGCCCGGCCGAGCGGCGGCGCCGCCCGCCAAGCCCGTCGCGGCCGCGCCGGTGCCGAGGACTGAGCAGCTCGCCCCGGGCTCCGGCAGGGCCCCTGATACGACCGAGAAGCACCTGCAGGCGCTCAAGGAAGGCACGGTCGTCAACGCCCGCTACCGCGTCGAGTACTTGATCGGCCGCGGCGGCATGGGCTCGGTGTATGCCGTCCGGCACGTCAACACCGACGAGAAGCTGGCCCTGAAGCTCCTGCACCCGGCCCTGGCGGAGAACGAGCAGGCGGTCAAGCGCTTCCGCACCGAGGCCCGCGCGCCGGTGCGCATCGGCAGCGATCACGCCGTGCGCGTCGTGGACGCCGACGTGGCCCCGGACCTCGGCGACGTCCCGTACATCGTCATGGAGCGCCTGGGCGGTCGGGACCTACGCACCGAGCTCAAGCGCCGCGGCGCGCTGCCCGCGGGCGAGGTGGTGGTCTACCTCAAGCAAGTGGCGCGCGTGCTCGACAAGGCGCACAAGCACAACATCGTGCACCGCGACCTGAAGCCGGCCAACATCTTCATCACCGAGCGCGAGGACGGCACGCCGCTCGTGAAGATCCTCGACTTCGGCATTGCCAAGCTGGCCGACAGCGCCGTGGCCGAGCTGACCATGGCCGGCGAGGTGTTCGGGACGCCCTGGTACATGGCCCCGGAGCAGGCGCGCGGCGATCTGAACGCGATCGGCCCCCACACCGATCTCTGGGCCGTGGGCCTCATCGCCTATCAGCTTCTGACCGGCCGCAACTACTGGACGGCGGACGGCATGGCCGGGCTGGTCGGCCAGATCTGCTACGAGCCCATGCCCCCGCCGACCGACTCGGCGCCGCACTTGGGGCCGCTGTTCGACATGTGGTTCGCCCGCGCCTGCAACCGCGACGAAAAGCAGCGCTTCGAGTCGGCGTCCGAGGAGGTGAACCAGCTCGCGCAGGCCCTGGGCGTCTCGCAGTCTACGGGCTTCAACACCGCGAGCCAGCCTTTCGGCCTGCACCAGCACGACAGCCAGAGCTCCCTCGAGATCCCGCTGCAGGCCGGTCAGTCCGGACCCATCCCGGGCACGGGGCTCTCGGCGATCCAGAGCGGCGCGCACTCGGTGGTCAACGTCGACACTGGCGCGGGCCTGTACGCCACGCAGCAGCCGAGCGGCAAGAAGAGGTCATCCTCGACCACGGCCGTCATGCTGGGCGTGGTGGTGGCGCTGATCATCGTCGTGGGCGGAACGGGCGTGTACCTGGTGCTCAACCCCATCGGCGGCGGCAAGCACGCGAGCGCCGCCACCGCGGGGAGCGTGGGGGCGAGGGCCACGGCAAGCGCCTCGTCCGGCTCCGAGGCCGAGCCGGACGAGGAGGCGGCCGAGGAGGACGAGGGCGAGCCCGGTGCGGGCAAGGCAGACGCCGGCGGCCGCGCCGGGCGGGGGCACAAGGGCGCACCCGACGAGACCGCCACGGCCGCCACGACCGCCGCGCCCACGACCGCGCCCGCGGCAACCGCCGCTCCCGCCGAGACGGCGGTCGCCAAGGCAAGCGCCAAGGCGCCCGCCGTGGCCACGAATCCGTTCGACACTCCGCCGGCACCGCCGCCGCCCAAGCCGGCCCCCAAGCCGGCGGCCAAGCCCAAGCCGGCGCCCGGGCCGGCTCCCAACGTCGGCAAGGTCAACTTCTAATGCTGTACTGTCGTCAAGCTCGTTCCGTCGGCCTGCTGGTAATCGCGCTGTTTGCCGGGCTCGCCCTGTGGCTGCACGCGGCGCCTGCCCTGGGGCAGCCGTCCGGAGCCGACGAGGCCGAGGGCAAGCGGCTCGCCATGGAAGCCTTCAAGGAATACCAGGCGAGCGACTTCAAGAAGGCACTCGATTCCTTCGAGAAGGCCCGCAAGCTCTACCCCTCGGGCCAGGTGCTGCGCATGACGGGCTACTCGCTCGTCGCCCTGGAGCGCTGGCTCGAGGCCGCCGACGCGCTCGAGGATGCCCTGCGCACCGACTTCAAGCCCCTGAGCGACGCCGATCGGGGGGACACGCAGAAGAACCTCGACACGGCGCTCTCGCACCTGTCGACCCTGAGCCTCACCGCGAAGGTCGACGGCGCCACGGCCAGCATCGACGGTGGCGAGCCGCGCGAGATGCCCGTCAAGATCCGCGTGCTCGAAGGCCGGCACACCGTTGTGGCGAAGGCCGAGGGCTACCACGACAGCGAACGCTCCATCAAGGTCGCGGGCGGCCAGCCCTTCGACCTGGAGGTGGAGCTGCGCAAGCCGGAGCCGGTGAAGAAGCCGAAGCCCGAGAGGAAGCCCGAGAAGAAGCCGGAGGAGGCCGAGACGCCGGAGGAGAAGCCTGCGCCCGTGGAGGAGAAGCCGGAGAGCCCCCCGGAGGAAGGGGCTCCGTCGGCGGGCTGGTTCCCCTACCAGGGCCCGATCGGCCTTGCTACCGCGGCCGCGGGCGCGGTGCTCGGCGGCGTCTCCATCGGCCTGCTGGCAAGCGGCGGGGCGCTGCGTGGGACGGTGCAAGAGAACATCGACGCGCACAACGCGGCCTACGGAGAGGGCTGTGCGCTGGGCGACTACACGCTGTGCTACTACGACATCCAGCTCATCAACCACGACGGCGAGCGCGCCAGTTCCTTGCAGCAGGCGGGCGTGGGGCTGGGCGTGGCCTCGCTGGCCCTGGTGGCCACCGGCGTCACTTTCTTCGTGCTCGCTTCCTCGTCACCGGCCGCTGCCGAGGCCGAGGCCGAGCCGGCGGACGAGGAGAAGCCTGCCGAGGAGAAGGAGCCGTCGCCGGACGACGAGGTGGCGGTCTTCTGCGGCCCCTTCGCCGAGGTCGGCCTGAGCTGCGCGGCGCGGTTCTGAGAGGGTGTTTCACAGGCGTCGCGAGCGGGCCGAGGCTAGGGAGGGCGACGCAGGCGTACTGCGCGTACGTCGAGGAGCCCGACCGACGCATCGGCCCGCGCAGCAGGCTGTGAAACACCCTCTGAGCGCCGTGCGGGCGGTGGCGTTGCCGCGGCACGCGGCGCTGCTCGCGTTGCTGCCGGCTCTGGCCGCCGCCAGCGCTTGCCTCGAGGTGCCGCGGCGGCCACCGCCGGACGCGCCGGCGGTGCGCGAGCTTTCGGTTTCCGACGGCATCGAGCTCGAGATGGGCTGCACTCCGAGCGGCAAGGAGCTGTGCTTCGACGCCCTGGACAACAACTGCAACGGCCTGATCGACGAGGGCTGCGGCCTGCACAGCGGCTTGTTGCAGTTCACCATTGCCTGGCCGGAGCGCTCGGCCGACGTGGATCTGCTCGTCAGCGGACCCGACGGCGACGTGGCACGCCGCGACCAGCCGACCGACTCGGGGCTGCTCAAGGATCGCGACTGCCCCGGCGCCGAGCAGGAGTGCCGCGGCCAGAACGTCGAGAACGTGTTTCTCGCCGAGGGGCCGGTGCGGCGCGGCCGCTACCGCGTCACCGTGCGCCTCGAGGATCTGGGCGAGGCCACGCCGCCCGTGCGCGTGCGGCTTTCCGCGCGCATCGGCCAGCGCCACTACAGCGCGCTCTTGAGCTTGCAGGCGCGCGACGAGCAACGCGAGATCGAGCTCGCGCTGTAGGTTCCGCCCCGCTACTCGTCCTTGTCCTAATCCTCCTCCGGAGGATCGCAGGGCTCGTCCGACGCGTCGTCGTCGTCGCGATCGTCGTCCTTGGCGTCGTCCGCGTCGTCGTCGTCGCAGTCGCCGTCGCAGCGGTCGCGGGCCGGAGCGGCACCCTGCGCCTGCGGGCCGCCGGGCGTCGGCCCCGCCGCCGTCGCTGGCCCCAGGGCGGGCACGACCAGGACGACCAGCGCCACAAGCCCAGGAACGATGGCCATGCCGCAATGGTGGCCGCGAATAGCGCCGGGGGCAAGCGTCCGGGCGGTGCAAGCACAAGTGCGACTCGGGCCCCCCACGGCGCGACCGGGCGTGCTATTCTAAATCTCTCCCGTGTCCCCTTCCCACGCCAGGCTCGTTGCCGCGCTTGCGGCCGCGGCGGGGCTCGCCGCCTGCAATGCGCTGACCGGGGCGGACGAGATCGCCATCCGCTACGACAAGCACAAGCACGGCAGCAGCTCGGGAGAAGGCGCGGGCAGCAGCAGCAGCAGCAGCGGCTCCGGCTTGGTCGGCCCGGGCGGGTCCTCCACGAGCAGCAGCGGCGCCGGGGCCGGGCCCGAGATGGTCTACGCCGACGGCGTGCGCATCGACGCGCTCGCGCTCTACCAGGGCGTCAAGCGACCGCTGATCCAGAACGGTGGGCCGGCCGCCTCGGACGTGCCTGTCGTGGCGAACCGCAACGCGCTCTTGCGCGTGTTCTACTCGCCCATCGATGGTGGCAACGGCCAGCCGGTCACGGCCCGGCTGACGCTGGGCGACAAGCAGCACGAAGCCACCGGCAGCCTCGGGTCCGGGTCGAGTGACGCCAGCCTGGGCAGCACGCTGAACGTGCTCGTTCCGGCCGAGTCGCTGCCCGGCTTCACGAGCTACCGCGTGGAGCTGCTCCAGCCAAGCGGCGTCGCGAGTGGCAACAACCAGCTCGCGGCCTACCCGGCCCAGGGAAAACAGGACGTGGCGGTCCAGAGCTCGGGGCAGCAGCTCAAGATCGTGCTCGTGCCCATCGCCTACAACGCCGACGGCTCGGGCCGGCTGCCCGCGACGGGCGAGAGCCAGCTCAAGCTCTACCACGACGAGTTCTACGGCATCTACCCGACCCCGGCCGTTGTCCTGACGGTGCACCAGGCCGTCGGCTGGGACCAGGCGATCCAGCCCAACGGGGCCGGCTGGGGCGAGCTGCTGGACGCGATGGTGAGCTTCCGGCAGTCAGACGGCGCCAAGCCCGACGAGTACTACTACGGGATCTTCTCGCCCGCGCCGAGCATGGCGGCCTTCTGCGGCGGCGGGTGCGTGGCCGGCCTGAGCATGATGGCCGGCCCGAACGACGCTTTCGCCCGGGTGGGCATCGGCCTCGGCTTCCCGGGCGAGTCGTCGGCCGAGTCGGCGGCGCACGAGACCGGCCACATGCACGGCCTCGGCCATGCCCCGTGCGGAGGGCCGCAGGGCGTCGATCCGAACTACCCGTACGCCGGCGGCAAGCTCGGAAGCTTTGGCTACGACCTGGTGGACGGCAAGCTCTACTCGCCGAGCACCACGTACGACCTCATGACCTACTGCCAGCCGGTCTGGATCTCCGACTACCACTTCGTGAAGCTGTTCCAGCGCATCAAGCTCGTCAACGGCGCCTTGGTACAGTGGCCTGCCGACGCGTTCGATCGCACCTACGAGCGCATCCGCATCGGCATGGACGGCACGGCGCACTGGGAGGCGCCGATCGCGCTGCACACGCCACCGCTCGGCGCGGGAGGGGCCACCCCGGTCAGCGCCGAGACCGACGCCGGGCCCGTCGAGGTGCCGGGGCACTTCTTCCCGTTCACCCACATCGCCGGCGGCCTGCTGCTCTTCGCGCAGCCGGGCGCCGCCCCGAGCGCCGTCTCTTTCGAGCTCGCGGGACAGCAGCACGAGCTCGCGCGGTAGGCTCCGGCCGGGCCGCCGCTGCGCCGTGACGCGCTGCGGGTTGACGTGCCCGGCGCGCCGCCATAAGCCGAAAGCCGCGCAGCGAGGGAGAATCCATGCACCCGACCTGGATGTTGATCGTGCTTCTTGGCTTCTTCGGCGCCTTCTGCTGGAGCGCCAACCGGCGCTGGCAGCTCCTCAAGATCGGCCGCCCCGCCCACGTGCTGGGCCGCCCCGTGGAGCGGCTCTGGGGCACGCTCGTGTATGCGTTCGGCCAGAAGCGACTGGGCTACTATCCGCTGGCCGGGCTGGCCCACAAGCTCATCTTCTTCGGCTTCCTCGTGCTGCTGCTGCGCTCGCTCGTCCTCTGGGGCCGCGGCCTGCACCCTGGCTTCAACTTCTGGATCCTCGGGCCCGAGGACGTGCTCGTGCCCTGGCTCGGGGCCTCGCTCGGCCACCTGTACGACTTCGCAAAAGACGCGTTCGGCGTGCTCGTGCTCCTGGGCGCCGTCGTCTTCCTCTACTACCGGCTCGTGCGCCGCGAGCCGCGCATGAGCCACTCCGGCGAGGCCCTGCTCATCCTCGCCATCATCGTCGTGATGATGCTGGCCGACATGAGCTACGACGGCGCCGCCGAGGTTCTGCACCGGCGCCATCTGCAGGCCGCCTGCGGCGCAGGAGCGGGAGAGCTGTGCACGAGCGTGCAGACCGTGGTGGCGCACCTGGGGCCGACTGCCGGCGGCGAGATCGGCTGGCAGCCCTTCCCCGCCCCGGCCGGATCGCTCTTCGCCACGGTCTTCTCCGGCCTCGGGGCGCCGGCATTGGTCGTGCTCGCCCACGCCGGCTTCTGGACGCACGCCGTGCTCGTGCTGCTCTTCCTCAACATCCTTCCCTTCTCCAAGCACTTCCACGTCATCACCTCGATCCCCAACGTCTTCCTGCGCGAGCTGGGGCCGCCCGGACGGCTCGCCAAGATGGCCGACGGCGCCGAGCAGCTCGGGGAGATCGTGATGAAAGCGGCCGACGATCCCGCGGGGGCTCCGCCCGTCGGGATCGCGCGCATCGAGCACTTCACCTGGAAGCAGCTCCTGGACTTCTACAGTTGCACGGAGTGCGGGCGCTGCTCGGAGGGCTGCCCGGCGCACACTACCGGCAAGCTGCTCAGCCCCAAGCAGCTTACCATCGACCTGCGCGACCACCTCTATGGCCGCATGACCGAGTTCCTGCATCGGCCGGGCGGACCGCAGGGGCTGCCGCCCGAGACGCACGGCCACGAGCACGAGCCGGGCGCCGAGCCCGAGGCGGGCCACGGGCCGGAGCACGAGCACGGGCACGAGCCGGAGCGGCCCGACAACCCCGTGCCCATCGCGGAGGTCAAGTCCGAGCCCATCGATCTCGTTTCCCAGGTCATCCACCCGGACGTGCTCTGGGGCTGCACCACCTGCCGCTCGTGCGAGGTAGAGTGCCCGGTGCTCATCGGCTACGTCGACAAGATCGTGGACCTGCGGCGCCACCAGGTGCTGATCCGGGGGGAGTTCCCGCCGATGCTGGCCGGCCCCTTCCAGGGCATGGAGGTCAACGGCAATCCCTGGGATCTCTCGCGCCTCGACCGCGCCGCCTGGGCCGAGGGGCTCCCCGTGCCCACCTTCGCCGACAAGCCGCAGACGCCGGTGCTCCTGTGGGTTGGCTGCGCGGCGAGCTTCGACGATCGCGCCAAGAAGATCGCCCGGGCCACGGCTAAGCTCCTGCTGCACGCGGGCGTCGACTTCGCGATCCTCGGCCAGGAGGAGAGCTGCACCGGAGACGCGGCGCGGCGCGCCGGCAACGAGTACCTGTTCGTCATGCTGGCCGAGCAGAACGTCAAGGTGCTCAACGGCTACAAGGAGCAGGGCGGCATCGCCCGGATCGTGACCATCTGCCCGCACTGCTACAACACCTTGCGGCACGAGTACCCGGACTTCGGCGGCCAATTCGAGGTGGTGCACCACAGCGAGCTCTTGCTGAGCCTGCTGCGCGAGGGCAAGCTCGTCCCCCGCAAGCGCATCGGGGGACGCGTCGTTTTCCACGACTCCTGCTACCTGGGACGCTACAACGACATCTATGCCCCGCCCCGGGAGCTGTTGCGCGCCATTCCGGGGCTGGAGCTGTGTGAGGTTCCGGGCGCAAGCCACGAGCGCGGCCTGTGCTGCGGCGCGGGAGGCGCGCAGATGTGGATGGAGGAGCAGAACCGCGATCGGATGAACGTGCGGCGCACGCGGCAACTCCTCGACACGGGCGCCAAGACCATCGCCTCGGCCTGCCCCTTCTGCGTGACCATGATCACGGACGGCCTGAAGGACCAGGAGAAGGAGGACGAGGTCCGGCAGCTCGACATCGCCGAGTTGCTCGAGCAGAGCTGCGACCTGGGCGAGCCGGCCGGCGAGAAGCCGGCGGTGCCGCAGAGCTAGGACTACCTCTGCCCGCGCCGGGAATGATGCGCGCGCCGGGCGGATCGTGTATTTGCCGGGTTAGCCATGCGGACCATGCCGAAGACCGTTGCGCCCACGGTGCTCTGCTGCGCCATCGACGACGTGGCCTACGCCTCGCTGCGCGGGGCCCTGCGCGCGGCGGGGCGGGCGGAGCAGCGCTGCGACGGGTGCGGCGAGCCGATCCGCGGCCGGCCCGCGGCTACCGGCCTGTTCCTCTGGACGCGCGGCGACGAGATGCGCTTCGACGAGCCGCCGCTGTGCCCGCGCTGCGCGGCGGCCATCGGCGCAACGGCCTTCCAGCACGAGACGAGCTGCGAGGGCGAGGAAGAGGGATGAGGACCGGCACCGGTCTCGATCGCAACTCCTGGCGGACAGCGCTGGCTGGCCTTGACGGCCCGGTTTCCGACGAAGAGCGAGAATAACACATCGTGGCTCGCAGGTGTTGGGGGGTGGAAGCACGTCGACCGCCTCGACCGTAGGGTGGGCTACCGCAACTAGGCCAAAAGTCTCGGCTTCCTGCCAGTTTGCAACCCCATGTGGCCTCCCCTCCGCAGGGTCCCGGAGCGAGGGATGTCGGCCTGACCGACCGGTGCTCGCGTTGCCCACGAGCAGCGGTGCCAATCCGCACCCCCATGCCGCCACCTGGCGGACGGCCGGCCGCGCTGGGGCACCTGGCGGGCGGACCGCGCGGTCGACAGCGCGAGCGGTGCGCGCCGGGCGCGCGAGCCCGGACGCCGCGACCAGGTGCTTGCCCGGGCTGATGCGCCGCCGGAAGCTCACGGTGCCCGCGGCCACCGGCGGCGCGCGGGCGGCGCGCAGCAGCGTCTCGCGCGCCTCGACCAGGAGGCCGAGCCTCTCCTCGGCCCGGCCGAGCGCGAGCCGTGTCGTGGGGACCTTCGTGATGGTGTCGGCGGCCTGGTAGACATCGAGCGCGCCCTTGAAGTCGCCGGCCGCGTACTCGGCATCGCCAACGTCCCCCAAGCTGGAGTGCGGTTTCCTTCTCGGATGCGTTCGGCTCGGACGGCGACGCCGCGGCCTGCGGCCTGCCCTGCGCGGCTCTCGCCGCGGCTCTCGCTGCGCGGGTGCCTACCAGAACTGGGGAGCGCCGCCGGATGAACCGCCAAGGCGCCAAGGCCGCCAAGGAAAACAACGGATTTCTTGGCGTGCTTGGCGCCTTGGCGGTTCGCTTCTCCACGCC
>JACQWT010000109.1:5450-19271 GCA_016209145.1 Deltaproteobacteria bacterium | reverse complement strand
GGTTGCAGGCGGTACTTCAACAGGTGAGCGACAAGGATGCGCGCCCGGGCCAAAAGCTCGCGACGCTGGCTCTTGCCCATGGCCTCAACCTCCTCGGCGAGGTGCTCCACGTCGAGCCCCTGGAGCGATCCCGAGCGCAAGAGCGCCGCCTGCGCGTTGAGCCACGCGTAGTAGTCGAGCTCGTAGGGCGACCCCTGTGACATGCTGGGAATCTGGCACGGGGAACGCCGCCGTTCAAGCGCGGGCCACCGCCTCACCCTATCCCTTCACCGCCCCCGCCGTCAGCCCCGCGACCAGGTGGCGCTGGAGCAGGTAGAACAGCGCCATCACCGGCGCGCTCACCACCAGCGCCCCGGCGGCGAAGGCCGGCCAGTTGGCGCTGTGCTCGCCCACGTAGCGCTGGAGCACCACCGGCAGCGTGAACATCTCCTCGCGGCCGAGCAGGGTCGCCGCGAGCACGAACTCGTTGTAGGCGCTCATGAAGGCGAACAGGGCCGTGACCGCGATGACCGGGCGGGCCGCCGGCAGCGCCACGCGCAGGAACGCCTGAAAGCGCGTGGCGCCGTCGACCATGGCCGCCTCCTCCAGCTCGACCGGGATGGACTCGAAGGCGGCGCGAAGCTGGAAGATGGCGAAGGGTACGGAAGTCGAGGCGTAGCAGAGCACGAGCCCGGAACGCGAGTTGAGCAGCCCCAGGGAATCGAGCAGCATGTACAGGGGCACGGCGCTCGCCACCGTGGGGAACATCTGCGTGGCGAGCAGCGCGCGCACGCCGGCGGCGCGGCCGACGAAGTCGAAGCGCGCCAGTGCGTAGGCCGCCGGTACGGCGATGCCGATGCCGACCACGGCAGTCCCGGCGGCGACGATAAGCGAGTTGGCGAGCTGCCGGCCGAAGAGCCAGGTGCCGGCGCCGTCCACCACGCGCGTGCGCAGCACGACCTCGCGCAGGTGCGCCAGGGTCGGATCGTGCGGCAGGGGCAGCACCCGCGGCTCCGGCGTCTGCTGCCCGGAGAACGCCAGGGCGACGACCCAGAGCACCGGGTAGAGCGCATAACAGACGGCGACGAGCAGCACGAGGTGCACGAGCAGCGGCTCGATGATGGCGCCGCGTCGCTTCATGTCACACCTCGGCTCGGCTCGGCCGCGGCCGGAACGAAGACGCGGGCGCGCCGTCGCCGGACAGCGTCGCGCACGGCGTCGGGCAGTCTCGTCGCGGCGAAGAGCAGCACGAAGATCAGGACCGCGTAGGCCGCCGCGTAGCCGTACTGCGCCTGGCGCGTGAAGGCCCAGCGGTAGGCCTCCGAGACCAGGATGTCGGTCTGGCCGTCCGGCTCGCCGCCCGAGACCAGGAACACGACGTTGAACATGTTGAAGGTCCAGACCGCGCCGAGCAGCGCCGCCGGCACCATGGATGGCCGGATGATGGGTAGCGTCACGCGGAAGAAGCGCTGCCAGCGGCTCGTGCCGTCGACCTCGGCCGCTTCCAGCACCTCCTTCGGCACGGCGGTCAGGGCCGCCATGGTGACGACCATCATGAAGGAGAAGCCGAGCCAGACGTTGGTCGCCAGGTTGGCCGCGAACGCCGTCGCGAAGCGAGAGAACCAGGCGATAGGCCGAAGCTCGGTGCCGCACAGCTCGTTGGCGAAGCCTATGAGGCCCGTCACGGCGCCGAACTGGCGGTGAAACATGCCCTTCCAGGCCAGGGCCGTGACGTAGCTCGGCACGGCCCACGGCACGATGAGCAGCACGCGGTAGATCCCGCGCAGGGCGAGGCGCGGCCGGGAGAGCAGCACGCCGAGCGCCATGCCGATGCCCAGGTGCAGCGCCACGTTGAGCAGCGTCCAGGCGAGCGTGACCAGGAGCACGACGTAGAACGAGCCGCTGGCGAGAAGCGGCCCCCCGCGCGCCGTCAGGATGGCGGCGAAGTTGGCCGCGCCCACGTAGTACATCTGGCCCGGCTGGCCCGCGTAGAGCGAGATGGCGGCACCGGCCAACAGGGGCAGAAACACCAGCACCCCCACCGCGACCGCGGCGTGCAGCACGTAGCGGTAGGCGGGCAGCGAGCGGCGCACCCTGCGCCGGAAGGCGGCATCCCGCGCTTGCCGGACCAGCAGCACGGCGCCGCCGAGCAGCAGCGCGCCCAGCACGAGGAGCGCCGGCGCACGCGCGGCGGGCTCGGGCAGCGGCCGGCGCACGTCCGCGAAGCGCCGCTCGGCCTCGGCCAGAGCGGCGCGCGGCCCCACGTCGCCGCGCAGCACCTTGCGAATGGCCTTGATCGCGGGCTCCCAGACGGCGCGCATGGCCGCCGCCGTGGGCATCGGGATGGCGTCCTTGGCTTGCTCGGCAAAGGTGACGAGCAGCTCGTCGCCCTGGGGGGGCGCCACGTCCTGGCGCGCCGAGACGCGGCCTGGCGCAGCCGCGCGGCCGCGGCGCCCCCGAGGTGCCGAGCCAGGGCGCGCACCTCGGCCCGGCGCGCGCCGGCGGGCGAGAGCATCAGCGTCTCCACCGTGAGCAGCGGCCGCATGCGCCGGCCGGTGGCCGACACGACCGGAAGCCGTGTCACCCGGTAGCGCACGCCGCTCGCGGCAAGATCCGTGGCCAGCCACGGCCCGCTGATGACGAAGGCCGCCCGGCCGGACTGGAAGAGCTGTGTGACCAGTGCCCCGTCGGCGTCGGACGGCACCACGCCGGCGTCGATCCAGCCCTTGACGAGCGCGAGCGAGCGCTCGGCCGGCTCGCCGACCATGCCGAAACGATCGCCTGGCGCGAGCAGCTCACCGCCGAAGCCGCTCAGCACGGCGGCGTGGTAGTAGGCCGCCTCCGCCTCGTAGGCGAGGGCATACGCGCCCGGCGGAAGCCGGTGCCCCAACGCCTCGATGGCGGCGGTGTCCAGCCCGCCCGGCGGCAGCTCGCCGGCGAGATCGGCGTTGTAGTACAGGGCCACGCACTTGAGGGAAAGCGGCACGCCGAAGGGCTCGCCCCCAAGCCGGACGGCCGCCAGCGCGTGCGCGAAGAAGGCGCCCGGCTCCGCCAGGGCGTCGCCCGCAGGCGCCACCACGCCCCGATCGTGGTAGTCGCCGAGCCGCTCGTGCGCGTCGACGAACAGATCGGGCCCTTCCCCCAGCGGCACGGCCGCCTGGAGCTTGCTGGCAAAGGCATCCCACGGCACGCTGAGCGTCTCGACCGGCGCGCCCGGCCAGGCGCGCAGCACCTGCTCCAGGGCCTCGGCCTCGCGGCCGCGGTAGGCGTGCCAGAGGCGGATGGGGCGTTCGGCGGCTAGGGCTGGAGCGGTCGTGGCTAGGATGGCGGCGCAAAGGGCCGCCATGGGCGCCAGCCGGCCCTTCCGGCACCGCCGGGGCGGCGGCAGACGCGCTCTCGGCCCACTCATGCTGCGCGCCATCTACCGCTTGCCAGAAAGCTCGGCTTCGAGCTGCTCGATCCGAGCCAGCGCCTCGGCCAGCCTCCGCTCGGCATCCTCGGCGCGCTGCGCCTCGCTCTCTGCTCGTTCCTTGGCCGCGGCCACACCCGCATCCAGCCGGGCGATGAGCTCGTCCGCGTCCGGCAGCGCCGCCAGCCCGTGATAGAAGCGCAGCCGATCACCCTCCAGCGCGAGCTCAAGCCCAAGCGCCATCGACGACAGGCGGCCCCCCTGTGGCACCACCGGCTCGTAGCTCGCTGCGCCGCTCTCGACCAGCCGGTAGCCGCGCAGAACCAGCCGCCGCAAGTCGCACACGAAGTACTCCCCAATGCCCAGCGCCGCGTAGCGCACCACGTTGCGCTGCACGTCCTTGAGCCGGTGGCCAAGCCAGTGGATCTCCAGCGCCAGATCCAGTCCCTTGCCCTCGGCGCTGACCACCCACGAGTTGCGCGTCCGGTCCTCCACGTCGAGCACCGCCAACAGATCGGGCGAGAACATCGCCTCGGCCGGGTAGTACACCGGCAGCCCGTTGCCCACGTAGATTCGGCGCCGCAGCCGCCGGAAGTGCCCGCGCAGCGAGCTGCGCGTGCGCGCGACCGCCTCGTAGTGCACGTCGCCCTCGGGCGGGCAAGCCTCGGTGGCCGGGAGCTCGCGCGGCAGGCTGTCCACGACATGCGCGCGCTTGGCCGCACTCATGCCGTCCCAGACTACCTGGGGCGGAGCCCGGGGATCGTCCTCATCCACGCTCCAGAGCACGACCTTGCGCAGCGGCATCGGGCTGAGCATACCGCGACCGGCCTTGCCGTGCACTTGCCTGCTGCGCCGCCCCGTGGAGTGCTGACGCGGGCGGCGCTCGGGCCCCAGGCCGCGGCCCGAGCGCGGGCGCGCTGCTGGCTCGGGGCGATGTGATGGTATCCGGCCACCTCGCCTCCCCCCTCACGCCCGCAGCGAGCGCCCCGTGGCCGGATCGAACAGGTGCACCGTCTCGGCCCGCAGGACGAGCTCGTCGCCAGGACGAGCGCGCACGCTCCGATCGAGGCGCACGACGCAGCTCTCGCCGGCGAGCACGGCGTGCGCGTAGCTCTCGCCGCCCAGCTCCTCGGTGAGCACAACCTTCGCGCGCAGCAGGCCCGCGGCACAGGCTTTCGCCGGCACCAGGTCGTGCGGCCGGATGCCGAGCACCACCGCGCGCCCGTCTGGCAGAGCCCCGCCGAAGTCGGCCGGGTCCAGGGCGAGCTCCTGCCGCGCGTCGCCCGTGCCGAGCGCGACGGCCTCGCCGCGCTCGATGCGCCCCTCCAGGAAATTCATCGCCGGGCTGCCGAGGAAGCCCGCGACGAAGCGCGTGGCCGGCCGGGCGTAGATCTCCAGGGGCTCGCCCGCCTGCTCGATGCGGCCCTGATTGAGCACGAACATGACATCGGCCAGGGTCATGGCCTCGACCTGGTCGTGGGTGACGTACACGCTGGTCGTGGCAAGCTGCTGGTGGAGCTTGCGAATGTCTACGCGGACCTGCGCGCGCAGGGCGGCGTCGAGGTTGGATAGCGGCTCGTCGAAAAGAAACACCGCCGGCCGGCGCACGATCGCCCGCCCCATGGCCACGCGCTGCCGCTGCCCGCCCGAGAGCTCCCGCGGCATGCGACCGAGCAGCGCGGAAAGGCCGAGCATCTCGCTCACCTCGCCGATGCGGCGTGCGATCTCGGCCGCCGGGGTGCAGCGCAGCCGCAGCCCGAAAGCGAGGTTGTCGCGCACGCAAAGGTGCGGGTAAAGGGCGTAGGACTGAAAGACCATGGCCACGTCGCGATCGCGCGGCGCGAGGGAACCGACCTCGCGCTCGCCGAAGCGGATGCTGCCGCCGTCGGGCAGCTCGAGCCCCGCGATGAGGCGCAGCAGGGTCGACTTGCCGCAGCCGCTCGGGCCGACGAGCACGGCGAAGGCGCCGTCGGGCACGTCCAGGCTCACCGCTTGAAGCACGGGCGTGTCGCCGAAGCGCTTGTCCAGCTCGCGGATCGCCAGCGCGACCATCTCGGCCTACAGCCCCTTGACGACGTCGCTCTGCGGGACGAGCAGCGCCCCGGACAGGGGCCCCACCGTGATGCTCAGCGTGCCGTCGGGCGCCACCGTGTAGCTCGGGCGCCCGGGCGGCAGGACGTCGACCAGCACCGTGCCGGCCGGAGCGGAGATCTTCATCGGGCTTCCCAGGATGGCCGGCGCGCTCGCGTGCTCGCGGCTCGCATTGAGCACGACCAGGGCATAGGCCGCGCCGGCGTCGCCGCCCGAGCGCTCGAACGCGAAGATCCCCGCGTCGGGCTCGGTGCCGGCGTGGCTCGACGCCCAGACGACGTTCGTGCCGCCGCGGCGCAGCGCGACGTATGCCTTGCGCATCGCCGCCAGACGCTTGATCCAGCCGTACGTGGCCGTGGCGGTGTCGTAGCCCGTCAGCCACAGATCCTCGCGGTTGGCGGGATCGTTGCCGCCGGCTAGCTCCTGCTCGGTGCCGTAGTAGATGCAGGGGATGCCCTGCTCCGTCATGAGGAAGAGCAGCGCGAGGTGCAGGGCCGGAACGCCGGCTCCGCTGTAGAGGAACCGCGGCACGTCGTGGTTGTCGAGGAAGCCCACGGGGACGTCGGCGGGCGCGACACCGATGCCGAGCTGGTTCGGCGCCGTGCCGTAGTGCTGCGGCCGCATCGCCCAGAGATCCTGGATGCGGTCGGTGGAGAGCCCGAGCTGGAAGACGTCGCGGATGGCCGTGTAGTACTGCGGGAAGTAGAACATGCTGTCGAGCTGATCGCCGTTGAGCTCCATGCGGTCGGTGACGCACTGGCTCTCGCGCTCGAGCTGGTCCTTGGAGGGCGGCTCGTTCTTGGTGAAGGTGCCCACCAGCGCGTCGCGGCCGTCGAAGGACTCGCCGAAGAACAGGACCTTGCCCTTGCCCTTGGCGGCCAGCTTCTGGCGGATCTTCTGCGTGAAGAAGCGCCAGAACTCCCTTTCTACGTGCTTTACCGTGTCGATGCGGAAGCCGTCGGCGTCCGTGAGCTCGATCCAGCGAGCGTACACGTCCACCATGGCCTGTTTTACCTCGCAGCGGGTCGTATCCAGATCCTTGAGCCCGCCGGGGAAGTCGCCGTGCAGGAGCTGGTCCGGATCCTCGAAGTCCAGCGTGCGCCCCCGGCGGTTGTACATCTCGGCCCGCTGCAAGACCTCGGGCAGAGGCGGCATGTGGTTGCCCAGCGGGTCGTTCACGAAAATGATGGGCGCGGGCCCCGCCTCA
This sequence comes from Deltaproteobacteria bacterium, assembly GCA_016209145.1. Taxonomy (GTDB): domain Bacteria; phylum Myxococcota_A; class Polyangia; order Polyangiales; family Polyangiaceae; genus JACQWT01. Next base: position 12,585 of record JACQWT010000109.1, on the reverse strand, counting down.
CCGAGCGAGGTGTACGCTTGGATCCCGCGCGGATCGAAGTCCGGATCGTACTCGTTGATGTGGACCACGTCCGAGCGCGTGCCGCTGCCGCGCACCTGCTCGTCGGCGTGGCCGTTCAGGTTGATGTCGTAGAAGAAGAGCTGGCCGACGTGGTTGGTGACCACGTCGAAGATGACGAGCATGTCGCGCTCGTGGGCCGAGCGCACCAGGCGGCGCAGCGTGCCGACGTCGCCGAAGTGCGGGTTGGGCGCGGTGAGATCCTGCGGCCAGTAGCCGTGGTAGCCGTCCACGTCCGCATCCGTCTCGACGTTGCGGTACACGGGCGAGATCCAGAGCGCCGTCACCCCCAGCCCGGCCAAGTAGCCCAGGAGGCTCTCCAGCCCGGCCCAGTCGCCGCCGTGGTAGCGCGCCGCCGCGTGCCGGTTGACCAAGTAGTTGTTGCCCCAGTCGCCGTCCGCGAAGCGGTCGACCATCACCTGGTAGATCACCTGGTCGCGCCAGTCGCCGACGTGTGTCGTGAGCTTGATGTCGCCCTCGAGATCGTCGAACTGCATGCACCCGGCCGCGGCGCCGGCCAACGCGGCCAAGGCCAACGCGCGGGCGCCGTGGGCACGTGCTCTCCTTGCCTTGCTCATGCTAATTCCCCATGGCGTGTGCGCGCCAGCCGCATCGGACGAAACCGTCGCCGCGCTCGCCCGCACCGTCGGTGCGCGGGTTGCGCGGCAGCGGCCGGAGGCGACCCGTCCTGAGATTTCCCGCTGCCGGCTGCCCCGGCGTCGGGGCCCCTACCCCGACGCCCGTCTCGGGCGCTACGCGCACAGGCGTTTTCACTAAGGACCCCCGTAGCTGGTCGAGCCGAACCACCACTCGGCTCCCATGCCCATGAAGTGCTCCACCTCGTGCAGCGAGAACGGATCGTCCTTCGGGTACAGGGCGCGCGCGCCGGCGTCGCGGAAGCTCGCCACGTAGGCCAAGTAGAACATGGGCCGGCTGAACGAGCCGGGCCCGCGCGGGCACACAAAGGGCATCACGCCGACGCGCGTGATGCCCGCAAGCTGGGGCTCCAGCTCCGCCCTTTCGCTGTCGCGCGCCAAGAGCACGCCGCGCTCCTGGAGCTGGTAGGAGCCCTCGACGGCCACCCCCGCCCAGTCGCCGAGGAAGAGCTGCGGCCGGGCCATGACGATGCCCTCGTCGATGTCCTCGAAGTCGAGCTCACTGCTGGCGTTGCGGAAGCTGCGGAAGTACGCCGCGGCCATCACCGCCACCGGACCGAGCTCGCCGTTGCCGCTCAGGGCGAGCACGAGCTCGTGTGCGTCCGCGGTCGAGCGATCCAGCCCCAGGCCCGAAGGCGAGGCGAACTCGCCGTAGGCGGCCAAGCCGCGGGCGTAGCGCACGAACAGGTTCAGGTGCGTGTCCCGCTCGCCGCTGTAGCCTCCCACCTCGGCGCCCACGGCGAAGCCCCTTTCTACGGGCAGCTCCTCGAACACGCCCGCGACCTGGCTCTCGCGCTGCGCGCTCGGCACGTGGTGCGCCTCGCCGTAGAGCACGGCCTTGATGCCGGCCACGGGGCTGAGCTTGAAGTGCTCCTCGCCGCGCAGGCTCCCCACCCAGCGCTGGCGGTCGAGCACGGCGACCGTGGCGGCGCCGAACTGGTTCAGGGGCGCGGGGCGCGCGGCCTCCTGCCGGTAGAAGGGGTTGCCGGGCTGCGCCAGGCCCATGTGAACCGAGAGGCCCGTGACGAAGCGCTGGAACTGCTGGCCCTGCGGCGGCGCCACGGGCTGGTCGAAGCGCAGCCCGCCGCCCATGGTGTTGAGATTGTCCAGAGGCCAGAAGTCGAAGAGGTAGATGTCGTCGCCCCGGAGCAGGCGCGAGCCCACCCAGAGCGAGAGGCCCTGCGCGCCGAGATCGCGCTCCTCCAGGTACAAGTTGCGCACGGCCAGGCTGGTGTCGAAGTCGCCGGCGTAGTGGAAGATCGGGTTGCCGATGGCCAGCGTCGAGACGAAGCGCGTGGAGGCGTCGGCCGGCTCCCAGTAGTCGTCGCGGCGCAGCTCCAGCTCGACGTAGTTGGAGTGATCGAGGCGCGAGCCGTGGGCCACGATGTCGGCGTCACGGCCGGGCCGCCCGCGGCCGTCCGAGGCGGCCACCACGCGGCCGTAGGAGCCGAAGAAGAAGCCGGTGGGCGCGCTCGTCCGACGCTTCTTGTCGGCGGCGGCGGCCGGCTTCTCGCCGGCCGAAGGGGGCTCGACGGCCCGAGGCGGCGGCTCCTGGGCCGCCGGCTGGGCGGGGCTCGGGAGCGCCGGCTGCGGTGGAGCGACCGGCTCCGCGGACGGGCGCGCAGGCTCCTCGGCTGCCGGGGCAGGGCCAGGCTCCTTGCTCGGCTCCCCGGCCCGCTCCTCGGGCTGGCCCAGCGCCTCGCCCGCGAGCCCGCAGCACGCCAGCACAGCGCCCCAGAGGCTACGTCCCACCGCGCTCGCTCTCATCTTCCGCCGTCCGCCGTTCTCCACGCCCCGGCGGGAACCCTAAGTCAGGGCTCACGATTCGGGAATCTGAATCGTGTCCGTGGCAGCAGATGCCTTGACGGCGCCCCTACGTTTGTCTAGATTTATCTCCGGAAGAGCAAGAGATGGCCAGAGCCACGCAGATCTCGGCGCCGATCTCCCAGGAAACCAGGGACCTGCTCGAGCAGCAGGTGAAGGCCACCGGCATCAAGAAGGGCTACCTCATCGAGTCGGCGCTGCGCTACCACCTCCGGGCGCTCCAGGAGTTGCCGGCCGACGTGCTCATCCCTGCGCGCGTGATCCTGACGCGCCGTTCGTTCGAAGACGTCGTCCGGCGCCTGCGCTCTCCGGGACAGCCGACCCAGGCGCTGCGGGACCTGATGCGCGGCCATGGAGATTAGACCGCTGCGCGAGACCGACGACCGCGGGGGCTTGCGCTCGGGCGATCCCGAGCTCGATCGCTTCTTCGCCAAGTTCGCCGGTCAGAACCAGTTCCGTCACCACCTCGGCACGACCTACGTGGCGGTCGAGGACAACCGGATCTGCGGCTTCGCCACCGTGGCCCCGGGCAACGTCGAGGCCGAGGCGCTGCCCGCGACCTTGCGCCGACGCCTGCCCCGCTATCCCCTTCCCGTGCTCCGTCTGGCGCGCCTGGCCGTCGACGGCGCGGCGCAGGGCGGCGGGGTCGGAAACGCGCTCCTGCGTCACGTCTTCCTCCTCGCGCTCAAGATGTCCGAGGAGTACGGATGCGTTGGCGTCCTGGCGCTCGCTCCGGCCGGCGGATGACGCCCCATAGCGGACGTACCCGTTCACGGCATTTCGGCGCCGGCAACGACGGCTCGCCGAGTCGGCCGCGATCGCGGGGCAGGGGTGACGCGCCCGAAGGGCGCGTCGGGACCCCCACCCCGTCCCGAAGGGACGGACTTACGTCCTCGGCCCGGGTCCTCACGTACAGGAGTACGCTGCGGCCCGGGCCTCCGGGCGCGCTCATGCGCGCAGCCCCGCCTGACGAGCCGACTGGGAGAAGGCGTGAACGCGTACTAGCGGACAAGCAGGCAATCGCCCCGCAGCCCTACCAGGGAAGTCCGCTCGCCCGCCGTCCCGGGTTCGGCTTGAGCGGCTCGGGATCGAGTCCCTGGCCGTGCGCGGGCATCTGCGCGCCAGCGCCCGGCAGGAGCAGGGCGTTCGCGTTCTGGCACGGGCCGGAGCCCGGGCAGAGGCTGACGTGCGAGTGGTGATGATGGAAGTAGTACCAGCCGTAGCCCTTGTTGGTGACCTCGTAGGCGAGGCGGACGTTGTTGCACGCCTCGCTCGTGAGCCAGTTGTCCTTGCAGAGCTGGAGCAGCGCCGGCTCGACCACTAGCCCGACCTGGCCGTCGACACCGACCACGCGCGTGCGCTTCGACTCGAAGAGGTGCCCGAGGAACAGGGCATGGCGCCACTTGTCGAGGTAGATGGGCGGCTCGGTGCAGTGCTCGTTGGCGTACTTGCACACCGGGCGCAGGTGGTTGTCCTTCTGAGGCGGCGTCTGGTAGTAGCCGACGTCGATGTCGTAGCCATCCTCGTGCGTGCCCTGCGGATGGCCGGGCTGGCCGATCGAGGTACCGGGGATGTCCCCGTTCTTCTCGCTCATGTCGCCCAGGCCGAGCGCGCCGCCGATGCCGCTCTTCCAGCCGGTGGCCTTGCACAGCACCTTGGCCGTGGCGTAGTCGATGAGCATCTTCAGATCGCGGCGCAGGTAGCTGCGGTACTGGTTGTTCTGAGTCTCGCCGTTGATCGGGTAGTCGTCGTAGTGCGCCGTGACGCGCGGGTCGAAGACCACGAGCTCGCCGCAGTACTTTGCCGTGCCGCTGCAGTCGCGCGTGGGCAGGCCATTGCAGCTCGGGCCGGGGCCGGGCCCAGGACCGCCGCCCACGTCCGGGTTCGCCATGCACTTGCCGCCCAGGCAGGACTCGTTGGGGCCGCAGTCGTTGGGCGTGCAGGCGCAATATGAGCCGCACTTGTAGCCGCAGTTCATACCCTCCTTGGGCACGCAGGAGCCGTCCTGGTCGCAGCCGCCCTTGCAGGTGAACGAGGCGCAGTCGGGCCAGCAGATGTAGCCGTCCTCGCCCTCCATGCCCCAGCAGCGCATGCCGTCCGGGCACTCGGCCGTCGATCCGCCGTCCGAGCACGGCGCCTTGGCCTGCACCATGCACACGCCGTAGACGCAGATCCCGTTCTGGCCGCCCAGATCCTGGCAGTCCGCGTCGCAGTTGCAGAGCTGGCCGGGCGCCGCGCCGCTGCCGCCGCTGCTCGTGCTGCTGCTGCTCGTGCTGCTGCTGGAGCCGCTGCTGCTCGTGCTGCTGCTGGAGCCGCTGCTGCTCGTGCTGCTCGTGCTGCCGCTGCTCGTGCTGCTCGTGCTGGTGCTGCTCGGCGCCTGCCCGCCGGTGCCGGGATCGACGAAGCCGCCACCCTCGCCGCCGCCGGAGGACGACGACGAGTTGCTCGACTTCTTCTTCTTGGGGCTGGTTTCGGTCTCCTCGATCACGCAGGCCGAGCCCACGATGCTCGAAACCACCACCAGGGGCAGAAAACCAAGAAGCAGCCGCGCGGGGTTCATGTCTTGCGACTCCGGGTTGTGTAGTTGCTTACGTAAGGACACCGGTACGTCTAGCCGGATCGCTGCATGTCGTCAAGTGTGATCTTCTATCCTACTTCAGACTGCACTCGACTACTCGGCCACACACCCTCGCGGTTGCGGCTATCGTCGCGAAATGACAGACGATGGCGCCAACGCCCCCCCTCAAGGCTGCGGTTTCGCGGCCTGCTCGGCACTGGCCGCAGCGCGCACCTCGGGCGGGGGGTAGTAGGCCCAGAACTCGGGCACGTACGCCTCCACGTTGGGGCACTTCCCCACCACGACGCCCCGCTGACCCATGATGATTGCGCGGCAGCCATCCCAGCCAGCGTAGAAGCCGAAGTAGCAATCGGGCGCCCCTTCGCTGCTCATTGGCAGCCAGCGGTCGACCTCGGGATCGTAGATGCCGCCCCAGACCTGACTCATGCCTCCCACCACGATCGCGTGCCTGCCGGGCGGTCCACCGGTCGGTCGGCGCAGCGTAGACTGCTCCGGTGGCGACGGCCTCTCCAGCATCCAGCAACGGCGGCACCATCCCGCCCCACACGATGAGCTGCGAGCCCGTCCAGACGTTGGCGGCCCCGGAGCGGACCTCCGGCGCGCCGAACTTGGCGATGGCCGTCCACTGGTTGGCAATGGGGGCGAAGAAGCCGCCGACCGGCTGAATCTCGTGGCACTCCATGTCCTCGCAGGTGCCTGCCCACCCCAGCACGCGGTCACCGGCCGACACAAGGGTGCACCAGTCACCCACCGGGGCGCCCTCGGCCATCGGCATCCAGCGATCGGTCGTGAAGTCGTAGGAGGCCCCGCGCGGCTGCGAGGGCGGCTCACCACCCTTCCAGCCGCCGCCCCATACTACAAGCCGGGAGTCAGCCCATGCCGCGCAGTGATCCACGCGAGGCCAGGGGGCGCCGTCGCCCTCGAACAGGAACCAGTGGCCGGTCGCCGGCTCGTAGCCGGCGGCCTGCAGCCCGCGTCGACATCTCGGGCACTCCATCCGGTGCCGTGATCTGCTCCCAGCGCTCCGGACCGGCGCAGGCATCAACTGCGGGCGGGATCTCGGTCCCAGTTTCGCCGCCGCAGGCGAGCACTGAGGCTGCGAACACCGCTGCGACTGGCCTCGGGAAGGGTTTCCAGCGGTTCATGGGTCTGCGGCCTTGCAGTCTGCCCAGGATCCGGCTGGCCACGGACCGGGAGGCCAGGTCTTGCTTGGGTCGATGCAGCCGGCGGGGTAGCCGCTCCCGTACGCACACAGGTTGCCAGGCTGGTCACCGGGCTCCTTGGCGTCGGTATCCGGGAAGAAGCAGCAGCCCCAGGGCTTGTCGACACCTGGGCCGTACTCGCAGCAGGTTGTGCCGCACCCGCCGCAGTTGAGCGGGTCCTTGCAGGTGTCCAAGCAGTGCCCGAGGCTCGAGCCCGGGGCCACCGCGCAGCACGTGATGAACTGGTCGTACTGCGCGCCGCAGCGCGAGCTCAGGAACTGCTGGCACGCGAGGTCGCCCTGACCGCCCGGATAGCACCCGAGGGTCACGCAGCAGTGGTTGACGCAGAACTGGCCCTTGGGGCACTCGGCGCTGCTCGTGCACGTCACGTCGGGCAGGCACGCGATGTCGCAGCAGTGGTCGATCTGGTTGCAGGCCAGCCCCTGGCCCTGCGGCCCGAGCGGGCAGTCGGCGTCCTTGTTGCAGGTCATGATGCACTCGCAGCAGTGCGTAGTCGGGTTGCACGACTGGTGCGCCACGCAGTCCTTGTTGTCGTCGCACGGGAGGAACGGCGCAGGGCACGTGCACGCTCCGCCCACGCAGAGCTTGCCGGGCGGGCACTCGTTTCCGCAGGCGCCGCAGTTGTGCTCGTCGTTCTGGAGGTTCACGCAGTTGCCCGAGCAACAGGCTTGGTTGCTGGGGCAGGCCGTGCCGCACGCGCCGCAGTTGTTCGGATCGCTTGCCAGGTTGAAGCAAGTGCCCCCGCAGCAGGCCTGCCCGGGCCCCAGGCAGGCGTGGAAGCAGGCGCCGCAGTGCAA
>JACQWT010000109.1:3312-5445 GCA_016209145.1 Deltaproteobacteria bacterium | reverse complement strand
GCGCCGCAGTGCAACGGGCTAGTTTGGGTGTCGACGCAGCTTCCGGCGCAGCAGTCCGGGCCGGACGTGGACCGAGAGCAGTCGTTGTTGCACTTGCCGCAGTTGAGCGGGTCGAAATCCGTCCCGATGCACACCCCGCCCTGGCAGCAGTTGTGCGCCGCCGGGCACATGTGCGAGCAGGTCCCGCAGTTGACCTCGTCCGTCATCGGGTCGATGCAGCCGTACGTAGGCTCGTAGGACGGCGGGACCCAGGACGGGCAGCAGAGCTGGGCCGTGCACAGCGGCCCCTCCTTGGTGCCGCAGTGGCGACACCTGCGACGCAGACCTCGAAGTCGCGGCAGATGACGGCCAGGCAAGGGCCTTTCGGCTGGTCGGGCGCAGAGTTGGACGGCACGCACACGTCGTTGATGCACAGCTCGGTGGGAAGGCACTTCGGGTCGCACATGACCGGCCCGGGGGGCTGCCACCCCGCGGCCCAGTTGCACTTGCCGTGCTCGCACGTCTGGGCGGCGTCGCAGCGCTTGCCGCAGGCGCCGCAGTGGTTGTGATCGGTCTCGAGGTCGACGCAGTGGTAAGTCTTGCCGGCCGTCCAGGAAAGGCAGCAGGTGTCCCCCGATGCCGCGCAGTTCAAGTCCGTGCAGTCCTTCGGCGAGTGGTGCCCGCCACCTGCCGCTCCACCATCGCCAGTCCCGCCTGCCGCGCCGGCCACGCCGCCGGCACCCGCCTCGCCCCCGCTGCCCGCTGCACCGCCGGCGCCGCCCGCACCGCCGTCCGGCGCCACGCAGGGCCCGAGGTAGTCGCCGTGCGCCAGGTGCGCTGCAAGCGCCGACGGCGGGATCTCGATCGTCTGCGGGTTGTCCGGATCGCCGGGCGGAAAGTGGCAGATGACGATCTTGTCGTCCTTGCCGAGCGGCTGCCGCAAGGCGCCCCCTGCGCCCAGCAAGCCCGCAGGCTCGCTCGGGGCGCAGCCCGTCGCCATGGCGAGCAAGACCGGCATGAGCCCTCTTCGCCGATGGCCAGAACGTACCCAAGATGGATTGTCCGCTGTCTCGCACGGACGCGCAAGTGCGAAGATCCACCCACATCGCCCTACACGCTCGGCCTTCGCGCCAAGACCGCGAGCTCGCAGCCACGCACGCCGACGCGGCCGCAGACGCAACTGCCGGCGGCACGGCCCCCTAGCGGGCGCCCTGCAAAGCCGCTAGGCTCCGCTGCCGGTTCCCAAGGTTCCCGCGGGAGGAAGCGCCATGGACGTCAAGCGAGCCATCGAGGTCGGAGTCGTCGGTCTGGGGCAGTGCGGAGGCAACTTCGCGGCCGAGTTTGCCGAGCGCGGCTACCCGGTGCTGGCCATCAACAGCTCGGCCGCGGATCTGCGGAGCACGCCGCGGCTCGACGACGACCGCAAGATGGACATCGGCACCGAGATGTGGCGCGGCACCGGCGGCTCGCGCTCGCTCGGCGCCCGCTGCCTCGAGCACGGCGCGACGCGGATCAAGGCCAAGTTGGCCGGCATGCTGCGCGGCCGGGAGGCGGCCATCGCCATCGGCGGCCTGGGCGGCGGCACCGGCGGCAACCTTGCCGCGCTGGTAGAAATGATCGCGAGCAAGGGCTTCGCGGTCATCGCTCTGGCGGTCCTGCCGGCCAGCTCCGAAAGCTACGAGGTCAAGGTCAACGCCCTGCGCGCCCTGAACGAGCTGCTCGACGCCAACTTCAGCTCGCTCGTGATCGTCGACAACCAGAAGCTCTACGCCCGCTTCGCCGGCGCGGGGGTGGACAAGTTCCTGCGCGAGGCCAATGCGGCAGTGGCGCGGGCCTTCGACGAGCTCAACCGGCTGCCCGGCGACGAGGGCCTGACCTCGATCCGCTCCTTCGACGCCAGCGACCTGCGCCAGGCGCTGCTCTCGGGCGCGGTCACGGTGTTCGGCAGTCGTGACGTCGACGAGCCGCTCGGCCGCGAATCGCTGCTCCAGGCGTTTGACGGCATAGTCAACGACAACGAGTTGCTCGCCTCGGGCTTCGCGCAGAACGAGATCGTGATGGTGGGCTCGCTCATCGCGGCGAATGGTCAGGTCCTGGCCGAGACGCCCGCCACGGTGTTCGAGGAGTTCTTCACCGAGGTCAAGCGGGCCACGG
>JACQWT010000109.1:0-3233 GCA_016209145.1 Deltaproteobacteria bacterium | reverse complement strand
GCCACGGGCGGCGCCGAGCACCGCGCCGGCATCTACTCCACGAAGGCCGAGGAGGTACGCCTGCACCTCGTGGCCGGAGGGCTTCCCCTGCCCAGCCGGGCGCAGGAGCTACTGGCCGAGACGACCGAGGAGGCGAAGCTCTTCACCGCCAAGCAGGTGGTTCGCCAGAAGCTCGTCAAGCTCGATCTTTCCCCGCTGAGCGAAACCAAGGTGTCGCTGTTCCCGCCGCCCACCGAGGAGGACGTCGTGGTCGCGCTCGATGCGGCGGAGAGCGTGGAGGAACTGTCCGCCGAGGAGGTCGAGCTCGACGGTGAAGCTGGCGCGGCAGGAGGCGCGCGGCTCGCTCGGGGCCCGGCCTCGACCGACGTGGCCATCGATGACGAAGGCGAGTAGGCGGACCGCCGGCGGAGCAACCGCCGCGTTGGTACTGCTCGCGGCCGCGGCCGGCTGCGGCCCGCCGCCAGCGCCGGCCGCGGCGGACAGGCCGGAGAGCGCGGAGCGGCGGGCGGCGGGCGGCGAGACGCGGCAACCCGCGACGCCTGCCGCCGCGGAGCAGGCCGACGCGAGCAATGAGGCGGCGCCCTCCCGGTGCGACGAGCAGTGCGCCCGGCGCATCGCCGATGCCGCGAAGATCCTCGATCGAGCCCGGGCGGTGACGGATGCGCGCTTCCGCGCGGCGCAGTTGAAGGGCGCGGGCGACCGCTTCGTGGCCGCGTGGCGCGGCTGCGACTTGCGCGTGCCCGGCGGGGCGGATCTCGGCTGCGCGGGCGCAGGCAGCCTGCCCCTGCGCATGTCGGAGGCGTACGCCGAGGCCGGCCGCGACGACGGGCTCATCTTCGCCTACCTCGTGGCCATCGATCCGCGCTGGCGCCTGTCCGAGTCGCCCACGGCCGACAAGGCGCCTGCCGAGCTCGCTCGGATCGCGGAGCGGGCAGAGCAGCAGGCGCGCGCGCAGCCCGCGGCGCACGGCGCGGATGCGGCCCTCGCGGCCGCGGCCCATGCCCGGCTGGCCTTGGGCGACCCCGGCTTGGCCGCACAGGACGCCGCGCTCTACACCAAGGCATACGGCCGCAGCCGGGCCGAGGAGGTTGCGCTGCTCGGCGTGGCCATCGCGCGGCACCACGTGGATCGCGGCGATTGGCAGCGGGCGCTCGAAGCGCTCTCCCCGGCTGCGGGCCCGGCCGGCAACGCCGATCTGCGCGTGAAGCTCCTTTGGCACGCCACGCGCGGCCGGGCCCTGGCCGGCCTTGGCCGCGGCGCGCAGGCCGACCAGGCTTTCGGCCAGGTCGTCCAGCTCTGGCGGCCCCCGGATCCGAGCAAGCCGGCTCAGAGCATCGGCCACGATGTCCCGGCGCCCATGCTGGGACGCGAGGAGGTGTTGGATGCGGTCGGGGCGGCCTTCTTCTTCGCCGCGGAGCGCACGCGCGAGCGGGCCGCCGAGCCGGCCGTGCCCGCCTACTCCGGGCCGGCCAGCGTCAAGGCCGTCAACGAGCACGTCAAGACGAAGATCGCGCGCTGGGCGGCCGAGCGGCACAAACGGGTCGTCCAGGCGAGCGAGGCGTACCGGAAGGTGACCGAGCTCCGGCCCGTGCCGCCCGTGCGCTGGGTCGTGGCCGCCACCGCGCGCATGGGCGAGCTGTGGGCCGACTTCGCCGACGCCTTCGGCGGCGCTGCCGTGCCCGCGCCCGTGGCGGCGGACACCGAGCTTGCCGCACAGTGGAAGCAGGCCACGACCGAGGCGAGCCGGCCCCTGTTGGCCAAGGCGCGCACCGCCTTCGAGGCGTGCCGCAAGGCCGCGCAGCACGGCGCCGTCCGCGACGAGCACGCCGAGCGCTGCGAGCGCTGGCTCTCCGAGCACCCTGCCCCGTAGGCATGGCCATGTCCGAGCTACGGCGGCGCGCCATTGCCGGCCTGAAGAAGGGCGACAGCTTCGTCGCCACGCGCACCTTCACGCGCGACGAAACCGAGCGCTTCGGCGACCTTACCCGCGACTACAATCCCGTGCACTACGAGCCCGAGCTCGCCCGCGGCAAGGGCCTCGCGGGCCCGATCCTCCACGGGCTGCTCACCGGAAGCCTGCTCTGTGAGGTGGGCGGCCAGCTCGGCTGGCTGGCGAGCGGCATGAGCTTCGGCTTCAGGCGGCCCGTGTACTTCGGGGACACCATCACCTGCCGTCTCACCATCACCGAGCTCGACGAGCCCACGGGGCGCGCCAGGGCGCACGTGGAGTACACCAACCAGCACGGCGAGCGAGTGCTGGAGGCCGAGCTGGCCGGCTACCTGCCGAGCCCCGCAGAGCGCGCCGTGCTCGCCGCCATCGTGGCGCGCGGCGATCCCACGAACGAGCTGCGGGGGGCGTAGCGGAAGCGCAATCGCCGCCTCAATTCTCGAAAAGCGGGAATAGAGGAGGCGATCGCTTCGCGATCGGGCCTCCTATTCCCGCTTTTCGGAAATAGAAGGGGCGTTGGGGGCGGCGCGGTCCCGCGCGCGGCGGGCGATTCGGGGCGCCGGCGCTGGCTTCGCTCGCTCGACACGTTGTATCCTCGTCGCCATCGCAGGAGGGATCGATGGCACGGGTAGCTCGGTTGGGCTTGCTCGGTTGGACGGCGCTGGCGGTTGGCCTGGCAGCGGCGTGCTCGGGAGGCGAGGCCGGCTCCGCCGGCCAGACGACGGGCGGCCAGGGCGGCGGCTGCCCGGGGGACCTGGAGCTGTGCTCGGGCCAGTGCACCCGGACCGATCTCGATCCGGCCAACTGCGGCGCCTGCGGGCAGGCGTGCGAGCCCGGCGGGACGTGCACGCAGGGCCAGTGCGTCCCGCCGGTCCCGCCGTGCACCGGCGGCACCACCAAGTGCGGCAGCAACTGCGTGGACATCGCTGTCGATCCGCAGCACTGCGGCGGGTGCAACCAAGCCTGCCCGGTGGACGAGCCGTGCTCCCAGGGCCAGTGCTTCGGGTGCATGGGCGGCACCACTGCGTGCGACGGCAAGTGCGTCGACACCGAGACGGACCATGCCAACTGCGGCGGCTGCGACCACGCCTGCCCGCCGGACCAAGTGTGCTCCGGCGGCGCCTGCATGCTCGAGTGCCTCGGCGGCACGATCAAGTGCGGCAACAAGTGCGCCGACCCGGAGCTCGATCCCGCCAACTGCGGCGGATGCAACCAGGCCTGCGGGCCGGGCGAAGTGTGCGCGCAGGGCCAGTGCGGGCTGACCTGCCTGGGCGGCACGATCAAG
>JACQWT010000530.1 GCA_016209145.1 Deltaproteobacteria bacterium | reverse complement strand
GCACGGCACGGGCCCGGGCAAGTTCGAGTATCCGGTGGGCATCGGCATCGACGGCGCGGGCTACGCCTACGTTGCCGACGCGTCGAACGGGGTGCAGAAGTTCGATCCGTCGGGCAGGTACGTGACCGAGCTGCCCATGGCCGCCTACGCCTACGGGGTAGCCGTGAACCGCGCGACGGGCACGATCTACGCGAGCTTGCGGGATCGCATCAGCATGTTCGCGCCGAGCTCGGCCCCCTGCCCCGGCTGCCCGAGCGGGCTGTGCCTTGTCGACAAGCCCGGCGCTTGCTGCGACCTGGCCTGTACCGACCACTCGCAGTGCCTCTCCGGCTACTGCTCGCCCCAGAGCGGCGTGTGCACGTACCCGCCCGGGACAGGCTCGCCGCACGCCAAGGACTTCGTCCCGGTGCTCACGCGCATGCGCCGGGGCCTCTTCGTCGTAGGGGGCAACGATCCAGACTCGCACGAGCCCACCGGGCAGATCTGGTTCTCGCCGCTCGCGAGCGGACAGTGGGCCCGCGTGCCAGCGGCGATCCGGGCCGAGAGGGTGCTGGCGGCCACGTACGGCTTCTCGACCGACGCGCTCTACGTGCTCGACGAGGCCGAGCTCGCCCCGGCGCCGGGAGGCGAGAAAGGAAAGCAGGACGGCAAGGGCAATGTCGAGATCTGCCACGTCCCGCCTGGCAAGCCTGGCGAGGCGCACACCATCGAGGTGGGCGGCAGCGCACTCCAGGCCCACCTCGGGCACGGCGATCTGCTCGGCCCTTGCGTCGCGGCCAGGCTCTGGGCGGTCGAGCTCAAGACGCACCGCACCCTGCAGGTTGGCCGCTGGCTGCGACACCCCGAGTGGGACCGGCACTGGCTGGTGGCCGACCGCGACGGGGCCATCCTGCTAGCCTCCTCGAACAGCAAGAACAGAAAGCACGCCATCGCGCGCCTCGACGTGCGGGCCGCGGGCGGGCCGGTGGTCGGCGGCATTGCCAGGGCCAAGCGCTCGTTGCTGCTGCCGCCGCTGGTAGACGGCGCGGGCTATGGGCTGACGCTGCTCGCCCCGGTCAAGAAGGTCGCCTACGAGCGAAGGGGCGAGCTTGCCTACGAGCCTGCGACCCTGGCCGAGCTCGGAGGGCAGTTGTGAGCGCGGCGAGCGGCACGAGGCGGCTGCTCGCTGGCGCCCTGCTGCTCGCGCCGGGCTGCGCGCTCGAGGCGTGCAGCGAGCCCGACGGCTCTGGCTCGGGCGGAGCGGCGGCGACAGGGGCGACCGGCACGGGCGCGGCCGCGGCGGGCGGAGTTGGGAGCAGCAGCAGCGCGAGCAGTACGGGCGCCTCTGGCGGTGCCGACGCCGGCCCGCCCCAGTGCGAGCCCGAGCCAATACCTGCGGTCGTGCCCGAGGGCTGGGTCGAGTACACCGACTGGTCGTGCGACTGCCGTTTCTACGTCCCGCCCTCCAAGGACCTGCTGCCCCCGCCCATCGCCTGGAAGCCCTGCCCCGAGGCGCCCGGCGGCATCCAGTGCCAGGCCATGGTCACCGACTGGGACGACTCTACCTCGCCCATCGGTAGCGAACCCAAGCTCAGCCACAACCCGGACGGCAGCGCCGTGCTGGAGATGGTGCGCGGGGTCTACAAGCAGTGGAACATGTACGCGATCGGAGATGCAGATGGTCCCATGCGCTTTGCCTTTGTGCAGCCGATGCACGGGAAGAGCTGGCTCGGCTGCCGCTTCCACAGCGAGCACCTGGCCGAGGGCATGCACGTCGTGCAGTTGCGCGGTCACAAGACCCAGGGAAATGAGTCCAAACACTACGGCGCCATCGGCGGCCCGATCGACGAGCTTCGCCCCCGGCTGCTCGATCGCGAGATCAACGAGGACAACCCGTGGGACAACCACTGGGAGTGCACCAGCAAGTGGCTCTTCAAGTACACCTGGCCGATGGTGCAGACGGCCCACCCCTGGGACATGTCGCAGCAGATCTTCGTCACCTCCTCGGAGACCGATCCGGAGCACGACACGGTCGGTGACACCGTCGCGAGCGGCGACGCCCTCTTCTGGTCGACCGGGACCCTGAAGCGGCGCGGCATCAACGTCTGGGATCCGGTCGCCGGCGCCAGACTTTTTCAGCGCTGGGTCGGCGACTACACCAAGGGGGCAGCGGATCTCGGCGCCGACGGCGTCGATCTGGTCTGGGCGTACGGCGAGGGCAAGCAGCCGGACGACTGGACCTACCCGATCCAGTCCATCATGACCGCGCCCTTCACCACCGATCCGCAGGCCCTGAAGGCGCGGCGGCTGCGCTCGTACCCGGGCACTATCGGAACCCGGCCGTTCGAGGTGGCCTGCGGCTACGCCGCGAACGACGGCATCTACGACGACAAGATGCGCGTGATGGTGGTGCGGCTGAGTGACGGGCAGGCATGGTTCCTGCCCATCACTGAGAAGCTCTGGCCGGTCCACGCCATCGGCCTGACCTGCGAGGAGCTGTTCGCGGTCGGGGATGTCGAGAAGAAGACGACGATCATTCGCATCCGGCTCGACTCGCTCGGCCCGGGCGTGCCGCCCGACTAGGCGAGGTGGCCCATGGGTCCTTTCGGCACTGCCATCCCGAAGCGTTCTCGGCTGCGGCCAGCGCGGACGGTCGCGGTGTTGGGCGCAGCGGCACTCGCCCTGCTCGCCGCCGCGGCTGCTCCGCCTGCGATGGCCCAGCCATTGACTCCGCCTGCAGGCCCGCGCCACGCGGCCGGGCCGCCCCGGTGCCCGTCGCCCCCGCGAGAGCTGCCCTACCGCCGCAGTGAAGCCATACCCGAGGGCTATCATCACAGTTCGAAGGCGCGGCGAGGGCTACTGATCGCAGGAGCGACGAGCCTCACATCGATCTACCTGTCGACGGCAGCGGTAGCGGTCATCGACCAGGAGAGTAGGTCCCGCGATGATCTCGCGGCGTTGTACGTCCCCCTCGCCGGACCCTTCATCGCCCTCGACAGCGCCAGGCCCAATACCGCCGGGCTCTACGCCCTGGTCGGCGTCGGCATTTCCCAGGCTGCCGCCGCTGCCATCTTGGTCGCCGCGCTGGTAGCTCGGAAGGACGTCCTCGTGCGCAACGACCTGGCGTCGGTGCGCTGGACCCTCGCGCCCGCGGCGGTCGGTGGCGCTGGAGCGGGGCTCGGAGTGCTCGCCCGGTGGTAGCGAACGGCAAGACAGGCAGTAGCCGCCCGGCAGCAAGTCGACGCAGCCTGGCCGCGCTCGTGCTGCTCAGCGCCGCGCTGACTGCGTTCCTGTTCGACGCCAGCGTGCGCGAGGACGAGCTCGAGTGCGAGCAGGCCGCGGCGCACTGGCTCGACTGCTGCGGCGACTCCCGACCATGGGTGGTCTCATGCACCTTCCACGAGTCCTACTGCGGGGCGGACGTCTTCCCGGAGTTGTCCGCCGAGCAGAGCCGGTGCATCCAGGACATGAGCTGCGCCGAGATCCAGCGCAACGAGCTGTGCGCCGTGCTCGGCAGGCGCTCGAAAGACGGCGGGCCGCCGGACGGCGGGCCGGACACGCCCGACGGGCCCCGGGAGGTGCCGGGATGTCCGTAGTCCGGTGGCCGGTGTGCCTGGCGGTGCTGTGCCTCGGCACGCCCGCCCTCGGCCAGTATGACCTGCCGGAGCCCTGCGCCCCGGAGGATCGCTCGCTGTCGTGCCACCTGTGCGCGGCGCGATCGGACCGGCTGCCCGGGCGCGACGAGGACCGGTCCCGCTTCAGCGTGCGGGCCTTCAGCGGCGGCGCGTTCCGCCAGCTTTTCTCCGTTCCCATCTGGGCGGCGGAGCTCGATCTGAGTGCCGGGGGCTACGGGCACTACGGCGGCGGGTTCGGCCACATCGGCGCGTTGCTCGGCTCGACCGAGTACGGACTGCGCGCCAAGCAGCTCTACGCGGCCGGATCCTACGAGCAACGCGTCGGCCGGCTGGGCGCCGGTCTGAGCGTTCAGGCGAGCTACCTGTCCTTCGCCCGGGTCAGCAGAAGCGGCGTCGTCGACGGCTGGGGACTGGGCCTGCATTTCTTCGGCACGTACGACCTGGTGGCCAGCCCCGGCGGGCACGCGCTGTTCGTGAAACTGCGGGGCGGGCTCGACGGCTTCCCGCATACGCCCTTGCCGCTACACGGGCTCACTCTGGGCCTGGGCTGGCGTTGGGGCGGGTGAGGCATACGCACGGCCGGCGCGGCGCCTCGGCCGCCGGCTGGCTGCTTGGTGATCACGGACGGGAGAAATGGGTGCCGGGGACGCGCCACCAACCTTCAGAACCTGCCCACCAGCGCACCGGCCGGGGCAAGGCCAAGTTGCCGCAGGCTGACGCTCTCTTCGCCCACGCTGGCGCCGGCGAAGTGCATGCTCGCGCCCAGTTCGGCCACCGCGTACAGGTAGCGCACGCCCACGCGCAAGCCGGCCAGGCCGCCGGCACAGGCGTGCCAGGCGTCGATATCGTCGATGCGCAGCTCGGACGAGGGCGAGCCGGGCTCCAGCTCGATCTGCCGCGAGCCGCGCAGCAGCTCCACGCTCCCGCGGGCGCCGATCCACGCCGCGTAGGTGTCGCGGTCACTGCGCAGGCCGAGCAGCACCGGCACATCGACCCCGCCGCCGCTCACGTTCGCCGCCTGCTCTTCGCGCCGGTGCGGCAGCAGGGCCGACATCCCGATGCCCGCCGATAGTGTGGGCCGCCCGAGCGCGAAGGCGTGCCGGGCATCGACCCGCAGCGCCCGGCCGGTGTAGCCGAGCCCGGCCTCGTTGCTGCCCGCCAGGCCAATCCGCCCGGCCAGCCACGGGGAGAGCCCGCCGGGGACGGCGGCATCGCCGAGCACACGCCCCGCCGACCCGGGTGCGCCCGCGGCGCTCGGCGTCGCCGCAAGCTCGGCCGAGAAGCCCGCGCCGAGGCTCACCTCGCCCTGCTCCAGCGGATGGGCGGGGTGCATCAAGGGAGAAGCGCCGCCGCAGCCGGCAAGCAGCGCGAGCGCGAGAGCCGCGACGGCAGGAGGCCGGCGCTCACGCCAGCCGGGTGGACTGGCCGCTCGGGGCACGGCGCTCTGCACGCGCTCGCGCTCCCTCCCAGTCGGCTCGTCAGGCGGCCGCGAGCGCGGCGGGACTGGCAGGCGGAGCAGTGCCCGGAGGCCCGGGCCGCAGCGACTGCCTTCGGG
>JACQWT010000169.1:6847-20111 GCA_016209145.1 Deltaproteobacteria bacterium | reverse complement strand
GGAGCGTGCGGCCTCGTGTGCGTGGGCGGCACGACCAAGTGCAGCGGCAAGTGCGTTGACACGCAGGCTGATCCCGCCAACTGCGGCGGCTGCGACAAGAGCTGCGCTCAGGGACAGGTGTGCGCCTCGGGCACGTGCGGGCTGGTATGTGTGGGCGGCACGACCAAGTGCAGCGGCAAGTGCGTTGACACCCAGACCGACCCGGCCAACTGCGGCGGCTGCGGCAACATTTGCGGCCCCGGGCAGGTGTGCGCCGCCGGCGTGTGCAGCCTGGTGTGCTCCGGTGGCACGACCAAGTGCGGCGGCAAGTGCGCCGACACCCAGCTCGATCCCGCCAACTGCGGCGGCTGCGGTGTGGCCTGCGCGCAGGGGGAGGTGTGCGTGAACGGCAAGTGCGAGCTGTTCTGCGGCGGGGGCCTGACCAAGTGCAGCGGCAAGTGCGTGGACACGCAGAGTAACCCACTGCACTGCGGCGGCTGCGACAAGGCCTGCGGGGGCGCGGCCAAGTGCGTCTCTGGCGTCTGCACGCCGCTCAAGAGCTGCCTCGATATCTTGAACGCCGGCTTGTCCAAGGGCGACGGTGTCTACGTCATCGATGCCAACGGCGGCGATCCCTCCGATGCGTTTGACGTCTACTGCGACATGGCGACGAACGGCGGCGGTTGGACGCTCGTGATGAACATCGCTCCGGCCGACGGCAACAGCGTCGGGTACAACAATCAGGCCTTCTGGACGGGCGACGCGCCGTACGGTTCCTTCGGCAACCGCTTCGCGAACGACTACAAGGGCCCGGCCGCCTACACGGTCGTCGGCAGCCACGTGCTGATTCAGTCGGCGGGCACGGGGCCGAACGGCGCGATTCTCGGCTGGCGCCGCTGGCCGCTCGCCTTCCCACGTACGGTTGACTCCTTCTTCTCGACCGGCATCGTCAGCGTTCACGGCGTCGATGCGTGTGAAACCAACAGCCCCGACGCGGCCGACGTCGGCCAGACCAGCTCCTGGGACGACATCATCCGGCAGGGAAGCTGCCTGCACGCGGACGTGAACCCCAGCGGGAGCGGAGAGGCCGACCTGATCCGGCTGACGACGATCCCGGCCAACAACACCGACAACAACATGTCCGGGTTCGCTTCGTGCATTGATTGCGGAGCTCCTTGGCAGGGCGGCAGCCCCTACATGGGGCTCGACCGCGCCGGCTGCAACATGGGGGTCTGCGCCTACAGCCAGATCTGCCGCGTCCCTAGCGCCGACTGCGTGGGCAACTACTGCAGTGGCACCTACAGCAGCAGCTCCTGCGGATCGGCCTGGAACAGCCGGATCTACGTCCGCTAGGAGCGTGTCGGAGCGGCTAGCGAGAGCAAGCGCGGGCGGTCGGCTAGAATGGCCAACGGCTGACGGCTCCAAGGGCTCCCGGGGCGACCGGATTGACGCCCGACGGGCGATGTACGGGGATGCTCTGCGTGGACGGTTTCGTCCTGGTCGTCTGCGCCGTCGTCTACCTCGGCATGGCTCGAAACGCCACGAGGTGTTGCGTTGTGGCGAGCCACGGCACGCTGGAGCCCATCGACGCCGCCGGCCGGCCGGTGCATCGTAGCAGCGTCATGACTTGCCGCACCGCACTGCCCGCCACCGCCTGCCTGCTCGCCTTGGGGCTCGGCGCCGCCGACGCCGCGGCCACGAGCGGGCTCGACTACATCGAGCACGTCTTCGGCACCTCCAACACCAACGCCGTGGGCGGGCATGGCGCCCTCACCATCGGAGTCAGCGCCGACGGCGACCTCACGGTCCTCGGCTGGCCCACGGCGAGCTTCGCCGATCAGCTCGCGTACGTGGCCTCGAACGACTGGGAGGCGAGAAGCGCGCCTCACTTGGGCGCCCAGGACGGCATGGGCTCGTACCTCGGGCTGCTCGTCACGACCGACGGCGCCCCCGCGCTCACCTGGCTCCGGGCCCAGCCGTGGACGCACGCGCAGAGCTACACCACGCCCGACGCGCCCGTGCCGATCACCACCTTCAGCCACGCCGAGCTCGGGCTGAGCGTGACCGTGACCGACGTCGTCTCGCCCGACATCGACGTCCTGAGCCGGCTCGTGCGCGTCGAGCGCGGCGCCGGCTCGCCCGTCACCGCCGTCTCGCTCGTCCTGTACGAGAACCTCTCGCCCACGCTCTCGCGCATCCCCGAGCTACCCTTCGCCGACTGGGCCCTGGACTCCCGCAACGATTTCCTCGCGGCCTGGGACGCCAAGGCCGGCGCCATCCTACACTTCCACCCCCGCGATGGCGCCGTCATCGACTCGCTCGCCGACGTGAGCGCCGATCTGGCCGAGGTGGACTACGGCCCGGTCGAGGCGCTGATGAAGAGCGAGGCACCGGCCGCCCCAGATGTCGACGCCTTCGTCGCGGGCATCGACGGGGCCTACGGCCCGGGGGTTGCGGCTCTGGTCACGACCGAGCCCGCGCCGAGCGCGCTCCAGGTGGGCAGCGACACGACGCCTATCTGCGCGCAGATCGACAAGCTCGCCGACAACATCATCGCGCTGCCCGAGAAGCTCCCGGACGTGAAGCTCGGCATCGATCCGGGCGTGGCGAACATGCTGCGTTGCAAGGACATCATGCCGGCGCTGGCCGCCAAGAAGGGCTGGAAGCACGCGCCCGAGGACGCGCTGGCGGATCTCGGGGACGGCGAGCTCTCGGGCTCGCCCCTGGCCGCGGGCCAGACCAACGGCGCGCTCGTCGCGCCGCTCGCCTGGAACGGCGGCGTCGCCGAGGGCGCCGCGCTCTTCGCCTTCGGCGAGAGCGTCGCCGCGGCGCGCGATGTCCTCGTCAAGGCCGAGGCCACGAAGCCGCACGAGCGCCTCGCCGCGGCCGAGGCCGCGGCGGCCGAGCTGATCGGCCAAGCGGCGCTGCCCGCGGCCGAGCTCGGCGAGCGCGTGGAGCTCGTGGCCCGGCGTGCCTTGGCCAACGTCTACGTCGCCCGTGACCGCGCGAGCGGGGCGCTGCTCGCCAGCGTAGCGCGCCAGCCCCCCTACCACCTCGACTGGCCGCGCGACGGCGCCTTCTTCTCCGCCGGCCTCGATCTCGCGGGCCTGGCTCCGCTCGTGACACAGCGCGCCGTGTGGTACGTCGGCCTACAGCGGTCCGAGCCCACTGCCGGCAACCCCTTGCTCACGCCCGAGGTCACGGTCGATCCCGACACGGGCGCACAGGAGTTCCCCGCCTACGCCTGGGAGATGAACTACTTCTCGGACGGCGTGCTGGGCGGGCCGATCCGCTTCGAGATCGACAACACGGCCCTGCACGTCTGGGCCGTGGCCTCGCACGCCGCCAGCCTGGAGGGCGAGGCGCGTGCCGCGTTCGTCGCGAAGGTGTGGCCCTCGACCCGGGACGCGCTCGATCTGCTCGCTCGCTGGCGCGACGCCGCGACCGGCCTTCCCGCCCCGGCGAACGAGGACGACAGCTTCGCGCTGACGAGCACCCTGCACGGCGCGGTTGCCGTGTACGTCGGGCTGGAACAAGGAGCGCGCCTGGCGAACCACGTCGGTGAGCTGGAGCCCGCGCAGCGCTACTTGCGCCGCGCCCAGGAGCTGCAAGCGGCCATCCTCAAGAGCTACTACGACCCCGGGAGCGGCCTGTTCCGCGGCGAGCGCGAGGGGCCCGGCGGCGTTCCCGGCGAGACGCAGTACGGCGGCGGCTCGACGGCGTGGCGCGTCTGGCCGGGCTGCGTGCTCGGCGACGACGACCCGCGCCTGGAGGCGCAGCTCCTGGCCGACATGAACGCCGTGCTCCCGCGCCTCCAGGGCAAGGCGGACGGCGGCGTGTACGCCGCGAAGAACGTGCTCGCCGCCGCCCTGTGCGGCAAGAAGGACGGCTCGCGCGAGCTGGCGCGCCAGGCCGTGGTGCTGCTCGCCGACGTCGCGACGCCGGACACGCTTCACTTCGGCGAGGTCTACGTCACCGTGCCGGGCGAGAAGGGCCCGACTTTCTCGAACCGCGTGGCCCCGCCGCACGTCTGGGAGGGCATGCTCTTCTATCTCTCGGCCATGGCCCTGACCGCGCCCGAGCGCTTCGATCCGGCGCGGCAGGCTTTCCCCCTGCCCGAGCTGCCACCCGTGGCGACCGAAGCGGTGGGCGGCGGCTGCGGCTGCCGCACGAGCCCTGCGCCCGTGCCAACGCTGGCCGCGCTGGCGTGGCTGCTCGCGGCGGCGCTAGCGGTGCGGCGCTACCCACGCCCCCTTGCGCGCCCCGCCACG
This sequence comes from Deltaproteobacteria bacterium, assembly GCA_016209145.1. Classification (GTDB taxonomy): domain Bacteria; phylum Myxococcota_A; class Polyangia; order Polyangiales; family Polyangiaceae; genus JACQWT01. The sequence goes on along the minus strand of JACQWT010000169.1, from coordinate 15,861 downwards.
CCGGGCGCAGACTCGGCCGGCTCGCCCCGAGACCCCGAGGAGCCCCCATGCCACCGACGCGAAGCATCGCCCTCCCATGCGCGGCCGTGCTGGCCGCGGCCGCCACGCTCGCAGCCCCGGGCGGCTGCGGCAGCGAGACCCAGACCGCCGGCAGCACGGTCCCGACCACCAGCGGCGGGGCGGCGGGCGCGGGAGGCAGCGCGGCCGGAGCCGGGGGCGAGGCCGCCGGCGCGGCCGGGGGGCAGGCGGGCGGGGGCGGCGGCGGCGAGGCAGGTGCAGGCGGAGGTACGAGCTGCAGCCCCGAGAGCTGCGGCGAGCCGGGGCAGATCTGCGTCGGCACCCAGTGCCTGACCGACTGCCGGCTGCCCGGCGCCGTGCCCTGCGGCCAGGGCACGGTCTGCGATGTCGGCAGCGAGCATCCCGGCGCCTGCGTGGCCCCGGGCTCGGGCTGCGTGATCAGCAGCCCGGCCGAGCCGTGCGGCCAGAACGGCGCCACGACTTGTGGCCCGGGCACGATGTGCGACGGAGTCGGCCAGTGCTTTCCGGTCCTGCCCTGCGCGGAAATGGAGTGCCAGGGCAGCACCTGCTGGGGCAAGAGCTGCCCCTGCAGAAGCTGGTGGCGCTCGGCACAGACGTGACCAGCATCCAGCGCGATGCCTGGAGCGGGCGCGTCTACGCCGAGCTGCGCGACCGGCGCATCGTCTCCTTCGCGGCCGACGGCAGCGACCTCGTCACCTTCCAGACCGCCCCGGCCCTGGGCCGCATGGCCATCGCGCCCGACGGTCACCTCTACCACCTGAGCAGCGGGGCGCCCTGGTTCGGCCTGGCCGAGATCGTCCGCTGGCCCCTGCCCACCGAGCTGTAGCGGCCGGAACGCCGCCAGAGGCGGCTGGCGCAGGTGAGTCAGCGGCCCACGAAGCGCCGGCCGATCTGGCGGTACGCATCGCGGAACGGAGTGCCCTGCTGGACCAGCGCGTAGGCCCGTTCGGTGGCGTACAGCTCGTCGCTCATCGCCGCGCGGCAGCGTTGCTCGTCGATGCCGATGCTGCCGAGCACCACCGCCATGACGTCCAGGCATTCCTCGGTGCTGTCGATGCTCACGAACAGCGGCTCCTTGGTGAGCTGCAGGTCCCGGTGGTAGCCGCTCATCAGGTTGCCGATGATGCCCTTCAACTTGGCCTCCTCGCCCAGCACGACATGGTACTTGGCGCGCACCAACTCGAGCACGTCGGGGTTCTTCTTCTGCGGCATGATCGAGCTGCCGGTGCACAGCGCGTCGGGCAGCACGACGAAGCCCAGCTCCGTCATGCCGAACAGGATGAGATCGCTGGCGAGGCGGTTCAGGTCGAAGAGGATCTGCGTGCACAGGTGCACCACCGTCGACTCGAGCTTGCCGCGGCTGAGCTGGGCGTAGAGCGGGTTACTCTGCACCCGGGCGAAGCCCAGCGCCCGCGCCGTGCCCGCGCGATCGACGTCGATCAGCGGAACGCCGAAGCCGGCGGCCGTGCCGAGCGGCGACTGGTCGACGAGCTGCAGCGTGGCCTCGAGCAGGCGCTCGTCGTCGAACGACGACTCGACGAAGCAGCCGAGCCAGAGCGCGACCGACGCGGGCATGGCGCGGCGCATGTGGGTGTAACCCGGCAGCGGCACGTCACCGCTGCGGCCGATCAGCTCGGCGAGCGCGCCGCGGAAGGACGCCAGCTTCTGCCGGATGGCGCCGAGCTCGTGCTTCTCGTAGAGCCGAATGGCCGTCAGCACCTGGTCGTTGCGCGATCGCGCCGTGTGGATCTTGCGCCCCGCCTCCCCGCAGCGCTCAGTGAGGAAGCGCTCGATAGCCGTGTGCACGTCCTCGTCCGCCGTCCGGATGGCGAACGCCCCCTGCTCGTCCTGCCGGACGATCTCGGCGAGGGCCTGCCGCAGGGCGTCTAGCTCGGCGGCGCTGAGCAGGCCTTGGCGCGCGAGCATCTCGGCGTGGACGAGCGAGGCCCGGCAGTCGTAGCGGACGAGCCGGCGATCGAGCACGGGGTCGTTCTGGACGGTGAAGCGCGCGACCGTCTCGTCGAGCGCGTAGCCCTTGTCCCAGAGGGTCATCGGCCCGAGCTCGTCCGCCCATTGCGGCTGCGCTCGATGATGGCCCGGTGCGCCATCAGGCGGATGGCATGGATCTTGATAAAGCCCTCCGAGTCCTGCTGGTTGAAGCCCCCCTCGATGTCCATGCTGGACAACCGCCGGTCGTAGAGCGAGCTCGGGCTCTCGCGACCCGTGACGCGGACGCTGCCGCGGTACAGCTTGAGCCGCACGGTGCCGTCGATGACCTCCTGGCTCTTGTCGATGGCGCTCATCAGGAACTCCATCTCCGGGCTGAACCAGAAGCCGTTGTAGATGAGCTCGGAGAGCTTGCTGGCGAGCATGTTGCGCAGGCGCATCACCTCGCGGTCCATGGCGATCCCCTCGATGTCCTGGTGGGCGACGTGCAGGATGGTGCCGCCGGGGGTTTCGTAGATGCCGCGCGACTTGATGCCCACGAAGCGGTTCTCGACCATGTCGAGCCGGCCGATGCCGTGCTTGCTGCCGAGCTCGTTCAGATAGAGAAACAGCACGAGCGGATCCTGCTCGACCCTGCCGTCGTCGAGGTTCTCGACGCGGATCGGGATGCCGTCCTTGAAGCCGATGGCGATGCGCTCCGGCCGGTCCGGCGCCCGCTCGGGATCGGTGGTGCGGCTGAAGATCTCCTCGCCGGGCTCGAGCGCCGGATCTTCGAGAATGCCGGCCTCGTGGCTGATGTGCAGCAGGTTGTCGTCCTCGCTGTACGGCTTGGCCGCGGTGGCGGGCACCGGGATGCCGTGCTCCTCGGCGAAGCGCAAGAGGTCCGGTCTCCCCTGGAACCGATCGAGGAAGCGCCGGACCTTCCAGGGCGCGATGACTTTGATCCTCGGGTTCAAGGCGTAGTAGGACAGCTCGAAGCGGACCTGGTCGTTGCCCTTGCCGGTGGCGCCGTGCGCCACGTAGGGAGCACCCGCGCGGGCCGCGATCTCGATCTGCTTACGGGCGATGAGGGGCCGGGCGAGCGCCGTGCCGAGCAGGTAGCGGCCCTCGTACAGCGCGTTCGCCTTGAACGCCGGGAAGATGAAGTCGGTGACGAGCTCCCGCCGGCAGTCCACCACGTGCACGCCCGAGGCGCCCAGCGCAAGGGCCTTGTCGCGCGCCTGGGCGAAGTCCTCCTTCTGGCCCACGTCGGCGAGAAAAGCGACGACCTCGTAGCCCTCGAGCACCAACCACTTCAAGATCACGGAGGTGTCGAGACCTCCGCTGTATGCCAGCACCACCCTGTCTTTGGACGTCGTCATGGGGCCTGCTCCTGCGAGACTGAGTCGAGAAACCGCACGTACGCGGCCGCGGCACGGGACCAGGAGAAGCTCTGCCGGATGTGCGCCACGCCGGCAACCGCCATGGCGCCGTAGAGGTCGGGCTCGTCGTGCAGCACCTCTAGCCCGTCCCGCAAGGCGCGTTCCAGCTCTGCGACCATGTGCCGGTACAACGCAAAGGCTTGGCGCTCGTTGACGCGGTTCGGGGATCCTCCGACGGAGTATCGCGCCGCGTTGATCCCCCTCCAGTCGGCGGCGACCGAAGGGATCCCGTCCCGTTCGCGGAAAAGGATCCCGGTCGGGAGCGCGGCGGCGCAGTGCCAGCGCTCCGACCGGCGCTGGACCGCGTGGCTGAAGGCCGCGGTGGAACGCAGCGGCACGACCTGCTGGAGGATGCCTCCCGTCGCACGGCCGATCGCGACGGTGCCGTTCAAGTAGAAGTCGCCCGCCATGCCGAATGGCTCGTAGAGCGACGGCATCAGGCCGTACTCGGCCCCGCGCAGGGCGGCGAGGGAGCCTTCCTGAAACAGGAACGGAAGCGCCACGACGTTGCCCGGGTGCCGCACCGTGAGCTCCTGGAGGAAGGCCAGCCCCGGGAGGCCCTCGTCGCCCGGGATCGGGAAGAAGAGGAACTGCGCGTCCTGCCGGACGGCGAGGAGCCGCTCGATCGCGGCCACCGCCACGTCGTATCCCTTCTGCCGCGGGTCGTCCCGGCCCGCCATCACGATCCACGCCGGGTGCGCTGCGCAAAGCACCCGCAGGAACTCCGCCGGCTCGCCCCAGACCGGCTGGTCGGGCGACCGGCCAAGGGCGCCGAGGGCCCGGGCCGCATCGGCCTTCCGGTCGGCCTTCCAGGCGCGCAGCTTCGCGAAGTCCCCCGCGCGGGCCGCCGCGAGCTCCTCGGGCGGGATCTGGAGCTCCCCGAACGGCCCGTTGTCCACGCCGACCAGCCGCCTCCTCAGGCTCTCGCGCAGGTGTGGCGCCATGACCTTCGCCTGGAGAGGATCCTCGACCAGGTCGGTCGCGAACTGCTCCGACACCGTGAGCACGGGCGCCGCGACCCGCGGGAGCGCCCGCTCCAGCACCGTGTGGCCGGCCGAGCCCCCGGCGTCGATGCCCACACTGGCGAGATCGCCCGCGCTCACGGGGCAGTCGTAGCTGTTGTGAAGCGTGAGGAACACGGGGAGGGGCGACTGCCGGCCCGCCGTCGCCAGGGCCGTGGTCGCCGCCTCCCAGTCCTGAGCGAACAGGATCCACTCCGCCTCCGGGTCGAGGGCCGCGAGCGCCCGCGCGGCCGCGGCCCCGAACAGCACGGCGTCGCGCCGAAGCCGGCCGGCGGGCACGTCGTACGGGTGCCGCAGCCCCGCGAAGAGCCGCTCCTCCTCGCCATGGAGGAGCTTGCCATCGTCGGGCTGGAGGAACAGGTACGCGGGGGCCTCGACCAGTCGCCGCACGTCCACACGCAGGCTCGCCTCCTGGAACGGGACCGCCAGCTCGCCCGCTGATTCCGTCACGACCTCGGGCATCTTCTGGCACCGGAAGTGAAGCGGTGAGATCACGAACGTATCGAGCCCCGACGCCTGCCTCACTGCCGCGGGAAGGTGGGCGATCACCGCCGCGATCCCGCCCCCCTTGGCCCATGGCGTCTCGTATGTCAAAAACGCGATCTTCTTCATCGCTGCCTCCAGAGTAGAATAGGGCGCTACTTTTCCCCCATCTTCCCCGTGAAGTACCCCGCCCGGAAGCTGCTCGGGGTCGCCCCGGCGGGCGGGACGTAGTCCTGGAGCGTCCAGTGGTCCGGCGCCCACATCACGCCGGTGTTGAGCGTCTTCTGGCTGTCGCTGTAGATGACGTGCAGATCGCGCTTGCCGGGCATCTCGGGGGCGCCGTACTCGTCGAAGATGGCGTAGCGCAAATCGAGCCCACCCGCGCCCGCGTCGTAGCCGCCTTGCGAGGAGAAGTACTTGAAGCCGACGACGCCCGGCTGCCACTTGGCGTGCTCGCCGCCCACCACGTCGAGGAACGAGAGGAACACGACCGCGTGACCCGTGCCGGTGGTGCGGTTGAGATTCACGAAGGAGCCCGGCTCCAGCTCCGCGAAGGGCACGTTCTCGCCCATGCCGAAGTGCGCGAGCGCGTCGGCCGTGCCGTAGGCGCCCAGTGACTCGTTGACCCAGATGTGGGCCTTGATGTGATCGGGATCCAGGGTCTCCCAGCTCTTCTTGGGAAGGAAGTCGAACAGCGTCGCGTCGCCCGTGTCCTCGGCCCAGATGTTCATGGCCGTCAGGATGACTTCCATCACCGCGGCCACGCACATGGTGCGCGGCGGCTTGGTGGCCTTGATGAGCCCGTAGCTTCCGTAGGGAACGTCGTGCGTCAGCACCGCCGCGTCGTACCCGAGCAGCCGGTGCTGGGCCCACAGGTAGTCGACCGCGGCCAGGACGTGCTGGCTGAAGCGCGCGCTCGGCGGCGGGTGGCGCGAGCGAATGCTGAGCACGAGATCGTAGGGACCGAGCTGCGGCGCGCCGTCCTTGGCGTAGGTGTCCATCACCAGGTAGTAGGTGCCGGGCTCGAGCAGCGCGTAGATCGCCGTGTCACCCCGCGTGACGAGCGCGGGGCCGTCCAGCGAGGAGAGCAGGTGCAGATCGATGTCCGTGCCCTCGGGCTGGTCGAAGGCGATGGTGGCGGCGAGCCGCGCCGGCTCGCCCACCGTGAAGCGGTAGACGATCTCGGGACCGGACTCGTCGATGTCTTCGTGCCCCGGATAGGAGTCGAAGTCGTCCGAGACGCCGTCGTGCGTGTCGCGCGAGTCGCCGAAGAAGAAGGGCAGCACGAGCGGCTGCTCCGGATCCTCGCCGGGCAGCAGCGGATCCTCGGCCGTGCCCGCGTGCCACGTGCCCAGCGCCACCGGGATCTCGTAGGAGCCGAGGTGCGGCTCGCCGTCCTGCACGTAGGTGTCGAGCACGAAGTAGTACACGCCCGGCTCGAGCGTGGCCCGCACCTCGTAGTTGCCTCGCGCCACGAGCTCCACGGGATCGAGCCCGGAGAGGAGATGGACGTCGATATCCGTGCCCTCGGGCTCGGGGCGGGCGATCGAGGCGCGGACCTCGGTCCGCTCGCCCAGGCCCACGACGTAGTAGAACTCCGGGCCCGACTCGTCGACGTCCTCGTGGCCCGGGTACTGGTCGATGAGATCGCTGGGGGCGTCGTGGGTGTCGCGCCCGTCGTGGTAGTCGGGGAGCAGCGGATCGGCCGGGATGATGAACGGGTGCTCCCGGCTCCCCTCTTGCAGCTCGCACGCGTCCCCCTCGCCGTCGCGATCGGCGTCCTCCTGATCCGGGTTGGGCACGTCCGGGCAGTTGTCGAGCTCGTCGGTCACGCCGTCGCCGTCGCCGTCCGGCTGGCCGGGCGCCGCTCCGCCGCTCCCGGCCGCCCCCGCGGCCCCGCCGCTCGCGGCGCTGGGCCCTGCCGGGGCGGCGTCCGGCACCGCGCAGCCGAGCGCGGCCGCCACCAGGGCAGGCAGCAGCAGGCGCCGCATCAGGTCGGTCCTCCCCGGCCGAGCACGTCCGCCACGAGCGCGTCGGGCAGCCTTCCCGTGCGCTGAAACTCCCGCATGTGCAGGATGGGCTCGCCCCCGAGATCCGCCACCGTGCGGCCGCCAATGGTGTCGGCGTACTTGCGCGGATGGAAGGCCACCAGGCTCTCGTCCGGCTCGACCCCAATGCGCGCGAGCAGGTCGAGCAGCGCGCCGAGCGAGCTCATCTTCATGTAGGGGCAGGTGGCGCAGCCGCCCGCGGTCGAGCAGCCCTCGCCGCTCGCAACTCCCGGCACCACCGCCAGCTCGGCGTCCTCCGTCCGGGCCACGGCCTCGTCGGCCACCGGGAAGATGATCTCGGCTTCGAGCCCGCCAGCGGCGGCGCCATCGTGCTCGCGCAGCAACGCCTGCACGCGGCGCATGATGGGCGTCACCATGGCGGCCTCGGTGCCAAGCACGAAGCGCAGCCGCCCGCCCCGGCCGGCGCGCGCCGCGGCCTGCACCGCCTCGCCGACGAAGCGCAGGATGTTGGCCGTGGATCCCACTACGCCCCGGCCCTGGCGCTGCGCCGCGAGCGCCAGCGCGAACATCTCGCCCGGCACCTCGAGGTGCGCGGTCACGAGCGCGTCCTCGTAGTCGCGCTCCACGGTGCGGGCGATCTCGGCGCCGAACAGATGATGAACGATGCACACGCCCTGCGGGAAGTAGTGAAAGCGCCCGAGCAGATCTGCGATGCTGGCGCGCTCGTGCTCGCGATGCAGCTCGCGCACGGCCCCGTCGTCGTCCAGGCGCGCCAGCCCGGCAAAGAGCTGCCGCAAGTTGCCGCCCATGTAGGTGTCGGGGCCGTACCAGACGCTGAGCTCCGGGATCTGGGCGCGGGCTTGCAGCACGGTGCGCACGACGTTCGACGACGTGCAGGTCATGGTCGGCAGTAGTCGCTGGGCGTTGGCTTTGGTGCGAAGGCTCGTGTTGATGTAGATCACGTGCAGCGAGCGCGGCGTCTCGGCCGCCCGGGCGAGATACGCGCCGTAGGCCGGGCCCTCGGCCGCTTCGGCGAGCGAGCAGCCGATGGGCTCGCGCGTGACCCGGTAGACCGGCACGCGATCGAAGCCGGCGGCGTCGAACACCGCGCGCACGTTCTCGCTCATGAAGTCCACGCCCAGCACGACGATGGCCCGCGCGCCGGCCCCGGCCATCTGCACGGCGCGGGCGGCCATCTCCAGCGAATCCGAGATGTGAACGTGCGCAGAGGAGCAAGCGGCGAGCGTCCCCTGCAGCTCGGGATCCATGTAGAAGTGCGCCACGACCCCGGCCTGGCGCGCGGCAAGCAGCCGCGCGAGCCCGGCGCACGCCCGCGCGTCAGGACGCAGGTAGCGGGCCAGCGCCTCGGCAAAGACGCCCTGCGGCTCGATCTTGTTCGCGCGGACGATGAGCGAGGGAAAGGCTTCGCGTGACATGCTTCTCGCCACCGGCGTCTCAGGTCACGCGCAGCACCTCTTCCAACGAGGTGATGCCCTTCTTCACGAGCCGCAGCCCCGACTCGCGCAGGCTGGTGACACCGATGGCCCGCACGCGATCGCGGTAGATGTGCGTGCTCGCCTGCGTCTTGATGAGGTCGCGCAGGTCATCGTCGAGCTCCAGCACCTCGAAGATCCCGGTGCGCCCCGCGTAGCCGGTCTCGTGGCAGCGGCGGCAGCCGCGGGCGCGCTTGACCAGCGTGCCGCGCGGGACGAGGACGGTGTCGTCGGCCGTACCCGCCGTCAGATCGTTGGGCAGCGAGTAGGTTTCGGCGCAGTGGGGACAGACCTGGCGCACGAGCCGTTGGGCCACCACGGCCAAGAGGGAGTTGGCCACGATCCAGGGCTCGGCGCCGAGATCGATGACGCGCGCCACGGTCTCCACGCAGTCGGCAGTGTGCAGAGTCGAGAACACGAGATGCCCGGTCAGGCTCGCCTGGAAGGCGATCTGCGCCGTCTCCGAGTCGCGCATCTCGCCGACCATGATCACATCCGGATCCTGGCGCAGGATGGCGCGCAGCCCGGCGGCGAAGGTGAACCCCTGGCGCACGTTGGCCTGGCCTTGCGTGACGTCCGGGAACTCCACCTCGATCGGAT
>JACQWT010000169.1:0-6808 GCA_016209145.1 Deltaproteobacteria bacterium | reverse complement strand
TCAGGGTGAACTGGCCGTCCTGCGGCAGCCGCCGGACGGTCATGTCCATGCGGGCGATCACCTTGACGCGCGAGAGCAGGCTCGGCCCGATGTCCACGGGCAGCGCCCCCTGCTCGGTCATCACCCCGTCGATGCGGAAGCGGACGCGAAGCTGGTGCTGCTTGGGCTCGAGGTGGATGTCGCTCGCGCCCGTGGTCACGGCCCGCTGCACGAGGTGGTCGAGGATCTGTACGGCGTCCTGCTCGGAATGCTCCCGCTCCTCGTCGGCCATCTGTCTCGCGAAGCTCCAGCCAGTCAGCCTAGCACGCCTCGTGCTCGTACGCGTTCACGGCGCGGGCGGCACCACGACGTCGTGGTCCAGCGGCTCCACCTTGGACGGCTTGCGCGCGGGCGCGGCGCCGCCGGACGGAGTGCCCGCGTCGCTGCCGGCGCGGGACGGCGCCGCCTCCGGCCCGGGCCGCCCGTTACGGACGGGGCCCGAAGCCGCCCCCGCCGCCCCGGAGCAGGCCGCGAGGGCCAGGAGCCCGGCAAGGGACGCCGCCTTGCACGAAAGGTGAGCCGGAAATGCTTGCCCGCACGTCATAATAGAGACTCGGTGTATATTAGACGGGAAGCATAGCGTTTTTTCCATGGCCGCTCGATCTTCGTCCAGACGCCTGCGCCTCGTCCAGCCGGCAGAGCCGCCGGCGCGGCCGACCGCGGCCGCCTCGACCCCCCCTCCCCCCATGTCGGGCGCGCGAGGTGTGGCTCCGGCGAAGCGCGGGCTGGCCGGGGAGCCAGGCGACCCGCCGGCCGACATCGGGACGCTGGGGGACGAGATGCTCGTGGCCCTGGCCTTGCAAGGCCACGACCGCGCCACCGGGCTCCTGTACCGGCGGCACGCCCCGTTCGCGCTGAACCTGGCGGCCCACATCGCGGGCAGCACGCAGGACATCGAGGACGTGGTCCACGATGCCTACCTGCAAGCCCTGGACGGCCTCTCCACCCTGCGTAGTCCCCGGGCCTTCCGCACGTGGCTGGGCTCCATCGTCGTCCACCTGGTGCGCACGCGGCTGCGCCGTGGCCGGCTGCTCCGGCTGCTGGGCCTGGGCCGGACGGACACGCCCGTCGACGTCCAGGCCATCGCCAGCGACTCGGCCTCGCCGCAGGCCTGCGCCGAGCTCGCCCAGATCTACGCCTTGCTGCAGACCGTCTCCGTGCAGGACCGCATCGCCTGGACGCTGCGCTACGTCGAGGGGCACGACCTGCCGGCAGCGGCCGAGCTCGCCGGCTGCTCGCTCGCCACGGTCAAGCGCCGCATCGGGCGCGCGCAGCGCCACCTCGAGCGGCACTTCGTCACGCCGAGCAGAGGGGAGACCAGGTCATGAGCTACCACGCGCCTGGGCCGATCAAGATGCCGATCATCGTCCCCGAGGATCTGCGCGACCATGGCGACGAGGCACGCGTCGCGCGTGTCTGGGCGCGGCTCGAGCCAAGCCTGGCGGCGGCCGGCCCACACCGCGGCGCGGGCCGCCGCGCCGCTGGTTGGCCCGTGCTCTGCGCGGCCGCGGCCGCGCTCGTGCTGGGCGTCGGCATTGGCCGCTGGAGCGCGCCCCGCGCCGAGGGCAGCGGCGGCGCATCCCTGCTGGCCGAGCCGGAGCCTGGCCCTGGCGCTGTCTTCGCCGCCGGAACGCAGGAGATGAGCTACGCCTTGCCGGGCGGAGGCATACTCACGGTCGCGCCCGGCAGCATCGTCGACGCGGTCGGCAGCGGCGGCGACGGCCTGGTTCTGCGCCTGGTGCGGGGCGAGGTCTCGCTCAGCACCGCCTCGGCCGGGGGCGAGCGGCGCGCCACGCGCCTGGCCCTGCTCGTGGGCCAGGCCCGGGTGAGCACGGCAGCAGGAAGCGTGCGCGTGCGCCTGGACGGCGACGCGGCCCTGTTCCGCGTCACCGACGGCTCGGCCGAGCTCAGCGTGCCCGACGCCGAGCTGGGCGTGCGCCACGGCGTGCTCGGGGCGAACGAGCAACTTACCGTGCCGGTGGCCCTGCGCGCGTCACGACTGGAGCCCTCGCCGCACAGCCCCGATCGGCCGCCACCGCTCGCGCACCGGGCGGCGCCGCCGGTGCCTCTCGTGGAGCAGGCTGGCGACTGGCGCGGCCGCTGCCAGGCATTCGACTACGCCGGGGCGCAGCAGATCTTGAAGGGCCAGCCGGGCGGGCTCGCCGGCGCAGCCGCCGCGGCGGGCAACGCCGGGGATCTCATGTGTATCGCCGACGCGGCGCGCGCGCGCGGCGGAGACGCGGCCGCGGCCATGCAGGCCCTGGGTCGCGTCGTGACCGAGTTTCCCGACAGCCAGCTCGCCTTCCTCGCGGCCCAATCGCTGGCGCAGATGCACGCCAAGGCCGGCCGGGCCGACGAGGAGCTGAGGTACTTGCGACGCTATTGGGACTTGTCGCCGACGGGCGACAGCGCCCAAGATGCGCTCTGCACGCTCATCGCCGCCGAGGATCGCGCGGGCAACGCCAACGAGGTGCAGCGCCTGGCGCAGCAGTATCGAGCACAGTATCCGGATGGCCCCTGCTTGGAGCAGATCGACCGGCTCCTGGCCGAGATCGCCGCGAAAGCGCCGGCGCCGGACGGATCTGCGCCCGCAGGACCGCCCACCGGACAAGGCGATGGGGGCACTGAGCCGGGCCCGGAGGGTCAGCCCGCACCGCCGGCTCCCGGCGGCGCGCCGGCTCGTTGAAGCATCGCTCGCCCTCGGGCTCTGTGCGGTGCCGGCGCACGCGCACGCGGCTCAGGGAGGGGCGGCGGTGGGATCGGCGCCGCACCCTGCCGTGGCGACGGCGAGCGACAGTCCCGTGGCCCCGGCCGCCGCACCCATTCCGGTCCGGGTGGCCGTCTCGGAGGCGGGGGCCAAGCGCCTGGGCGAGCTGCGCGTGCTGCGCCTGCTCGACATCGAGCTCGACGAGCGCACGCGGCTCGATCCGCGGCCGACCGGGCCGCTCGGCGAGGACAGCATTCGCGTCTGGATCGACGTGCCCTCCCCGCAGCGAGCGGTGGTCGAGGTGCAGCGCACCGACCGGCCGCTGTCCGTGCGCCGGCTCGCCATCGGCAGCTTCCCGGCCGACATCGCGGCCCGGGTCGTGGCCATCGCGACCTCGGAGCTCGTGGGCCTTCAGGCCCGCCCCCGGCCGGTCGCCCCGCCGCCGCCGCCCGCTCTCGCGCCTGCCACGCCGCCGGCCGCGCACCTCGCCTCGGGCCTCACCGCCGGTGCCGGACTGCAAGCCCTCTGGCTGCCCGAGAGCGAGCCCGGGCTCGTGGTCGGCCCCGAGCTCGGGGTGGCGCACCGCGTCGGCCCGCTGGGGCAAGCCTTGTACGCGCGCTGGCTCGCGAGCCCGGCCACAGGGCGCGCCCTACGCTGGTTCGAGGTCGGCGTGGGCAGCGACTTGCGCCTCGCGCTGTCCTCGCCGCGCTGGCGCCTGCGCCTCGGGGCCAAGGCCGGAGCCGCGGCGCTCTGGGCGCCCGAGGCGAGCACCGAGGACGGGACCCGCGGCGCGGCCTACGACTGGACGGTGCGCGCGGCCGGCGTAGCAGGCGTGGATCTGCGCCTCGACCGGCGCTCCTGGGTCGCGCTTGCCATCGAGCCCGGGGCGGCGCTGCGCACGGTGGAGCTGCGCGACGAGCGCGGCGCGCCGTGGCAGGTTGGCGGTTTCGGCCTGGGCGTGAGCCTCGCCCTGGGCGTGGACCATCCGCCGGAGCGATGAGCGGCGCGGCGTGCCGGCCCCTCCATCACCTCTTGTACGGCGGCTCGTAGTCGCGCTCGTGCCGCGCGTGGCGGGCGAAGAAGGCGCGCAGCTCAGCCACGGCCGGGTGAACCCGTTCGGGCTCTTCGTCGAAGAGGTTGTGCGTCTCGCCGGGGTCGCTTCGCAAGTCGTAGACCTCGACGACCTTGCGCCGCCCGTCCTCGATGACCTTCAGACCGTCCGGCCGAAAGAGCGCGCGTCGCAGCCGCCCCTCCGCCACGAGGGGCCGGGCGAGGGCGCCCGCGCGGCCGCCCAAGAGCGGCAGCAGGCTCTGGCCCATGAACGCCGCCGGCGTGGCGAGGCCGAAGAGATCGAGGATGGTCGGGCCGAGATCGACGAGGCCCGCGCCCTCGTCCAGGCGGCGCGCCGGGATGCCCGGGCCCCAGATGACGAGCGGCACGCGCACCATCTCGTCGTAGAGCGTGGAGGTATGGAAGTGCGTGTCGTGCTCGCCGAAGGCCTCGCCGTGATCGCCCGTCACGATCAAGTAGCCTCGGCCGCGGAAGCGGCGGCGCAGCACGTCCCAGAGCTGCCCGAGCCACTGGTCGACCGCGGCCACCTCCGACACGTAGCAGCGATAGTCCGGCCCCTCGCGCACCTTGCCCCGGTCGTAGGGCTCGTGCGGCTCGAGCAGGTGGGCGTACAGGAAGTGGCGACCGCGGCGGATGGTGCGCAGCCGCCGGAGCAGCGGGCGGACGACATCCTGGGCCATGGCGTGCTCGCGGCCGCGGACCACCACTTGCTCGTCGGCGAAGCCCCGGGCGACTCCGAAGCGACCGGCAATGAAGATCAAGCCCACCACGCTCATCGTCTGCACGCCGGCGGCGCTCAGGATCTCGGGGAAGCGCACGGCGGGGTCACCGGCGGCGCACAGGAAGCGGTTGCGGCCCTCACCGTACGGGGCAAAGTGGAGCTGCGAGAAGTAGCGCCCCGTGAACATGGTGGTGAGCGTGAGCGAGGTCTGGGAGCCGGCCGCGACGGCGCGCTCGACGTACGCGCCCGAGCCGCGCAGCGCCGCGAGCACCGGCAGCTCTGCGTCGTTGCGAGGATCCGCGACCACGTCGGTGCGCAGCGCGTCCACGGTGATCAGCACGACCACGGGATCGGGCGGAAGGCGGCCGGCGCCGGATCCTGCGCGGCTGGTGGGCGGCGCCGCGCGCGGCTCGTACGCGGGCGCGAGGCCGGCCGCCGCGGCCGGCCGTAGCTCGGGCGGCCGCCAGAGCGCGCGCGCCAGCACCCAGGCCGCTACCGAGCCCGGCTCGCGAAACAGCTCCAGGCGCACGGGGTTGGAAGGAGCCACCACCAGAGCCGCGGCCGCGCACACGGCGAGCGCCACCACCGTTGCCCGGCGCCCGCGCCGCCAGCGGCCGAGCCTTGGCGCCAGGCCCGCCCCGAGCAAGCAGGCGCTCGACCAGGCAATAGCCGCGTGCAGCCCGGGGTAGTCGTCGCGCAGGATGGCGTGGCCGACGACCATGCCGGCGGCGCCGGCCCCGACCGGCAGCGCGCCTAGCCAGCGGCGACGTCCCAGCCCGGCCCCGAGCACGAACGCCCCCGGCACGGCCAACCCGCAAAGCAGGACGTAGAGCGGGTAGAGCAGCCAGGAGAGGCGGCCGCCGAGCAGGACCAGCGCCTGCCGCTCGAGGTGGGGGCCGAGCAGCCAGTCCATGGCCGCCAGGCAGAGCCAGCCAAGCACCGCCCAACCGAGCCAGCGCCGCCGGCGAGCGAGCGCCGAGCGGCGCGCCAGGAGCGAGAGGACAAGTGGCAGCGCGGCGCAAAACACGCCGAGGCCCAAAGTCTGCACGAGGTCGAAGATGTGGTGCCGGAGCCGCAGCGCCGCCCCGCCGCGGGGCCACGGCACCGTCGCCGCGATGGCCGCGGCGTTGCCGAGCGCGAGGGAGGCGGCGCCGACGACCGTGGCCAGGGCGACCTCGACGCCGCTCGGCGGCAGCCCGGCAAGAAGCGACGGCCGGTGCCGCCGTGGCGGGCGGGCGGGCGCGCTGCTGGCCTGGCTCTGAACGGCGGGCGCGGCCACGGCCTAGTACACCATCCTGCAAGTCCCGCGGACAACCAGGAACTGGCAACAAGAGTGCCCGTCAGTCCCGCGCCGGCGCGAGCGGGGCGCGCGGGGAGCCGCCGTAGCGGTCGTCCGCCGAGGGTGGGGCGTCGGGCCGGCGCGGGCCGGGCAGATCGGGCAGATCGGCGGGGGCCGCCTTGAGAAGGTACGGCCGCGCAAAGCGCGAGGTGCACGCGTAGTACGGATCGCGGTGGAACTCCCAGTGCAGGTACACCCGGCCGTCGGGTGAGACGATGGCGTCGGGCGGTTTGCCGAAGGGCGACGCCGCCTCGACCGAGCGCAGCGCGGCCACGTCGAACGCCGTCACGCCGCTAGCGCGGCGATGTCGAACGCGGTGTTCCCGCTCGTCCGCACGATGCCCATCTTGGTGAGGCGGCCCTCTTTCGTGAGCACGATCTCGAGGCGCGCGAACATCTTCATGTTCGACAGCGGGTGCTCTTTCGGCAGGTTGTCGAGCGAGCCGAGGAAGCTGTCCGCGAAGATCGGGTGGATCTGGTTGTGCATCTGGTTGATGTACGAAGCGAAAGGCACCCGCGCCGCGTTGAGCGAGGTCTGGTTGCCGGGCTTGACCGAGGGGTCGTAGTTCTCGATGGCGGCCCGGTAGCGCTCGAAGTCGGTCCCCTCCCAGGAGCCGCGGTGGCGGCTCAGGCGCGCGGCGCGGGCCCGGCGCTGGTCCTCGGCCACGCGCTCGGGCCCCGCCGTGGCCTCCAGGGCGCCCAGGCTCAGGCGGTAGCGTCCGGGCACCCCAAACTCGCCGGCCGCGCCGCGGCGGCCGGGGGATCCCGAAAGCGCCTGGCGGGCCTGGCGTCTCTCGTGCCCGTCGCTTTCCCCGCCGCTGGGATCGAGCGAGTAGACGCCCTCGGCTCCAGCGACGGCGGACTGTGCGCGCGGTCCCTCGCCGCCCTCGGACGCGGGGGCGGCACGGCGGCCCTCCTGTGCCCGCGCGGCG
>JACQWT010000529.1 GCA_016209145.1 Deltaproteobacteria bacterium | reverse complement strand
GAGCGTGAGCGCTCCCAGGAGCACCGCGAACAGGAGCAGATCGAGCAGCCGCCGCCAGCTTGCGCCGGCGCCGCCCGGCCACAGGTGCATCGCGGCGAACAGCGCGCTCGTGAGAGCCAGCGCCGCCCCGGCGCCGCCGAGCCGGCCCTGCAACTCGAACAGCGCGGCGTAGCGGAAGGCCATTTCCTCGGCGAGGGCGACGAGGATCGCCGCCTGCAAGTGCGTGGCCGAGGCATGCGCGCGGTACACGCCCGGCGAGCCCCGCAGCAGGCGAAGGCCGCGGCGCGCCGAGCCCGAGGTGATGGCGTAGGAGAGGCCGACCAGCGCGTGCGCCAGGAGCAGCCATAGCGGCAGCAGGAACCAGAGGCGCAGATCGGTCAGGAGCCACGACCTGGGGAAGAGGACCGCCAGGCCGCCGGCGAAGGGCAGCGCGAGGTAGTAGAGCGGCAGCCACCGGCGAGTGCGCGCAAGCGCGGCGCTAGCCGTACAGCTCCTCGATCGCCTGCGCCACCGCGTACACCGCCTCGTCCAGGCTGCGGTCTTCGCCCTGCGGCACGGCCATCACCCGCTCGCGCAGGGCGCCCAGCTTCTCCTTCTTGTCGGGCGCGCACAGCAGATCGACCACCCGGTCGACGATGTACTGCTTCTCGTCTTCGGTGAGTGGCACGTCGGCCCCGCCGAGCGGCCCTAGCCCTCTTCGTTGATCCCGTACTTGGTCGTGACGTCGCAGGGATGATCTTGGAAGATGCAGGCTGGCGCGGGCGTCTCGTGCTCCGCGCGCTTGCGCTCCTCCCGCATCTTCTCGATGACCTTGCAGATGATTTCCTTCAGCTCGCTGCGCGTCATGGCGTTCTCCGGCCGGTCGAGGTGACCTGGACTGAACAACAGTCTACCAGCCGCGCCGGGGAGGCACAACCCGCTCGTGGTTGCTTCGTACTTGCTTCCTTCGCCGCGTGCTTGCCGCGGCCCGCCCGGCGCTCTACACTGCAATTCATGGTGCGAGCGTGGGCCCTGGTCCTGAGCCCGCCGCTCTTGGCGGTGGCGGGTTGCACGGCGACCGTGGTCGAGGAGGGCGACGGCGGCGAGAGCGCCGCGCTCGCGGCCCAGGGCAGCGTCGCGGTCGAGCGGATCGAGGCGGTTTTCGGCGGGGCGAGCCAGGTCCGGGCCCGCGTTTCCGCCCACTTCATGCGGGTCGGGGGGCTGGCGCAGGACGTGGCGGAGCGGGTCCTGGGCTCGCCGCTGGAGCTGCCCGCGGGCGGAACCTGCGCCTGGCGTGAGCCGCCCGGGGCTGCGCAGGTCCCCCCGCCCGAGGCTGCGGCGGGCTCCATCGAGTTGCTCGACGTGGGCGACATGGTGCTGCGCGCCGGAGCGAGCACCACGCCGCTGGCCGCACGCGCGTTTCCCGACGTGGGCGAGATCGTGTCGGGCGTGGTCTACACCTCGCGGGACGACAGCGCCGAGCTGCCGGTGGGCACGACCTATCTCTTCGAGACGAGCGGGTCGGCGCTGGTCGAAGGCTTCAGCATGCAGCTCGAGGCGCCTGATGCTCCAGAGGGGCTCGGCGTGGCCGGGCGGCCGGTCGCGGGCGACGTGCCCAGCGTCGGCGCCGGCCAACCGGTCGCGTTGCGCTGGACGGCCGGGCGGCCCGCCGCGGGCGACAGGATCTACGTGGACGTGACGGGCGTCGAGCGCGGCGCCGAGGCGCGCGGTCTCGTGCCGGCGCAGGAGAGGACGCTGCGCTGCTCGTTCGAGGACGGCGGCGCGGCCGAGCTGCCCGCGCGCTTCGCCGTCTGGCCGGCGGCGCAGGAGATCGAGATCGCCGTGCACCGGTGGCGGCGCCTCGTGCTCAAGCCGAGCGCCATCGACAGCGCGGTCGTGGACTTCGACTTCGCGGTGACCGTGCGCGCCGCCGTGGTCGAGCCGCCGGCGCCGTAGTGCCGGTAGGCGAGGTGAGCTCCTCATCGATTCCAGAAGGCGCCGACCCGGGCGAGGTCGCGGCGCTGGTCGCTGCCGGGCGGTTGGCGGACGCGGCACGGCTCTGCGCCGGCTCGGGCCGGCACGCCGCGGCGGCGGAGCTGTACGAGCGCGCCTGCGATTTCGCCTCGGCCGCCGAGCAGGCCTTGCTCGGGGCCGAGCCCGGCCGTGCCCTGCGGCTCGCGGTGCTGAGCGGCCAGGCCGAGCTGTGCGCGCGGGCGCGGGCGCGCGTGGTGAGCGTGCTCGGGCCACGCGAGCTCGATGCGCTTGCGGCCGACCTATGCGCGCGCGGGCACGCGTGCGAGGCAGGCGAGCTGTGGTGCGTGCTCGAGCGGCACGAGACGGCGGCCGGGGCTTTCGCGCGCGCCGGGGAGGTGCTACGCGCGGCGCAGTGCCACGAGCGCGCGGGCCAGCCGGCCGAGGCGGCGCGCGTCATCGAGGTGGCGCTGCGCTCCGGCTCGGCCCAGTGTGGGGGGCCCGACCGCGAGGCCGAGCTCCGGGTCGCGCTGGGCGAGCTGTACGGCCGCCACGGCAAGCACGAGGCGGCGCTGCGGATCCTGCAGCAGGTTGCCCCGGGCTCGCCGCTTCGCCGCCGGGCCCTGCGGCCGCTGGCGACGGCGCTCGAACGGCTTGGCCTGGGCCAGGCACTGGAGGAGCTGCGCGCCGAGGCACGCGTGCAAGGGCGGAGCCTCGCCGACGCCGATGCCGCTCCCGCCGCGGCGACCGCCGTGCCGCCGCCCTCGGCGGCGCCGGCGCGCCTCTTCGGACGCTACGACGTGGTGCGCGAGGTGGCGACCACGCCTCATGCCCGCGTGATCGAGGCCCGCGACGGTCTTACCGGCGAGCGCGTCGCCCTGAAGATCTTCGCGTCTCGCTTGACCGGCGCCGGCCGAGACGCGTTGCAGCGTTTCGGGCGCGAGGCCCGGGCCCTGGCGCGGCTTCAGCATCCCAACGTCGTGCCCCTGCGCGACTTCGTCGCCACGGGCCCGGCCATCGTGCTCGCCTGGATGGGCGGCGGCTCGCTCGGCGAGCTCATGGGTCGCGGCCCGGTCGCACCGGCGCGCGCGGCCGAGATCGCCCGCGCCGTGCTTCTGGCCCTCGGCGAGGCGCACCGCCTGGGGATCCTGCACCGCGACGTCAAGCCCTCCAACGTGCTGCTCGACGAGGCCGGTACTCCCAAGCTTGCCGACTTCGGCGCGGCCCATCTCGCCGAGCAGGAAGCCACGGTCACGGCGGCCGAGATCGGCACGTTGGGCTACATGTCGCCGGAGCAGCGCCTGGGACGGGCGGCGAGCGCGCCGAGCGACGTCTACGCGGCCGGCGTGCTCCTGTACGAGATGCTGACGGGCCGGCTTCCGGAGGGCGACGCTGCTCCCAGCCGGCATCAGCCCGATCTCGACGAGCGACACGACGCGCTGTGCGCGCGGCTTCTGGCCGCGCAGCCCGAGCGGCGCTTGCAGAGCGCCGAGGAGGCCAGGCGGGCCATCGAGGCGCTCGACTGGCCGACCCGCGCGCCGCCGCGCGCGGCCGGCCCCGTCGCGGCGCCGGCCGCGGCGACATCCGCGTCTGCGAGCGCTTCGCCTCGGCTCGGCCCGGCGCGCGAGCCGGCCCGCGCGTGCGATGCCGCAGAGCGGCGTCACGACGCCTGGACCCAGCGCGACGTGCTGGTGGTGGCGCTCGACGACGCCTCGCTCGGGCGCGCCGCGGCCTTCGCGCGCGCCGGCCATCCGGCCCTGCCCCTCGTCCTGCGCGCCGAGCGCGCCGCCGCGGGCGGCCCGGAGCGCGGGCAGATCTGGATCGAGGCGGCCCGGGGCCGCTCCCTGGCTGACTCGGGGGAGCTGCTCGACGCCGAAGAGCACGCGTGCTTGCTCGCCGCGATCGAGGCCCTGCACGCGGCCGGGGGCGCGCACGGCTGCATCGACGCCGACCACGTTTTCCGGCAGGCGGGCGCCTTGCGCTTGGCCTATCCGCGCGCCCCGGCGGCGGCCGCGGACGCGGCGGGCGATCGAGCGGCGCTCGTCCGGCTGCGCGGACATGAATGCAAGTAACGGCACCAGGCCGTGGCGGCGCGGCCACACCCCCCCTGACAGCAAGATCAGGGCTGGGCGGCAGATCTCGACCCTGCCGGCTCGCCCCGCGCCGCCAACGCTTCGGAAACGCTGCGGCGGGGCCG
This sequence comes from Deltaproteobacteria bacterium, assembly GCA_016209145.1. GTDB lineage: Bacteria > Myxococcota_A > Polyangia > Polyangiales > Polyangiaceae > JACQWT01. The sequence goes on along the minus strand of JACQWT010000529.1, from coordinate 7,194 downwards.
GCGGGCACCGAACTTGCTGCGCCCAGGGGTGGAGCGTGCACCTCGCTCTGTGCGCTTGGCTTCCTTGACCGGCGCCCCGCCGACGCCGCCGTGCCGGGCCCGCCTTGACCCCCCCTCCTGGCCCGGCGACCTCGTCCCATCGGTTCGCCTCGGCGCCGTCGCGGGGCGGCCGGTCCCTTTGTTGCCCGGTAACCGTTCACGCATTCCAACACCCGGCTCGTCAGGCGGGGCTGCGCGCATGAGCGCGCCCGGAGGCCCGGGCCGCAGCGTACTCCTGTACGTGAGGACCCGGGCCGAGGACGAAAGTCCGTCCCTTCGGGACGGGGTTGGGGTCCCGACGCGCCCTTCGGGCGCGTCACCCCTGCCCCGCGATCGCGGCAGACTCGGCGAGCCGTCGTTGCTAGCGCCGCAATGCGTGAACGCATACGTTGCCCGCGGGCCTGCGCGCGCCCGTGGTTGTCAGTCGCCGAGCAGCCACCCCAGAAGCAGCCGGCGCGTCGCAGCGCGCGCCACCGCGGCCAGCGACTCGTCGAGCGGGATGGACTGCGGGCAGACGGCAACGCAATTGTGCGCCTTGCCGCAGGCGGCGACTCCCCCCGGCCCCATCAGTGCCTCGATCCGCTCGCCCGCCCCTGGCGCGCCGAGCCGGTGCAGGCCGAGCAGGCGGATCTCGTTGACGACCGCCGCACCGACGAAGGCACCGCCACTGCGGAGCTCGGGGCAGGCTTCGAGGCAGCTCGCGCAGCCGATGCACTGCGCCAGCGCCAGCCGCCGGCGCTGCAACTCCGGCGGCTCCGCCGGAACGTCCTCGGCCGGAGCTGCCGCGGGCACGGGCAGCCAGGCGCGCGCGCGCCGCAGGTCGTCGTCCAGGCGTCCGCGATCGACCACGAGATCGCGCAGCACGGGGAAAACGCCGAGCGGCTCAAGCGTGATGGTCTGCCCGCGGGGCGCCACCTCGTCGATCGGCGTGGCGCACGCCAGACGCACCCGGCCGCCCACCAGCATGGCGCAGCGGCCGCAGAGCCCCTCGAAGCAGCTTCCCTCCCAGGCCACCGGGGCAGTGGGCTCGCCCGTCGCACCGCGCGGATCGAGCTGGATTCGCCGCAGGGCCGTGGCCACGGTCATGCCCGGCTCGTACGGCACGCTGAAGCGCTCCCAGCGGCGCGTCTCGCGGCTCTCACCGTCGTCCTGGCGCCGGATGCGCAGCCGCACGACGCGGCCCGGCTTGGCGCGCGCGCTCGTCTGGTCGGGTTGCTCTGCTGGGCTGGTCACGGCTCTTGCTCTGCCTGGCCGGTCACGGCTTGGGTCGCGGTTGGCTCCCCGCCCGCCTCGGCCGCCGGCGTTTCCGGGGCGAGCGGCCGCGTGCGGCCGTAGGTGCGGCGGCCGGGACGCACGAGGGGTTGCGCCCCCGTGCCGCCGCTCCCGACGTCGCCGAGGATCTCGACCCTCCCCTCGCCGGCGTGACGCGCGAGCGTCGCGCGCAGGAACCGCGCATCGTCGCGCTCCGGAAACGCCGGCTTGAAGTGCACGCCGCGCGACTCGTTGCGGTGCCGAGCGCTCTCTACGACGACGCGGGCCAGCACCAGCAGGTTGCCGAGCTGACGCACGAACGGCGCCTCGCGGTTGAGCCGCTGGCTGCGGTCGCGGCAGCGGATGCGCCGGGCGCGCCCTCGGAGCTCGCCCAGCAACGCCTGCAGCTCGTCCAGTCGCGCGTTGTCCCGCACCAGGCCGCAGTCGCGGCGCATGGCGGCGACGAGCTCGCGCTGCAGCGCGAAGGCGCTCTCGGGCTCGGGCTCGTCCTGGCCGGCGTCCAGGATCTTCTGGAAGCCCTCCCGCTCCTCCTGCTCGGCGCGCTCGAACATGGAGCGCGGCAGATCCGCCGCGCTGCGGACGCGCGCCTCGCCGTGGGCGACCACCGCGGCCGCGGCAAGCGAGGCGCCGTGCAAGGCGGCGAGCAGGGCGTTGCCGCCGAGCCGGCCGGCGCCGTGGTACTGGCAGGCGGCCGCGCCGACCGCATAGAGACCGGCGATGCTCGTCGCGTGGTTGCGCGCCGAGCCGGCGACGAGCGTCCCGTCGCCGTCCGCCTCGAAGTCGATCCACAGCCCGCCGAGACAGTCCCCCATCGCCGGCACGACCTCGATCGGGACCCCCGCCTCGCGCCCGGCGAGAGGCCGGCCGGGCGCAAGGGCGCCGGCGAGCCGGGCCGAGCCGGGTCCGGCGTCCACGCGCGCCAGATCCAGGTACGCGCCCCTCCCGTCGTCGCCGCCGGGTCCTGGCCCGCTCTGGGAGCGGCCTTCCCCGGCGCGCCAGATCTCCCGCGCCGCGATGTCGTCCGGCACGAGGTTGCCCCAGGCGGGGTAGAGGCGCTCCAGCAGGTAGTCGCGATCCGGCTCGGGGATGTCGGCCGGCGCGCGGCTCTCGCCCGCGCAGCGCGGGACCCAGAGCCGGGCACCCTCGGCCCGCAGGGCCTCCGGCAGCACGAGCGGTCCGTCCGGCCCGGCCACAGCCGTGGCATGGACGTCGATGAGCTCGGCGTTGGCGAAGATGGCGCCCTGCTCGTACGCCGCGCCGAGGGCGCTCTCCCGGCAGGCGGGGCCGCCCCCGGCCTCGGCGTAGAGCAGGCTCGGGCCGTCGCCGGCGAGGACCACGGCGTCGGCGACGAAGTAGCGCAGGGCCATCGACCGCAGATCCTGAGCCACGCAGCCGACGCAGGCCCCGCCGTCGTCCAGGACGAGGCGAACGAAGTCCCACGGCTCGAAGCGGCGCAGCACCATCTCGCCGGGCACTACCGCGCCGCGCGCATCCGTGGCGGGCTCTGCCTCGTAGCGCCGTGCCTGAGCGCCCAGGGCGCCGAGCACGAGCGGGCCGGTAGCCGCGCCGGCGAACGCCGCGCCTCGCTGTGCGCAGCCACAGAGCTGGCGCAGCTCGAGCGCGCCGTAGCCGTCGCGATGGAAGGGAACGCCCATGCGCTCCAGGGCGGCCACGATTGCGGGCGCGGCCTCGATCATGGCGCGAACGGCGGGCTGGCTCGCCAGGAAGTCTCCCACGAGCAGGGACTCGCGCAGCGCGGCGCTCGGCGCCTCGGCGCGCCTCGGCCCGCGGCAGGGCCACCCGTCGCCGACGCCTATGCCGCCACAGGCAGCCTCGGCGCGGCCGAGCGAGAAGCCGCCAGCCGACAGCAAGTCCACGGGCACGCCGGCACGGCACAGCGCGCCGGCCGCCGCCAGGCCGGCGACGCTGTCGCCGACCACGACCACCCGATGTCGGAGAAGTCTGCGCGTCACGTCGGCCTCGCTTTGCCTCGTCTAGCGGCCACCGCTGCTTGCCGCGCCGTGCGCCGGGCCGGCGGGCCCGCCGCAGCTTCCGGCCGCGGCCGGCGTCCGGCTCGACGAGGGCAGGGCCAGCCGCGCGCCGGTGGCGAAGTAGACCGCGGTGTTGGCGCCGAGCACGAAGACCACCAGGCCGGCGATGCCGAACAGGACTCCGGCGGCGCGCTGGGCCTGGCGCGAAACCGTGATGCCCCAGGAGACGCAGAAGCCCCACAGGCCGTTGGCCAGATGGAAAGCGCATGCGGCGATGCCCAGCACGTAGGCGAGTCCCACGAGGGGAACGCCGGCGCGGGCCGAGGACAGGCCGGCGCAGAGCATGGGGTACAGATCCTCGGCGGCGGTGCGGCCGAGCCGCAGCGGCAGCCAGTAGCCGTACAGGTGGAAGCCGATGAACGCCAGGGCGAGGACGCCACTCGCCCGCTGGAGCGCGAACATCCAGTTGCGCGACAGCGGGTAGCGGCCCACGTTGTAGCGGGCCCGGACCACGAGAGTGAGCCCGTAGGCCGCGTGGTAGGCAAGGGGCAGCAGGACGGCCAGCTCCAGCACCGGCAGGTAAGGCAGGCGCCAGATCGTCTGGACCGCGCCGTCGAAGGCGTCCTGCCCCTGAAGCGCCTTGGCATTCGCCCAGAGGTGACACACGATAAAGACGCCGACCGGCAGCACGCCCGCGAGCGAGTGCGCCTTGCGTAGAAGCAAGGCAGCGCGGGACGTGTCGCTCGGCGGACGCGAGGGCGGCATGGCAACAGTGGGCAAACGGGCGCAGGCGGAAGCGAGCCCGAAGCTCGCCCTGCCGCCCGGAGCACCACCTGAGCCAATTGGGCGCCGGGCGTCAAGGTCGCTCGCGCGGTGGCTGCTCTTGCTCGCCGTGGGCGCGCTCGGTCGAGGCTGCGGCGCGGCGAGCGGCACCGAGGAGATCCCGGTGGCCACCATCGGCTCGACGCAGCAGACCGAGCTTCTCGCCCGGCCGCTCGTCCGCCGCTGGCTCTACGGCACCGGCGCCGAGCGCCAGGGGCTCGACCGCGAGCTCGCGCGCTTCTGCGAGCGCTTCCCCACGGACGAGCTCACGCCGCTCGTGCTGGGCCTGCGCGCCCGCAACGCCCTGGAGCGCGGCGACCTCGGGCAGGCGCGAGGCTTGGCGCTGCGCGCCGCGCTCGGCCCGGCGGGCAGCGCGCGCGACCTCGGCACGCTCGTGCTGGGCGCGGTCGAACGGCGCGCCGGCCGCTACGAGCAGGCGCTGGAGCGCCTGAAGCCGCTGGTGCACAAGATGATCGAGCCGGATGCCACGGCGCTGCTCGATGAGGAGCTCGTCCTTGGCGCGGTGGGGGCCCGGCGTTGGGATGAGGCGCTTCGCCTGATGGGGATCTGGCTGCGCGAGACCGATCCCGCCGCCGCCGGCGCCGCGGCAGGCAGCATCGAGGCGCTCCTGGAGCGCGTGCCGTCCGCTGCTCTGCGCCGATGGCTCGACGTGGCGACCGGCGGCGGCGCGGGCACCGAGCCGGGCGAGCTCCAGCGCCTGGTGGTCGGGCGCCTGGCCGCGATCGCCCAGGAGAAGGGCGATTCGGCCCTCGCCCAGCTTCTGGTCGACCGGTACCGCGCCCTGCTCGGCACGCGGGGCGAGGCCGTGGCGCGCCTGTCCACCCAGACCAGCCAGGATCGGGTGGCGGGCCGCACCGTCGGCCTCCTTCTCGCCCTCGGCGACTTCGCCGCGCGACGCCGCAGCGCCGAGGTGGCGGCCGGCGTGGCGTTTGGGCTCGAGCTGCCCGGCCCGGCCCAGGGCCGGCTCGTGACGCGCGAGGCCCCCGCCGGCGCGTCCGGCCTGGGTGAGGCCATCAGTGCCTTGTGCGCCGACGGAGCGGCGCTGGTGGTGGCGGGAGTCGATGCCGCCCAGGCCGAGCGCATGGCCGCGCTCGCTCAAGAGCACGCTTTGCCCGTGGTCCTGCTCGCCGCGCCGGCCGTGCTTCTGGCGCCGGCGCCGTTCGCCTTCGTGCTCGGCGAGGATCCGGTGCGCCTTCAAGGCATGCTGCGCGCCTCGCTCGGGGCAAGCGACGGTGTCCCGCTACTGAGCTGCGGGAGCGCGGGGCCTGCCGGCGTCACACCGGCCACGAGCCCGCCCGCCGACGGCGCTCGCGCGATCGAGCGATCCTGCGCGGATCTTCCCGCGCCGGCCGAGCTGCGCCAGAGCGGCGCGGCCGCCGTGGTCGACTGGGACGGCTCGTGCGTGCCGGATCTGGTGGCGCTCGCGGCCGGGCTCAAGCTGCCGCTCGGCATTGGGCTCGGTGCTAGCCCGCTCGCGGACGAGCTCCCGGCCTGGGCTCAGGTGCTGGGCGCCGGGGTGTTCCCGGTGGATCCCCGGCGGCCGGACGCCCGGCTCCGGCCCTGGCTCCAGGCCGGACGCGGGGCGCCGAGCTGGTGGGCGGCCCTGGGCCGGGACGCGGCGGTGCTGGCGCGCCAGGCGGTCGAGGGCCTGCCCGAGGACGCGACCAAGGATGACGATAGGGCCGAGGTGGCCTCGCGCCGGAAGCTGGCGGCGCGCGCTCTGGAGCGGGCCGCGGCGGCGCTGTGGACGACCGAGGCGCGCGGCTTCGATGGCCGGCGCCGCGTGCCGCGCTCCGTGCGGGTCCTGCGCGCGGCGGACTGGAGGCAGCGGTGAGCGCAGCGCCGGAGCACGGGACGCAAGCCTTCCCCGGCGCGCTCTGCCCGATCGAGATCCCTCTGCCGACTCGCCGGGCGACGATCCGGCTCGCGCGCTCGCTTGCGCCTGGCCTTCGGGTGGGCGATCTGCTCGTCTTGTCCGGTCCGCTCGGCAGCGGCAAGACCTTCTTCGTGCGCGCCCTGTGCCGCGCCCTGGGCGTGCCCGAGAGCGTGCCCGTCACCAGCCCCTCGTTCACCCTCGTGCGGCCCTACGCCGAGGGGCGCATTCCCATCGTGCACGCCGATCTGTACCGCATCGGCGCCTCCGAGGAGGTCGACATGTTGGGGCTGCGCGCGCTGCGCGCCGAGGCTCTGGTGCTGGTCGAGTGGGGGCGGCCCTACGCCGCGCAGCTTGGGGGCGAGGCGATCTCGGTCGAGCTCGATACCGCGGAAGGCCGGCGACGCGCGCGGCTGGACGGCGACGACGCGGGGCGGGCCCGCCTGGTTCGCTTGGTGCGGCCGAGCTCCTTCTTCTTGCCCGCTTGAGACGGGCGCTTCGGCTTGACTCGCGGCGCGCCAGCGGCGCCGACAGACCAAATTAAATCAACCATTTGGCGGTCAAGGTGCGAGCGCAAGACGATTGTGCTTGCCGTGTTTCTTCTCCATGCTATCGAGAAGTGCTTTCCCGAGTTCATCGAGCTCCAGCCAAAGGAGGGGGCATCCCATGATGCGGCACATCGTCACTGGAGCCGGCGGCGGGCCGCCGGACCTGCACGGCGGCGGCATCGGCCGCATCTGCGTCGTGTCGAAGAGCAAGTACCAGTTCAACGGCGCGTCGGGTGCGACCGAGGAAATCCCGCTCGCCGAGCACGTCGAAGCCGTGGGCTGCGTGTCCGCCGTGCTCGAGGTTCGTTGCCACGCCAAGACCAGCGGTATGTGCGCGCGAGGCGCCGCCCGTGTTTCCGAACCTGGGCAGCGACATCCAGCTCGTGGGAGTCAAGGACGACGCTTCGCCTCCGGCTCCGCCGCAGCTTCTGACCGCTGCCGTGCTGGCGCCGAACGTAGTGGACTTCTACGACGCCCTCATCGCCGGCTTTGCGCGGCCCGAGTTGGTGGACATCTCGAAGCCGGTTCCCGGGCTGCCCGCCGATCAGGCCAAGCCCGAGTCGTACGACGCTCGGCGCTGGTACCTGTCCATCTGGCGTGACGACGAAATCGCGGGCCTGGAGCTGCT
>JACQWT010000528.1 GCA_016209145.1 Deltaproteobacteria bacterium | reverse complement strand
GAAGGAGCCCTGCAGCTCGCCCTCGCCCGACTCCATGGCGTTGAAGTCGACGTCCCAGGTGATCACGACGGGCTGGGCGTCGTGCAGGGCCTTCTGCACGCGGATCTGGAAGGAGCGCCGCTTCTTCTCCAGCTCGCTGCCGCTGCCCCAGCTCGGGTAGCTCGCATCCTCCCACTCCTCGATGGCCACTGCGAGGTTCGTGTCCTTGACCGTGCCCTTGTTCGGGTCGGTGACGCGCTCGGTGTAGCGCACGGCGAAGTCATGCGGCGAAACGATGGGCGTGCCGGCGGTGCTCGCACCGTCGCGCAGCGTCTTGGCGCCGTCCTCGCCGAAGGCCTTGGTCAGGTAGCCCCGCACCTCGTCGGTGAGGCCCCATGCCTCGTCCATCACCTGGCGCACGAGCTTGGCGTCGCGGCGCGAGTCGGCGTCCTTCAGCCGGCCGCTCTTGAGCTCGCTGTTCATCGTGCCAAGAGCGCTCTTCTGCGCGTACGACATCTCGCTCTGGGCGTCCTCGGCGATGAACTTATCCTCGGCGATCAGGCCGCGGTCGAGCACGAGCCGGTGGAGATCTCGTCGAGCGAGCCGTTGTCCACGACCTGCTCGAACCAGTGCCAGTACGTCCAGTACGACTGCGACACGTCGAAGGCCTCGCCCGTGGCCGTCAGGTGCAGGGACTCGACCCAGCTCGCCTGTGCGTAGCGCCAGCAGTTGCCGCTCGACTGGCGCTCGACGTCGGTGTGGTTCACGTCGGTGATGTTGGCGGACGCGCTGTCGGACGTGTCGAGCGCGCAGCCGGCGGCGGCGCCCGCGAGCACGAGCAGCGAGGCCAGGGTCAGGTTGCGGCAGAGGAGGAAGGTGCGGTTCATGTCGGCGTACGTATGCACATATCGTACCTGGTACGACATGTCGGCCTCACGTCGCCGTCTCCTTTTATTCCGGCAGGTTACGCGCTGCACGAAGTCGCTCGGCAGAGGGCGAGCGCGAGGCTGGATCCTCGCCCCTGGGCTGCGGCCGATCCATTCTCCTTTCCAGTGGTGCGGCAGATCCGCAGGGCGAGATCGTCCTGGCTCTTTGCGACTGCCCCTGCGGCTAGCAGCCTCGCCACAGCCGGCGTAGTCTCTTGTTAGGCCTTGCCGGTCCTCCGGAGCCCCGATGAAGCTCAAGCTCGCCCCCGCCCTGTCCGCTCTCGCCATCGCCACCGCCACGAGCGCCGCCCTTGCCGCCGAATGGCGCATCGAGCGCCCCATGCCGCGCTTTGAGGGCCAGGCCGCCGACGTGGCGCGCTTGGCGTCGATGGCACGGAACGCCGAGCCATGATGCACGCCCGGTGCACCGGTGCTACGCTTGCGTGGATGCGTCCCGTAGAAGCTTGCTACGAGAACGGCGTGCTCAAGCCGGTGGGCACGCTCGACCTGAGTCCTGGGGAGCGTGTGCGCGTGCTTGTTCTGCGCCGCTCCGATCCGGCGCGCTGGGATCTGAACCGCCTCGCCAGCGAGCCGGAAGAAGATCGGGCGCTCGCGGAGGCCGGCGTCGCCGAGTGGGCCGAGGCGCTCGCGGCAGAGGATCTGCGTTGAGGCGCGGTGAGATCTGGTGGGCCGATCTCGGGGCCCACCGTCCCCGCGAGCAGACAGGCCGTCGGCCAGTGGTCGTGTGGCAGAGCGACACGCTGACGAGCGTGCTCGAGTCGGTGCTCGTGGTACCGCTGACCACCAACTTGGGCCGTGCCCGGCTCGCCGGCACCGCCCTGCTGGCTGCCTCGGAGGGCGGCCTTCAGGAGGACTCGGTGGCCCTCGCGTTCCAGATCCGCGCCATACCGAAGCGGGCGCTGCTCTCCCGCGTGCGCGGGCTCACCGAGACCGAGATGGCCGAGTTGGAGCTGGCCACGGACGAGGCGCTGGGACGGGAACCGGCGTCGTAGTCCTTCCTCCGCGGATCTCACCGGCTGCGGCTGCCGCCTTCGTCGGCCGGCGCTTCAGAGCCCGCGGTTAAGATTCTCGAGCGCCGCGGTGGCAGCGGCCGAGGCGACGTCGATCTCGGCCTCCGGCCCGGTGAGGATCAACCGGCCCGTCTGGCCGAAGACGCGGATGTCGATGAGCTTGATCCGGGCCGCCTTGAGGGCCTCGTTGCAGGCGATCGAAAGGCAGGCGGCCGGCTCGGCCTCCATGATGAGCACGCTCTCGCCTTCCAGGGCCATGTTGCCCTGCGACATCCCGGTGAAGGCGATGGCGTGATCCTGCTCGATGGAGCGGATGATTCGGTTCTCCAGGATGTTGCAGCGCGCCCGATCCGTCTCCTTCAGGCCCGCGGCCCGCAGCACGGCCGCGCCCGCGGCGCGCACCTCACCCTGGTCCGCGTGGTGCACCTGCATCATGCCGAAGACGCGCTCGGTCACGAGCGAGCCGAGCCGCACCTTGGTGGCCTTGAGCGCCTGGTCGATCTTGATATGGATCTCCATCGCCGGCGCGAGCTCCAGGAAGAGCGCGGCGTCGTACTCCTTCGGGTCGTAGACCCGGTTGGTCTTGGCCATGAACTGCGCGAGTTGCGGCTGGATGGCGTCGATGAAGACGTAGGCGCGAAGCTGGAAGCCGGACTGCTTTGCTGCCATCGCGGGTGCTCCTGAGGCGGCCGCGGTACGAGACGGCCGATCCGGACGCGACCCTAGCCTGCCGCGAGGCCGAGCGGAAGAGACCTCCGCGTACGGCGCCGAGCACGAAGCCGACAGCGGCAATGCTTGATGGTGGCCTGGCCCGGGCGGTAGGCTGGCTCCATCTTCCAAGGAGATCTGCCCATGAGTAACGTCGAACGCGGATTCTCGCTGCGCGTGGTCGCCATCGCGCTTTTCGCCCTGCTTGCTCTCGTGCTCGTGCCGACCGAGCCCGGCGCCTTGGCCGGCAACCCGGGGCCGTGCGCCTACAACCAGAAGTCGAAGACTTGCGAGGGTACCTGCCCGGGCGGCGCGTTGTGCAAGGCCAAGAGCCTGGGCAGCGGCTGCGAGTGCGCCCAGCCGCCGGATCCGAACCTGCCCTGCCGCTTCGACCAGAAGTGGCGAATCTGCGTGGGCACCTGCCCGGGCGGCGGACAGTGCAAGGCCAAGGGCCTGGGCAGCGGCTGCGAGTGCACCCAGCCGCCCCCACCCCCCAATCCCGAGCCTTGCCACTGGGATGAAGTCCACAAGACCTGTGCGGGCGCTTGCCCCGGCGGCGGACAGTGCAAGGGCGCGAACGGCGGCTGCTCCTGCTCCCCGCCCCCCAACCCCAACGTGCCCTGTCACTGGGACGAGGGCTACAAGACCTGCCTCGGTCCCTGCCCCGGCGGCGGACAGTGCAAGGGCGCGAACGGCGCCTGCTCCTGCTCCGCGCCCCCCAACCCCAACGCGGCCTGTCACTGGGACGACGTCCACAAGACCTGCGCGAGTGCATGCCCTGGCGGCGGACAGTGCAAGGGCGGGAACGGCGCCTGCCAGTGCTCGGCGCCGCCGCCGTGTCACTGGGACGCGGCCAAGAAGACCTGCTGGGGTGCCTGCGGCGGTGGCGGTAGCTTCAACTGCAAGGGCAGCAACGGCGCCTGCTCCTGCATGTGATCGGCAGGGCCTCCTAGGGCCGCCCGCCGTGGCGCGACGCGCTTGCGCGCGGCAGGCTACCGCCGCTCCTGGCGCCGAGATGCGGGAACCGTTGCGCTACTGCTTCGCCGCTTCCTCGTTGAGCGCGCGCACTTCCTCGTAGCCGATCTTGCCCTCGGCCACGGTGCCGCTCGGCTTGGCCGTCGGCCACCACGCGAAGTCGGGGTGGAACTCGCGGCTCTCGCCGACCCACTCGCCGCCGATGACCTTGCCCTTGGCGTCGGCCTCGATCACGTACCCGTAGTGGTCGGTGTTCGTGTAGTAGTCGATCTCCTCGACGTGGGAGGTGTGGGCCGGCGGGGCCTCGCTCACGTAGTCGAGATCGAGCTCGACGTTGAAGAAACGCTTGGCCTTCTTGTTGTAGGTGTACTCGCTGCCCGCCGGCAGGCCAACCAAGGCCACCGCGTCCTTCTTGGCGATCTCGAGGAGCTTGCCGTTCTTGGCATTGGTGACGCGGAAGCCGCGCACGGGCTGGTTCCAGACCTCGTCGTCGTAGGTGCGGTCCTCGACGAAGCCCACCTTGCGGATGCCCAGCATGTTGGTGGCCAGGATGTGCAGCGTGCCCGGGTTCATGTCGCGGCACTCGCCGTCGGGGATGCGTCCGCTGTCGGCCACCTTGGGCTCGTCCTCGTCACAGCGCTCGCTCAGGAACCTGACGCGCAGGTTCTCCGAGTAGACCAGGGTCATCAGCCCCTCGATGTCGCCCGGGTAGAAGGTCACACCGTTGCGCTTCACGGGCTTGACCGCAGCCGGCTCGCTGATCGCGTAGGGCGCCCAGCCGTGGCACAGGCCCCACCAGGTGGGGATGCAGTAGCCGCTCTTCTTGCCGCGCCGCATGGCGCAGCTCGATCCGTCCTTGAGGCTCGTGCAGTCGCTGTCCTTCTTGCAGGCCTTGCGACTGCCGGCCTGGGCGTCGATGCCGTGCTGCCGCGAGACGGCGGCCTCCACGCCGGCCTTGCCGAAAGCCTTGCCGAACTTCTCGGCCGGCGACGGGGCGCTCGTGCCGTCCCAGCGATAGTTGATGGCGTCCCGGTACGTTGCCCAGTAGTCGGCGGGAATGGGAGTCAGGGCGGTCTGCCCCTCGACCGGCAGCTTGGCCACGTCGTAGACGAAGTTCTTGTCCACGAAGGCCGGGTTGTTGGCGTCGTTCCAGGTCTCGAAGCCTTCCTCGGTGCCGAGCTCGTCGGAGGCGCAGGCCGCAGCGCCGGCCACGAGGCCGACCAGGCTCAAGCTGATGATCGATCGCTTCTGGTTCATGTCTTCCTTCCCTTCCCTCTGGGCTACCTTGTGCTGCTATGTAGCGACGACTCCTTCATACACTTACATATGCTCACATGCAAGCACAAAAACGTACGTCGCGCACAAATCGACGTATCATCCGGGACTTACAGGTTTTTCCCGGCTCCGCTCTTGCGAAGTAGGGCAAGATCGACCTCGGTGAGCGGGACTGGCACGGGGCGTCCGCCCACGAGCCTGCACTGGGAGCGCATCGGAGGCCGCAGCGTGCCCGGCCACGTCGCCTCGCCCTCGACCGCGATCCACCAGTCCTCCGAGCGCGGCAGCGCGAGCCGGTCGTGCTGCTTGTTGCCGTGCTCGTCGACGCGGGGCCCGAGCTTGGCGATCTCGGCGTCTGCCACCTCGAGGACGTGCAAGTAGAGCTTCTCCGAGCCCGCGTGCTTGCCCACGACGCCCTCGCTGCGACGCACGCCGTCGTCGACCAGGTAGTCGTAGGACTCGGCGATGTAGCGCGCCATGAGGGCCTGACTAGCAGCTCCAGCAGCCGAGACCCTCGACCTCGTCCACGCAAATCGAGTCCCACTCGCTCTGGCAGCAGTACGGATCGGCGTCGCACACGCACATCTGTACGCCCGGGTCCGAGCAGCCGACGCCGCCGTGTGGCGTGCAGCAGTCGTCCGACCCGCCGCTCGAGCTGGTGCTGCTCGAGCTGCTGCTCGATCCGCCGCACTTGCCACAGCCGAGGCTCTCCACCTCGTCCACGCACATCGAGTCCCACTCCATCTGGCAGCAGTACGCGTCGTCGCTGCACACGCAGTTGGCGATCGACGCGACCGAGCAGCCCGGCGAGGCGTGCGCGGTGCAGCAATTGCCGGATCCGCCGCTCGAGCTCGTGGCGCTGCTCGTGCTCGTGCTGCTGGTGCTGCTGGTGCTGCTCGTGCTGCTCGTACTGCTCGTACTGCTCGTGCTGCTCGTGCTGCTCGTGCTCCCGGTCGAGCTCGACGATCCGCCGCAGGCGCCGCACTGGTGCTGCGCCGCGGCCACGCAGGTCCCGCTCCACGCCTGCTCGCAGCAGGACGCGACGAGCGCGCACACGCACCCCTGGATCTGGGCATCCTTGCACCCGGGCGTCTTGTAGACGCCGCAGCACTCGTTGCCCGAGCCCCCGCTGGTGGACGAGTTACCGCTGCCGGTCTCCCCGCCGTCGCCCTCGCTGTCTCCGAAGTCGTCCCGGCCGATGAGCCCGGTGGCGCACGCCCCCGCCACCAGCGTCGATGCCACCGTCAACCAGAACGCGCCCGGCGCGCCGAGGCGCCGCGCCGGCCCACGCCACCAGTCAGCTCGTGCCATAGCGGAGGCATTATACCTCATCACCAAGCCCGCACCAGGCGCGCCTCCCAGCGCATGCTCACCAGGCCGACGACCACGCGGCGCGCGCCCGCCTCGAGCCGGAACGGGATCCGGCGCTGATCGCCGGCGGCCCGGACCACGACCTCGCCGCTGACCGGGCCCTCGCCAGAGGCGCGCACGAGCTCGACCACGTACTCGCCGGCGTCGCTGCCGAGGAGCGCCAGACCCTCGTGGCGCGTGCTCTTCACGTCCTGGGCGCTGATGAACGCCCGCGTCGGTGCGCCCAGCCAGGAGACGCGCCGGCCTGCCGGATCGATGAGGGCGATGTCGAGGTCGTCATTGCCTCCCTCCCACGTGGCCTCCACGCGCAGCTCGCCGCGCAGCGCCTGCTCCGCGCTGCTCTTCTCCAGCACGGCCAGCTCGCGCTCGGCGCGCGTCCGCGTCTGCTCGTCGGCCGCCGCAAACATGTCCTGCGCGATCCAGCCCGCGCCGATCTGGCCCGCGCACCGGGCGGCCTCGGCGAGGAGCTTGCCGTCGCTCTGGCGCATCTCGGCGATGGCGATGGAGTGCCGGCAGCCGCGCGCCGGCTCGCCGGCCCAGCGGTGCAGCCGCGCCAAGCGCTGGTGCGCGGCAACGTCGCCCGGGCGGACGTCGAGCACGCTGCCCAGGATGCGGATCGCGCCCTCGCGGTCGCCCGCGCGCGCCGCTAGATCGGCGCGCGCCGTCAGCGCCTCGGGATCGAGCGGGTCCTTCTCCGACCAGCGCTCGGCCGTGGCCGCGGCCCGGTCGAGCTCGCCGGCCAAGGCGTAGAGCCCGAACAGCTCCTTGACGGCTCCCCGGCGCTCGCGGTTCTCGTCCAGGGCGCGCTCGGCCGCGGCGATCTTGCTGGCCTCCGCCTTGGCCGGGATGAAGCGAGTGGTGTTGATGCCGGCCACGCGCTCCCAGATCCGGCGCATCGGGATCATCCGGGGAGAAGGCCGGCGGCGCGTCATGTCGTCGTCGAACCGGTCGCCGGCGATGACCGAAGCGGGGGCGGCCTTGGGAGCGGGCGCGGGACGGCTCGCCGGGGCCGTGGCCACTGCCGCGGGCGCCGGCGGGCCGGCGGCGCTCTTGGCCTGGCCCACGCCCAGCTCGGCCGGCGGCTCGGCGTAAGCGTTCTCGGCTCGCTTCTCCTCGCCGGCACCCCCGGCGGGCCCCATCGAGCCGAGCGCCACGCCGCCGAGCTCCTCACGCTCCTGCGCAAGCTCGTCGGCCTGCCCCTCGCCGCGCGAAGCGGTGCTCTCGATCTCCTCCTCGCCGGTCCACTCGGGCGCGGAGCGGGCGTTGTTGAGGCCGAACGCCTCGAACATGGCGGGGCTCTCCAGCACGAGCAGCGAGGTGTAGCGGCTGGCGACGTTGAAGCGCTGCGAAAGCGCCACCGCCTTCTGGCGCGCCTCGGCGCTGCCGTCGCGCTCCAGATCGGCGATCCTCACGGCCGCGTACAGGCGCGGCACGAACGCGTTGCCACTCGATCCGGAGGCCCGCACTTGCAGCGGGTAGCGCTGCTCGAACGGCTCCGAGCCCACTGTGCCGCGCAGGGTGAGCGTCCCGCCGAGCTCGGGCCGGCTCAGGCGCGCCACGACCACGGCCTCGCCGCCCGCGGGGATGGTGTCGAGGCGCGCCGGAGCCACCTCGGTCAACCCCTCGGGCAGCTCGACGCGCACGTCGCGCAGGCCCATGCCGTAGCTCGCGCCGAGGATGGCGTAGGCCGCCTCACCCAGCCTCTGCCCGGGGATGTACGGCAGCACGACGCCTCCGCCGCCGCGCGCGAGCGCGCCCAGGGCGTCGAGATCGGCATCGGCGCCGATGGCCACCGCGGTCAGCCCGCCCGCGGCACCGGGCAGCGCGTCCTGCACCTCGCGGCTGATGTGCGCGGGCCGGATGGGCCCGACCGTGGGCGTGCCGTCGCCGATGTACACGATGCGCAGCGCGAGGTCGGAGCCGACGCCCACCGCGGCGCGAGCCGCGCGCACCGCGGCGCCGAGGTCGGAGCCGCCCTCGGGCGTGACGCCCTGGAGGAAGCGCTGCACCTCGGCGGCCGTCTGTGTGCCCGGGTGGCGCAGCCCCCCCGGCAGCGTCCGGCAGGTCGTGTCGCAAGCGAGCACGGTGAGCTGGTCGAGCGGGTCCGTCTCGGAGACGACGCGCTGTGCCAGCGCGGCCGCGCGCCGGTAGCGCTCGCCGTACATCGAGCGGCTGGCATCGACCACCAGCGCGAAGGCGCGCTGGGCCTCCTGGGCGCGGCGCGGGAGCCTGGGCCGCAGCGCGATGGCCACGTAGCCGGCCTCCGGCCCCGTCTCGGCGCGCATGGCGCGTTCGCCGCGTTCGCCGTCGGTCGCTCCCGGACCGCCGGCCGGGGGCGGCGTGGCGCCGGGGCTCGCCAGCGCGTGGCCACCGCCCGCCGCCTCCGCCGATCCGGGCTGATAGGCCCACGTCGTGACCTCGTCGCCTCGACCCGGCAGGGCGTACTCGACCACGAGGTCACCGCTCGGCACGAAGTCGCTTGCCTGCATGCTCAGCTTCTCGACGCCCGCCTCGGCGCCGCCCCGCTCCAGGGCGTAGCCGCTCGTCGTAACGCCGAAGGACGGATCGTGGCCGCGAACCTGCACGTCGAGGGCGAAGCGGCCGACCTTGGAGGCGCCGCTCGGATCGTGCGCCAGCGGGTAGACGTAGCGGCGCACGCCGCCCGTGGGCTTGACGAGCTGCGTGTAGCTCAGCACCACGCGGCGCGATCCCTGCCTGGGGATGGGGAAGATGCGCAGCTCGAAGCGACCGCCGCGCTGCCACTCCAGGAGCGCCGGATCCCGCCACGGGCCCGGCACCCAGATGATCTCCTCCTGGGGCAACGGCCGGCGCCGCGCCGCGTTGACGATCGCGCCGCGCCAGATCTTGGCCGCCTGCTCGCGCTCGACGAAGGCGCCCTCCTCCAGCCGGCCGTCGACCTCCAGGGCGAGCCGCTCGATCTGGCCGTCCGGGGGCAGCGGGAAGCGGTAGATGCCTTCCAGCACCTCGTCGGTCGAGTTGGTGAAGACCTCGTCCACCTCGGTGCGCGCCACGTTGTCCACGATGCGCACCTTGGCGCCGTGGGACGTAAGGCGCACCGCGCCGGCCCGCTCCTCGTCCGAGCCGGGCTTGCGCGCCCGCAGCTCTCCCAGGCCGCGCACCGCCGCCTCCTGGCCATCCGCCGTCTGGCCGGACTCCTCCCAGGCGAGCGCGTCGCCCAGGGCCGGGGCCGCGGCGGTGTAGGGCGGCAGGCCGGGATAGATCCGCCCCTCCTCGCCGGCGCGCACGACCACGCTGCGCTCCTCGCGGTCCACGAGCTTGACGGCGCCGCGGCTCACGTCCACCGCGGCGGCTCCGGCGGCGGCGCGCAGGGCGAACTTGGTGCCGAGCACCTCGACGCGTCCCACCGGCACGTCGAAGCGAGCAGGCACGCCCGCGACGTGAGCCACGTCGGCCACGACGGCGCCGGCCGCAAGGCTGGCGCGACGGTCGGCGTCGGGGCGCAGGCCCAGCTCGGTCGAGCGATCGAGCGCGAGCCTCGTGCCGTCGCCGAGCTCGAGGTAGGCGCGCGTGCGCTCGTCGGTACGCAGCAGGGCCCCGGCAGGCACGTGCCCGCCCGGCTCAGCCGCCGTGCAGCCGCCCGAGGGCGCGCAGAGCTGCAGGCCGCCTGCCCCGCCCGAGGCGCGCGAGATGCCCGCCACCCTTCCCTCCCAGGGGTGGCCCGCCGCCAAGAGGGCCGGGCCGCCAGGCCCTTCCTCGTCGTCCCCGCCCCGCAGCAGCAGCACGGCGCCGGCGGCAGCGGCGACGAGCGCCACGCTCGCGGCGGCGACGATGGCGCGGCGGCGCTTGATCCAGGCGGCAAGCGAGACGACCACGGCCGCGCGCTCGGCCGGGGCCGGGGTGGGTGCCGCGGCGGCCGGGGCGGGGGTGGGTGCCGCGACGGCCGGGGCGGGCTTGCCCGCGGCGTCACCGGGAGGCTCGTCCTTGGGCGCCGGCGGCTGCTGGGCCGGCCCAAGCTCGGCCTCGGCCGCGATCTCGGTCTTGCCGGCCGGCGCAGCCGCTTCGACTGCTTCGGGTGGGTGGGAGGGGGGAGCTGGCTTCACGGGCACAGTGGCCTCCGGCGCAGCCGGGCCCGCAGCGCCTGCTTCGCCGCGGGCGTCGAGCGCCGCGAGCACGCGGGCGTCGAGATCGGCCGGCACCGCGAAGTCCGAGCCCGAGTCGGCCACCAGGCCCTGCACGCGCTCGGCTTCGTGGCGCACGTCCCGGCAGCGGTCGCACTCGGCGATGTGCTCGTAGAGCTCGTCCGGCGCCGTGCCCTCGAGCACGTCCGCCAGAGACTCGAGCACCTGCTCGCAGCTCACACCCTTGGTCGTGTTCTGGTCGCTCATGGCACTACTCCTGCTCCCGGAGGGTTTCGCGCAGGGCCGCGACGCCGCGGGAGACGCGCTTGCGCGCCGCCGCCTCGGCGATCCCGCAAGCCTGCCCGATCTCGTCAAAGCCCAACCCGGCGCCGTAGCGGAGCACGAGCGCTTCCCGCTCGCTCGGCCGCACGGCGGCCAGGGCGCGGCGCGCCCGCTCGGCGCGCTGCCGGACAAGCAGCGCCTGCTCGGCGTCGGGCGCGGCCTCGGCCTCGGCATCGTGCACGAGGCGCAGCTTGGCCCGCCGCGCGCTCGTCTTCTCGATCTGTCGCGCGCACTTGCGCCGCGCGATGGCCAGCACCCAGGCCCGCAGCGTGCCCTCGCCGGTCCAGCCTGCGAAGCCGTCGTACGCCGCCAGCAGCGTCTCCTGCATGATGTCCTCGGCCTCGCCTTGCGAGCCCAGCAGGGACATGCACAGCCGGCCGATGGTTGCGCCGTGGCGCCGCGCGCACAGCGCGAGCGCCTCCCGGAGCTTGCCGGCGCGGATCGCCTCCGCAATGTCGGCGTCAGGCCCGGCCGCCGTGGCCGGCGCGCCCGTGCCTGCGCCGCTCACGGCGCTCCTCCCTGGCGTCTCGCCCTCTTGGTCCAGCTTCGCTGCGGTCGCGCCCTGCATCTCATGCTCCGTACTTACGACCTTCATGTGGCTTCGATCCCCGCGGTTGTGACCAGATCTGTGCCTGCTGTCGCAGCACGGCGGCCCGGACGCCAGGAAAAAGGGCAGGTTGGCGTACGCGGGCCACAACGGCGGCCGGCGCGCGCCGCCGCTACTCGCAGCTCACGATCAGCGTCTGCGACGGCGCGTTGCAGGTGCCGGTGCCGGCGCCACCCCAGTGATGCGGATCGGCGGCGAGATCGACACACTGCCCGCCGCAATCGGCCTGGCCGGCCGGGCATCCCGCGGCGCCGCCGCCCGTTCCCTCGGCGACGCCACCTAGCGTCAAGATCCCGCGCCCGCCGCACGCGCCCGCGGCAACTGCGACCAGGACGCCGATCGCGCTCGCGCGTACGATCCGCACGAACGTCGAGTCTCGCTTCGCAAGCATGGCACACTCCTTGCTTTCGGCCGTGCCTTCAGCCAAATTCATCTTCATGGTACATGGCGGGCAGCGGGGCGCGTGATCCGGAAAAGAAGCAGCCACTTCAGAAGCGGCGGAGGCAAGGGCTCGGGGCCGATCAGGCCGAT
>JACQWT010000511.1 GCA_016209145.1 Deltaproteobacteria bacterium | reverse complement strand
GACGGTATCCCGGGCCGGCCAGAAGCCTTGCGCGCGTTCGTCGCGGGCTTCGACGCGACCTCACCCGACGCCCGCGCGCCAGCGCCGATCCCCCGACATGAGGCCGTCGCCCCGGCCGCAACCGTTTCGTGACGCGGTAGTACGCCGCGGACGCCCCACAGATCAAGCAGGCCATCGCCCGGCTGGAAGAGGAGCTGGCAAACCAAGCCGGCCCGCCGGCCGCCGGCCCGGCGAAGGCGGCGGACGCCGAGACGGTCCAGCGCATTCGCTCGCTCGTGCTCGTCGAGAGCGAGCCCGCGGGCGCGCCGCTCGCGATCTACGAGCGGATCGTGGCCACGGCCGAGCCGTTCGCCGCCGGAGGGAAGAACACCGGCTGGCAGGAGATCACCTCCGGCGCCAAGACCCCCCACGCCCTGTCGCTGCGCGTGGGCTTCTACCACGTCGCGATCGAGGCCTTCGAGGACTACAAGCGCAGCGAGACCGACGTCAACCTGGCGCCGGGCCACGTCTACACGTTCAAGGCCAACCTCTCGCAGGGCGAGTTCCTTGGCTTCCTGCGCGTGACCGCGACGGCGGAGGGCGCGAAGATCTACGTGGACGATCCGCCGCCTCACAAGCGAGCACCCTGGGGACGAACTCCCCACGGGGCGCTCATCAACCCGGGCAAGCACCGCATCTGGGTGGAGGCGTCCGGCCACGAGCCCTTCGCGGCGAGCCTCGATACGGCGCACGGCAAGACGGCGGAGCTCGAGGCCAAGCTGCGCCGCGTCCCGTGGGGCATGCTGGAGATCGAGGGCGACGCCGAGGAGGTGGAGATCGATGTCGACGGGCAGGAACACGCCCCGTACTTGCAGAGCGGCAAGCCGGCCAACGTGAAGCTCCCCGCGGGCAAGCACCAGCTCGTGCTCGACGCCAGCGGGCGCAAGGCATTCGCGGGCGAGATCGACGTGCCGCGGGGGCAGACGCGGAGCGTGCACGCCACCCTGAACGAGAGCTACCCGCGCGGCCAGGCCATCGCCAGCGGGGTGCTGGCCGTGGCGGCGGGGGTGGGCGGCTACTTCCTGTACGACTTCGCCAACCGGCGGGCAGAGAAGGAAGACGAGGAGAAAACGCCCGAGGAGGATCGCAACTCGCACATCTTCCGCAACATCAGCTACGGCGTGCTCGCCGGAGCCGGCGTGCTGGCAGGCGTGTCCATCTTCTTCTCGATCTACGATCCGGTGCCGGATTCCTTCGTGCAGGCGGACGAGCCGCGCGAGCTCGACGAGCCCGCGCCCAAGGACAAGCCCAAGAAGAAGCCGGAAAAGAGCGCCCGCGGCGGGCTGCTCCAGGTGGGCGCGCAGGCCGGGCCGCAGGGGGCCGGGCTAGGGGTGGGGGGGAGGTTCTAGAGCACCGACCGGCTTGGATCGCGAACAAGGGCGAGCAGGCCCTCCATCCGAAGCGCGACGACCGGCGTGGCCGGCGGCGATTTTTCGCCCGCCGCGGCCGCTTCGCGTCCGCGGCGCGTGCTGCCGCTCCGCTCCAAGTCGCCTGTCATGACACGAGCCCCTCCATCCAATCCAGATCGAGGGTTCAAGCATCAAGTGTCAAGGGGAGGGACACCGAGATCCCAACGATATGCAAGAATCGTGCCAAACTTTTCACGGGGTCCTCGCGCACCGGGAGCCGACGCCGAGGCCGCGGAACGATGGGTAGAAGTCGCCGCGGTCGGCGGAGAGCAGGCCCGACGCGACGCCGAACCAGCACCCGCCCCGACCGACCCGGAGCGAGGCGGCAACAA
Source organism: Deltaproteobacteria bacterium (assembly GCA_016209145.1). GTDB lineage: Bacteria > Myxococcota_A > Polyangia > Polyangiales > Polyangiaceae > JACQWT01. The sequence goes on along the minus strand of JACQWT010000511.1, from coordinate 9,684 downwards.
GATTAGCGCAATTATTGCATGTCTTGTCTGGGTACGGGGCCGCGTACCAGTCCAGCACCCACTCCCACATGCTGCCCCCGAGATCTGCCTGGCCCCAGCGACCGTCGCCCTTGGGCGAGCGCGAGCCCACCGCCAGAATGTCGGCCAAGCTGCAGTCCGGGCTTTGCTTGCCGTCCCCCAGGCAGAAGTACACCGCGTAGCTCGAGTCGATGGCCGTCGAGCTCGGCGGATTCGACCAAGGGTAGTAGCGCTGCTCGCTCCCGCCCGCCGCGGCGTAGTTCCACTCCGCCTCCGTCGGCAGCCTCCCGCCGTCCCACGCGCAGAACGCGAACGCTTCGTACCAGGTGATGCAGTTGATGGGTAGCTTCTCGTTCGCGCCGGCGCTGTCGGTCCAGGTCTGGCTCGGCGAGCACTTCAGCGCGGTCTTCAGCGCCGCCTTGTCCGCTTCGAGCTTCTTGTCGCTGGTCCACGCCTGCTGCCAGCCGCTATCCGCTATCTTCGGGTGTGCGCCCGCGCCCGGCGCCGGCGGGCTCTGCTGCGTGCCCTTGCCTGCCTCCGCGAACACGCGGAAGCGGCCCACCGTGATTTCGTACACGTCGAGGTTGAAAGTGCTCAGCGTCGCGGGAAAGCTCTGGTCTTTGTAGTCCACGCCATCGTAGCTGCGATAGAAGCTGCCCCCCAGCACGGATTCGTTCTTGCAGCAGCTCTCCTTGTTGGGACCGCAGTCGCTCCGGCCCGGGCCGCCGCCCGCGCAGCTCGGCGCGCAGGAGCCGAGGCCGAACGAACAGCACTTGCCCGCAGAGCACACCTCCCACGGCCCGCACGCGTTGCCGCAAGAGCCGCAGTTCGCCGGGTCGGTCCCCGTGTCCGCGCACTTGCTCCCGCACTTGCTCGTGCCGCCGGCGCACACCAGGCCGCACCCGCCGTTCGAGCACACCTCGCCCTGGGCACAAGCCTTGCCGCAACCGCCGCAGTTGGCCGCGTCGAGCGCCGTGTCCACGCACTTGTCGCTGCACTTGACGGTGCCGCCCACGCAGTCGAGCGCGCACTTGCCCGCCGAGCAAACCTCGCCCGGCGCGCACGCCGTGTCGCAGCCGCCGCAGTTGGCCGCGTCGAGCTGCACGTCCACGCACTTGCCGCTGCACTTGGTGGTGTTCCCGACGCACTCGAGGCCGCACTCACCCGCGGAGCACACCTCGCCCTGTGCACAGGCCGCGCCGCAGGCTCCGCAGTTTTTGCGGTCGAGCGCAAGCTGCACGCACATCCCGCCGCAGTCGGCGAGCGGTGCCGGGCAGGAGGCCGGGGTCGGGCCGAGCACGTCGGTCTCCAGCGTGCAGGCGCCTGCGAGCAGCAGTGCTCCCAGCGCGGCGGACTTGCCTCTCATTGCTCTACTCCTGTCTCTCGCGGCGCTGCGCTGCGCGGGCACGCCCCGAGCAACCCTGCCCCTACTACCACTGCGACGCCGGCAACACCACGCAAACTAGACCGCCCGGGCCGGCCCCGCAGCGTGCTCCCGTACGTGAGGGGCCGGCCCGAGGACGCTAGCCGCGCCCCGCGGACCTAGGGGATCGGCCGCCGTCGCTGCCGACCCCCCAAGATCCCCGCGAACGGATACGGCGGCAGCTTGGCCTCGTGGCGCAGCAGATCGAGCAAGCCCTGCCGCAGGTCGTGAGCGCCGGCGACGGCGACCAGGGGCACATGGGCCTGTCGTGCACCGGCCTGGAGGCGGTGCTAGTCGAGGCGGTATGGGAGCAGCAGAGCATCATCGATGGCCAACAGGGCGAGCTCGCGTCGCTGCGCCGCGAGCTCGAGGGGCGGCGGAAGCGCCTGGGCGAGCTTGAAGCAGGGGCGGAACGCCTTCAGGCGTTGGAAGCCAGGCTGGCGCAAGGCTGGGGCTGTGACACGCGATAGTAGTCGGTTTGACCGCCAGGCGAGGCTGCCGTAAGCTAGTAGACGCGATGGCCGGTGTCGGCGAGTCGGCGGCAGGAGGCCAGGACGTGCCCGAGAGCGCGAGCGTGGACGAGCGTTTCGTGGCGCAGCTCCGGGCGGTGTTGCCGCAGCTTCTGCGCGAGCGGCCCGAGATCGCCGCGGAAATCGAGATCCAGCTCCGGCAGGTGTTCGCCACGAAGGACGACGTGCGCGCGCTGCTGGAGGCCATGGATCGCCGGCAGGCCCAGTGGAACGAGCGCTTCGACCGGCAGCAGGCCGAGTGGAAGGCACAGCAGGCCCAATGGAACGAGCGGCACGACCGGCAGGAGAGGTCACTGCTGCGCCGGCTTGACGGCCTGGGGTCGCGCTGGGGCCTGCAGGCAGAGCAGGGGTTCCGGGAGGGGCTGGCCGCGCTGCTGCGGGAGGCGGTCGGGCAACGCGTCGAGCGCTGGGAGGGGTTCGACGCGAGCGGGCAGGTGTACGGCTGGCCGTCGAGCGTGGAGATAGATGTGGCCATCGCCGACGGGGACTGCACCCTGGTGGAGGTCAAGAGCTCGGCGGGGGCGGCGGACGTGCGGGAGTTCGCGCGGGTGGCGGAGTTCTACGAGCGCACCGAGCGGGCCGGCCAGCGCTCGCGCCGGCTCATCGTGACCGCCTGGGCCGACGAACGAGCGCACGCGGAGGCGCGCGTGCTCGGCGTCGAGATTTGCAGCGGCTCCTAGCACTACTGACCATGAGGCGGGATCTCGCCCCTTGCAACAACGGCGCACCTCGGTAGTACAGTACGCTCGTGCCCGACACCGCCTCTGCCGCCGCGCCGCCGGCCGGCCCGCCCCGCGCCCCCATCCCATGCCCGGCCTGCGGCGCGCTCAACGGCGTTGGCTTCACTTCCTGCGTGCGCTGCGCGCGCCCGCTCGGCGGCGGGGCGGCTGCCGCGACGCCGGCGCGCATGCCGGTCCGGCGCGGCCCGTCCCCCGGCTCCTCCTGGGCGGCCCGGCTCGACTCCACCTCGCTGCCCGCCACCAAGCTCCTGCTCGGGCTGACCCTGCTCGTCTTCGGCGCGCAGATGCTTGCCGCCGCCGGCCGCACGGGGCTGGGCGACATGCTCCTGGGCGGCAACAACCTCGACAACATCCGCTTCGGCGCCGTGCTCGTGCATCCCGCCGTCCCGGGGTTGCTCGCCGAGGAGCCGTGGCGGCTCTTGTCGGCGGTGTTCGTCCACTTCGGAGTGATCCACCTCGTCATGAACATGGCCGCGCTCGTACATCTCGCACGCCTCGCCGAGCCGGCCGTGGGCTCCGTCAGGTTCCTGCTCGTCTAGGTGACGACGGGCCTGGTCGGCTTCGCCACGACCGCGATCTACCACGTCTCGCTGGTCCCCCAGCCGACGCTCACCGCCGGCGCGAGCGGCGCCATCTTCGGGCTGATGGGGATGATCCTCGGCTTGCTGCTAAAAAGGCGCGATCCGCGCTGGAAGACCTGGGCCCTGCAAGGGGTGCTGCTGAGCGTGCTCTTCGGCTTTGCCATGCGCGTGGCCAACAACTCCGCACACCTGGGCGGGCTGGCGGCCGGGATCGTTCTGGGTGTCTTGTTCGCGCCTGGCGCACCGCAGCCGGCGCGGGGCTGGCAGGCGGCCTTGGCGGCCGTGAGCGCGCTCGCCTGCCTGCTCTCGCTCGTCCTGGCCCAGCTTTCGCCGCTGTGGAAGATGCTGGCGCAGCAGGCGTCCGGCTGACGGCGTCGCTCAAAGCCGATCGAGCGTCGAGACGCCGACGTAGCGACGCACCGACACGTTCATGAGCAGCGCCACGGCGAGCAGCACCGTGGTCACGCTCGAGCCCCCGTACGAGAACAGCGGCAAGGTGATGCCCACCACCGGCAGCAGGCCGCTCGCCATGCCGAGGTTGAAGACCGTGTGCCAGAAGATGATGGCCCCGCAGCCCACGGCCAGGACCGCGCCGAACCGGTCCCGGGCCTGCGCGGCGATGCGCACGCTCCAGAGCACGAGGAAGGCGTAGAGGCCGAGCAGGACGAGCGATCCCACGAACCCCCACTCCTCGGCGAAAACCGGAAACGGGAAGTCGCTGTACTGGTCGGGCAGGAACCGGTACTGGTTCTGCATCCCGCTCATGAAGCCCTGGCCCAGTATGCCGCCGTTGCCGATGGCCACGCGCGCGTGGTAGGCGTGGTAGCCGGTGCCGCTCAGATCGGCCGCGGGGTTGAGAAACGCCGTCACGCGCGCACGCTGGTACGGCAGGGCGTACTGCCAGGCGATGGGCACGGCCACGAGCGCCGTGCCCACGAAGGCGAGCAGGCTGCGCAGGCGCAGCCGCGTGATGGACGCGATGGTGAGGAAGACGAGGACGAGCAAGAGAGCGGTGCCAAGGTCCGGCTGGCGCGCCACGAGCAGGGCGGGCACGGCCGTGAGCACCGCAGGAATGGCCAGGTCGCGCAGCGTGCGCTCCTCGCTCTTGGCGTCGTCGTGCAGGAACTTCGCCATGGCGATCACCAGGCAGATCTTCATGAACTCGCTCGGCTGGAAGCGGAAAGATCCCAGCTCGATCCACCGCGCCGCTCCGCGCACGTCGCGGCCCAGGATGAAGACGAGGATCAGGCCGAAGACGCCGAGCGTGTAGATGACGAAGGCCAGCCGCTCGATGTGGTGGTAGTCCACGGCCACGACCAGCGCGCCGGCCACCCCGCCGATCGCCAGCCAGTAGAGCTGGTTGATGTACATCTCGGCCAGAGTGGGCGAGCTGCCGGCGTAGACGCTGGTGGCGCTGTACAGGTTGACCACGCCGAGCACGGCGACGAGCGCGGCCGCAATGAAGAGCGGCCAGTCGAAGTGGTCGCGCATGCGGCCGCTCGGAGCGTGCGGCCCGATCATGGCGTCCCCCCGGACGCTTCGATCCCCTTGGCGCGGCGCGCCGCCTCGATTTCCTGGTAGGCCCGTACGATCTCGAAGGCGATGGGAGCGGCGTGCTTGCCGCCGGCGCCGCCGTGCTCGACCAGCACCACCACGGCCACCTCCGGTGAGCTCGCGGGCGAGTAGCCCGCAAACCAGGCGTGGTCCCGGTTGAAGTACCACACCCGCTCCAGCTCCTCGCTCTTGATCATGCGATGCGAGACCTGCGCCGAGCCGGTCTTCCCGGCCACGCTGACGCCGGCCAGGCGCGCGCGATAGGCCGTGCCGCCCTCCTCGTTGACGCCGCCGACCAGCGCCTCGTGCACGAGCTCGCGATGGTACGGATCGAGCTTGATGCGCCGGCGCACGCGCGGGGAGAACTCCTGCACCACCTGCCCGCCCGGGGTTTCCACCGCGCGCACGAGCTGCGGCTGGTAGAGCGTGCCCCCGTTGGCAAGCGCCGCATAGGCCAGCACAAGCTGCATGACGCTGACCGTGGTCGCGCCCTGGCCGAGGGCGGCGTTCAGGGTGTAGCCCAAGCGGAACTGGCCCTTGTGACGCAGCGTCATCCAGGCCCGCGTGGGGATTCGGCCGCTCGTCTCGGCGTTGATGCCCAGGCCGGTCTTCTGGCCGAAGCCGAAGCGCATGCCCACCTCGGCGATCATGTCCATCGTGACGCCGTACTCGGAGACAAGCCGGTAGAAGAAGACGTTGCAGCTCTGGGCGATGGCCTTGTGCAGATCGGTCAGGCCATGCGAGCGGGTGCAGCGAAAAATGCGCCGGCCGAAGCTCAGGAACCCGCGGCAGCTCGACTGGATGCGGGCGTTGATGAGCCCGTTCTCCAGCGCCGCCAGGGCCGTGAACGGCTTGAAGGTGGAGCCCGGCGGGTAGGCCCCGCTCACGGTCTTGTCCACGGCCGGCTTGAGCGGATCGCTCAGCATGCGGCCGAAGCTATCCCGCGTCACGTCCTTGCCGGAACCGCCCGAGAGCAGGTTCGGATCGTAGGCCGGCTTGGAGAGCAGGCCGAGTATCGCGCCGGAGCGCACGTCGAGCAGCGCCGCCGCGCCGGCGAGCTCGCCGCGCATCGCCTTGTCCATGGCGAGCTGCACGTCCGCGTCGATGGTCAGGCGCAGGTCTCGCCCCGGAATGGGCTCGATCCTGCGCGGCTCGTCGACGATCTCGTCGCGGCCCTGACGCCGCAGGCCGCGCGCGTCGACCAGCACCTTCTCCCAGCCCCGCGTGCCCCGCAGGTAGCTCTCCCAGGAGCGCTCGACACCCGTGGCCCCGATGTGCTCGCCCTCCACGTAGTCGCTGCGGCGCGCCCGCGCGAGCATCTCGGCATCGACCTCGCGCATGTAGCCGAGCACGTGGGCGCCGACCTGCTCGTGCGGGTAGTAGCGCACCGACACGGGTGTCACTTCCACGCCCGGCAGATCGCGGGCGTGCGTCTTCAGGACCGCCACGGCGTCGCGCGAGACGTCCTCCAGGAGCAGGATCTGCTGCTCCGCCCGCGGCCCGCCCCCGGCGCGCAGCGCCAGGATCTTGGCCTGCAGCGCCGTCTGCTGCGACTCGCCGAGGCCGAGCAGCGCGCCGAGCTTCTTCCACGCCGCCACCATGACTACCTCGGAGCCCGGAGCGGGCTCGGCCATGCGGGCGGGCACCACGTAGACGTTGTAGGCGGGACGGCTGGCGGCCAGCACCTGGCCCTTGCGGTCGTAGATGTTGCCCCGGGTGGTGGCCAGCACCACCTTGCGGACGATGTTCTCCTTGGCGATGGCGCGGTAGTCGGCCGCCTCGAGGATCTGGAGCTGGAACAGGCGCGCGCCAAGCACGAGGAAGGCCAGCACCGCCACCAACGTCAGCCAGCGGAAGCGCCGCCGGAACTCCCCGACGTCGGGACGTCGGACGAGCATGCTCATCGGCCCCACCGTGCACGCATGCCAACACCCGGCTCGTCAGGCGGCCGCAAGCGCGAGCGCGCCCGCAGCGCCGGGCCCGAGCGTACTCCGGTACGTGAGGGCCCGGCGCGAGGACGTAAGCCGCGATCGCGGCCGACTCGGCGAGCCGTCGTTGCTAGCGCCAAAATGCGTGAACCCATGCTCATCGGCCGCGTGCCTCGCCCGGCCGTAGCACGTTCGTGGTGGCCTGGTGCACGCGCTCGGCGGCCCGGAAGACCAAGGGCGCGCAGATGGCCGTGGCCACGGCGTGGGGCACGGCGAGCAGGCCGAGCGCAGGCGGCCGGGCCGGGTCGTCGCCGAAGATCGCGGTCAGGATGATGACGATCAGACCCTCGAGCAGGGAGAAGATGAAGCCCAACGCGATCTTCGTGGGCAGCGTCTGCGCCGCGAGCCGCACGCCGGCCGCGCGGGAGACGACGAAGATGGCCACGGAGTTGAAGGTGTACAGCCCGATGGGCGCCGCGGCGCACACGTCGAGCAGGTAGCCCAGGGCAAAGGACAGCGCCGCGCCACGCGCGACGGAGTACTCGTGCACCCCCATGAACAGGACGAGCGGCAACAGCAGACTGGGCGTGGCGCCGGCCAGGTTCAGGGCACCTACCAGCCGGAAAAGGTTGGACTGGATGAGCAGGAGCGCCAGGCCGAGGCCGAGGAACGCGCTGTTTCGCATGGTTTCACCGGCTCGCCGTACGCGCCCCACCGCCGGACTGCGCGGCCGTCTGGGGCCCCGAGACCACGACCAGCACCTCCCGCAGACGGGAGAAATCCACCGTCGGCTCGGCCATCACGCTCTGGTAGATGCCGAAGTCCCGCTTGTCGACCTGGGAGACGCGCGCGACCGGGATCCCGCGCGGGAAGCGCCGCCCGACCCCGCTCGTCACCAGCAGATCGCCCACCTCGACCTCGTCGGTGCGCTGGACATACTCGACCTTGCACAGGTACTTCTTCTCGTCGCCCGTGCCGCGCACGAACGCCCGCGCGCCCGTGCGCTCCACCACCGCGTCAACGCCGAAACCGGCGTCGGCCACGAGACGCACCTCGACCGTGTCGCCGGCCACCTTGCCGGTGGTGCCGACCACGCCGTCCAAGGTCACCACCGGAAGCTTGGCGTCGCTCGGGATCTCGCGCGCGGGCCGGTCCAGGGCCACGTGCGCCACGCGGAAGAACGCCAGCGTGTCCTTGGCGATGACTTGGGCGCTGACCACGTCGGTGCCGAGCTCGCTCCTCAGCTCGAGCAGGCCGCGCAGGCGGCGATTCTCTGCCGTAAGCGGCGCAAGCTGGCGCAACTCGTGGCGCAGCCGGGCGTTCTGCGCCGCCAGCCGCGCGTTGTCCTGCTTCACGTCCACCAGGTAGACGTAGTCCGAGACTACGCCCGAGAGGCCACGGGCGAGGATGGTGGCGGCGTACTGGATCGGCGTGATCAGGCGCACGACGAGCTTGTCCGGCCCGGAGATCTGGCGCGGGTCGCCGCGCATGCTGTAGCGCAGAAACCAGAAAGGCACGGCCAGCGCCAGGAGCACGATCAGGGCGTCGCGGTAGCGCTTGAAGTTCACGGCGTTCTCCTCGCCGCGCGCGGCTGGCCCAAGCCGTCGCGGCTCACCGAATGGTAACTTGCCGCAGCAGCTCGATGTGGTCCAGCGCCTTGCCGCTGCCGAGCACCACGGCGCTGATGGGGTCGTCGCAGACCATGACGGGCAGGCCGGTCTCCTCCCGCAGGAGCACGTCGAGGTTGGTCAAGAGCGCCCCGCCGCCCGTGAGCACGATGCCCTTGTCCGAGATGTCGGCCGCAAGCTCGGGCGGACACTGCTCCAGCGCGGCCAGCACCGCCTCGACGATGGCGTGAATCGGCTCGCTCAGGGCATCGCGGATCTCGTCCGAGTTGACCACCACCGTCTTCGGGATCCCGGCGATGAGATCGCGGCCCTTGACCTCCATGGTGAGCTGCTGATCGAGCGGATGGGCGTTGCCGATGGTGATCTTGATCCGCTCGGCGGTCTGCTCGCCGATGGCGAGGTTGTACTTGCGCTTCATGTACGCGATGATCGAGTCGTCCATCTTGTCGCCGCCCACGCGCACGCTCTGCGAGTAGACGATGCCGGCCAGCGCCATGATCGCGACCTCGGTGGTGCCGCCGCCGATGTCGACGACCATGTTGCCGCTCGGCTCGGTGATCGGCAGGCCGGCACCGATGGCCGCGGCCACCGGCTCCTCGATGAGGTAGACTTCGCGCGCCCCCGCGCCCTCGGCACTCTCCTTGACGGCGCGCTTCTCCACCTCGGTGATGCCGAAGGGGACGCAGATGATGATGCGCGGCTTGACGAGCGTGCGGCGGCTCTGCGCCATGGCGATGAAGTGCCGCAGCATGGCCTCGGTTATCTCGAAGTCGGCGATGACGCCGTCGCGCAGCGGGCGCACGGCCTGGATGTTGCCGGGCGTGCGCCCCAGCATCTCCTTGGCCTCGCGGCCCACGGCAATGGCGTGCTTGACCCCGCGGGCGTCCTTGGTCACCGCGACGACCGAGGGCTCGCAGGACACGATGCCCTTGCCCTTGACGTAGATAAGCGTCGTCGCCGTGCCGAGATCGATGGCGAGATCGTTCGAGAACAGGCCGTGGAGCCAGTCGAAGATCATGGTTCCTCGCGCTGCGGGGCCGGCGCTCCCCAGCACCCCGGCGAGCCGCGGGCCCTACGCCCGCGCTCGCACGCGATCGAACCACGTTTCTAGCACTCGGCCCTGGCAGCCGCAACCGCGCCGCAGCGGCCACGGAACATCGGTTCAGCCCTTCGAGATCTTCGTCTCTTTGTGCTCGTGGTGGGCGCGGCAAGCCGGACAGTACTTCTTGATCTCGAACTTCTGCGTCGTCGTCCGCTTGTTCTTCGTGCGCACGTAGTTGTG
>JACQWT010000510.1 GCA_016209145.1 Deltaproteobacteria bacterium | reverse complement strand
AGCCGGCGCCCGAGCCGGCGCCGCCCTCGCCGGAGCAGCGGCTTGCCGAGGCCCAGCAGGCGCTGGACAAGACCAAGAACCAGCTCCTGCGCGTCGCCGCCGACTTCGAGAACTACCGCAGGCGTTCGGCGCGCGAGATCGAGCTGGCGCGCCGGCGCGGGCAGCAGCACGTGCTGCGTGAGCTGCTGCCCGTTCTGGACAACCTGGAGCGCGCCGCGGCCCACGTCGGCACGGCCGCGGATCTCGATTCGCTCGCCACCGGCGTGCGCCTGGTGCGCGAGCAGTTCGTCGCCGCGCTCGGCCGGCTCGGCGTCGAACGCATCCGAACCGAGGGGCAGCCCTTCGACCCGACCTTGCACGAGTCCATCCAGCAGATCGAGTCGGCCGAGCATCCCGCCGGCACGGTCGTCGTGGAGGCCGTGGGCGGCTATCGGCTTGACGGCGAGCTGCTCCGGCCCGCCTTGGTGGTGGTCTCGAAGGGCCCGCCGGCCGAGATGGCCCCCGACGCACCTGCACCCGAGCCGCCCGCGGCGGCGGGGGCAGGCGACGAGCAGGGGGCGGAGACCGCCGCCGGCGGATGCGGCCAGGAGACTGCCTAGCGGCGGGTCCTCGGGCGCGGGGAGGAAAGCGACGTGGCGAACAAGGTCATCGGCATCGATCTCGGCACCACCAACTCCTGCGTGGCGGTGATCGAGGGACCACCGGGAGCCGCGCGGGCCTCGGCCGTGCGCGTCATCCCCAACGAGGAGGGGGCCCGGACGACTCCGTCCGTGGTAGCCCTGGCCACCAGCGGCGAGCGGCTGGTGGGCCAGGCCGCGCGCCGCCAGGCGGCTGCCAATCCGGCCGGCACCGTCTTCGCCGCGAAGAGGCTGATGGGCCGCAAGTTCGACGATCCGGAGGTGAGGCCCGAGACGATGGCCTACAAGATCGTCAAGGCCGACAACGGCGACGCCTGGGTCGAGCTACGGGGGCAGAAGATGTCGCCGCCGCAGGTGAGCGCCATGGTGCTCGCCCACATGAAGAAGATCGCCGAGACCTTCCTGGGCGAGCCGGTCTCCGAGGCGGTAATCACGGTGCCGGCCTACTTCGACGATGCCCAGCGCCAGGCCACCAAGGACGCGGGCCGCATCGCCGGCCTGGAGGTGCTGCGCATCATCAACGAGCCCACGGCCGCCGCCCTCGCCTACGGCCTCGGCTCGACCGGCGGCCAGACGGTGGCGGTCTACGACCTGGGCGGCGGCACCTTCGACATCTCGGTGCTGCGCATCGAGGACGGCGTCTTCAGCGTCAAGCGCACCAACGGCTACACCCACCTGGGGGGCGAGGACTTCGACGTGCTCCTGGTCGACAAGCTCGCGCAGGAGTTCGTGGCCGCGCACGGCACGGATCTGCGAAGGGACAAGATGGCCCTGCAGCGGCTGCGCGAGGCGGCCGAGAAGGCCAAGCAGGAGCTGTCGAGCTCGCTCGAGACCGAGGTGAACCTCCCCTTCGTCGCCGTGGACAAGGACAAGAGCCCGCTGCACCTGGCGCGTTCTCTCAAACGCAGCGAGCTGGAACTGCTCTGCCGCCCCCTCGTCCAGCGCACGCTCCAGTGCTGCGAGCGCGCTCTGCAGGACGCGGCCCTGTCCAAGGCGCAGGTCGACAGCGTGCTGCTCGTCGGCGGCATGACGCGCATGCCGGCGGTGCAGGCCGCGGCCGAGGAGTTCTTCGGCCGGGAGGCGAGCAAGGAGGTCAACCCCGACGAGGTCGTGGCCGTGGGGGCCACGATCCAGGCCGCGGCGCTACGCGGCGAGGTCAGCGATCTGCTCTTGCTCGATGTCACTCCCCTGTCGCTCGGCGTCGAGACGGGGGGCGGAGTCATGACGCCGCTCATCGCGCGCAACACCACCATCCCGACGGAGGCATCCGAGATCTTCACGACGAGCGTCGACGGCCAGGGCTTCGTGCCGGTGCACGTGCTGCAAGGGGAGCGCACCATGGCGGACGACAACCGCAGCCTGGGACGCTTCGAGCTGTCCGGCATCCCGCCTGCCCCGCGCGGCGTGCCCAAGATCCAGGTCACTTTCAGCATCGATGCCAACTGCATCGTCAACGTCCGCGCCGAGGATCTCGGCACGAAGCGCTCCCGGGAGATCCGGGTCACTGCCCACAGCGGCCTAGGCGAAGCGGACATCGAGCGCATCCTGGCCGAGGCCTCGGCCCAGAAGGAGAGCGATGCCCGGCGCAGCGAGCTCGCCGAGCTGCGCAACCAGGCCGAGACGCTCCTGTACACCACCGAGCAGGCCCTGACCGGCTACGCCGACCTGATCGAGCCGGCGCTCATCGAGAGCATCAAGGCCGACTGCGCGGAGCTCAAGGGTCTGCTCGATGCCGGGGCGGACTTCGACGAGATCCGGCGGGCGTACAGCCAGCTCGAGGCCGCCGCCTTTTCCGTCGCCGAGGCGATGTACGGGCAGCAGGAGCAGAGCCAACCGCAGGCGGAGTGAGCGGGCAAGCCATGGCCCAACCGGAAACCGAAGCGGCGGGGCAAGCCTTCGGCCGCTACCGACTGCTGGAGCGGATCGGCCGCGGCGGCATGGCCGAGGTCTTCAAGGCCAAGAGCTTCGGCGTCGAGGGCTTCGAGAAGGCGCTGGTCATAAAGCGCATCGTGCCGGAGCTCGCGCGACACCAGAAGTTCGTGGAGATGTTCATCCGCGAGGCCAAGCTCGCGGTGCGGCTGTCGCACGCGAACATCGTGCAGGTCTTCGATCTCGGCCGTATCGAGGGCGAGCCGGCCCGTGCGCCGAGCTACTTCATCGCCATGGAGTACGTGGCCGGGCTGGATCTGGCTACCCTGCTGCGCCACTACCGCCGCTCGAAGAGGCGGCTGCCGGTCGGCATGGCGGTGTATCTCGGCGCCGAGGTGGCCAAGGCGCTCGACCACGCGCACCGGCGCCAGGACGAGCAGGGCCGGGCCCTGGGCATCGTGCATCGCGACGTCTCGCCGCAGAACATCCTGCTCTCCTGGGAGGGCGACGTGAAGGTCACCGACTTCGGCATCGCCAAGGCTCGCGACAGCATCGAAGCCGAGGAGCGGCCGAGCGAGCTGGAGGCGGGACGGGCGAGCGGCAAGATCGCCTACCTTTGCCCCGAGCAGATCCGCACCGAGCCCACGGACGCCCGCAGCGACCTGTTCTCGCTCGGCATCGTGCTCTATGAGATCGTGACGGGAGCCAATCCCTTCGCCGCGCCCACCAGCACCGAGACCGTGCGGCGGATAGGCTCGGGCGAGTATCCCCCGATCGGGCTGGTGCGGCCGGAGGTCCCGGAGCAGCTTGGCGCGATCGTCGACCGCCTGCTCGGGGCCTCGCCCGACCTGCGTCCCGCGAGCGCCGGCGAGCTGTGCGAGCTGCTGCTCGCATACGGCTATGCCTCCGGCGACCGCTTCGGCGCCGCCGAGCTGCGCGAGCTGCTCGCGCCCCTGCGGGCGGGCCCCGAGGCCCAGGAGCTCGAGGCCGGCGCGCTGGAGCAGCCCGCGGCCGCCGCCGAGCAGACACCGGTCGAGATCCCCCATTCCTCGCTCCCGCCGCCCGCCCGCGAGAGCGCGCCGCGCGCCGTGGACGGCGAGCGGCGCGAGGTGAGCGTGCTCGTCCTGTCGCTGGGAGAGGTGCAGCGCGGCGGCGGGCCGCCGGAAGAGGCCCTGGAGCAGAAGATCGCGCAAGTGATCGGCCGCCACGGCGGCGTGGTCCACGAGCAGACCCGCGCGCCCGATGGCGCCCTGGCGCAGGTGGTGGCCATCTTCGGCCTAGGCGACGCCGACGGCCGCGACGCCGAAGTGGCGGTGCGGGCCGCCAAGCTGCTGGTGCGCGAGCGGCGCGGGGGCGCCGTGCCCTCGGCCGGCGTGCACAGCGGACCGCTGTTCATCGACGAGGACGGCAGGCCCGCCGGCGACGAGCGCCTCGCCTCGCTCCTGGCGACAGCCCAGGCCCTGGCGCGCGCCACGCGCGGGGAGGTCGCCGTCTCGCAGCAGACGGGCAGGCTCGTGCGCCGCTCGTTCGCCACCGAGCCGCTGGGCGGCGTGCCCGAGGCCGTGCTGACCGAGGGCGCCCTCCTGGTGCGCGAGGCCCGCGCCGTCCACGACCGCCAGAGCCGCTTCGTCGGCCGGCACGCGGAGCTCAAAGCCCTGGGCGCCTTGCTCGCCGCGGCCACCCGCCAGAAGCCGCAAACCATCGTCCTGTCCGGCCCGACGGGCGTGGGCAAGACGCGCCTGCTCGTCGAGGCGCGGCGGCGCCTGCGGCGCGGCAACTTCAACGTCGCGTTCTACGCGGTGAGCTGTCCACCCGGCGGGGCGGGGATGCCCTGGAGCGGCCTGCGCGCCATGCTCCACGTGCTGTGCGGCACGCAGGAGGACGACGACCCGGAGCGCATCCTCGAGGTCGGCCCGCGCCTCAGGGCGCTGGGCTTGCAGGACGAGCAGGCCGAGGCGGTGCTCGCCCTGCTCGGTGCGCCGCTGCGCACGCGCGCTCCGCAGACACAGGCGGTGCTCGCGGCCGGCTTCGAGCGCATGGTCTGGAGCCTGTGCGAGGATCACCTGCACTGCTTCGCCTGGGACGATGCGCAGGCCCTCGATGCGCGCACGACCGAAGCCCTGATGCGGATCATGGACCCGCGCCGGGGCCTGCGGGCGGTATTCCTCCTCGCGCTGCGCGGTGAGATCCCCGCCGTGGTGGCAGAGCACCGGAGCCTGCAAGTGATCGAGCTCGGGGAGCTTCCCGAGCCCGAGACCTGTCGGCTGATCGAGCAGCAGCTCGGCGCCCGCTCGGTCCCCGCCGAGCTCGGCGACTACGTGCGCAGCCTGGGGGGAGGCAACCCGCTGTTCGTGGAGGAGCTGGTGCGCGAGCTGTGCGAGTCCGGCGCCGTCAGCGTGCTAGGTGGCGTGGTCAGCGTCGGCGCGGATCTGCACAAGGAGGCCCAGGCGGCGGCCCCGCGCACTCTGCGCGCCCTGATCGCCGGCCGCGTTGGCCGCCTCACCGAGGAGCAGCGGATGCTGCTGCGCGGGCTGGCCGTCCTGGGCGAGCCGGCGAGCATTCCGCTTCTGGCGGCGACCCTGGGCCGGCCGGTGCAGAGCTTGGACCGGTGCATCGAGGAGCTCGGCCGTGCCGGCCTGTGTGATCGCGCCGGGCCGGCGCAGGTTCGTTTCGCCTCGCCCCTGTACGGCGAGATCGTGCTCGACGGCGTCTCGGCAGCGGGCCGCCAGCAGCTCCACGCCGCCGCCGCGCAGGCCTACCTCGGGGCCGCGCTTCCCACGCCGGGCGAGACGGCGGCACGCGTGGCGCAGCACCTGCACCAGGCGGGACAACGCGCACGGGCGGTCGAGCACTACTGGCGCAGCGCGGCGGAGAAGCTCGGTCGCGGGCAGCTCGAGTCGGCGATCCCGGGCATGCTCCGCGCTCTCGAGCTTTGCGACCCCGGCGAGACCGGCGTGGACGAGCTGGGCGCACGGGTCCACACGCTCGCCGACACGGTGTGGCGGGTGCGCGCCGCGCCCGGGCTGCCGGAAGCGCTCGGCCCGGTGCTGCGCGAGATCGAGCGGCGGGGCAGCGCCGCCGAGCGGGCGCGCGCGCTGCTCGACGCGGCGCGGGCCGTGGGCTCGGTCAACCGCTTCGAGCAGGCGTACGAGGCGCTCGAGCAGGCGGCAACCCAGGCGGCCGAGGACGCGGAGCTGTTGCGCGAAGCGCTCGTGACCGAAACCGAGCTGTGCGTGCGCCAGGGCAACTTCGTACGCGCCGCTGCCGCCGCCGACCGGCTCGAAGGGCTCGGCCCGCTCGACCGGGCGGACTCGCTCTTGGCCGTCTCCATGGCGCGCTCGTTCACGGGGCGCTGCGCCGAGGCCCTGGCGCTGGCCGATCGCGCGGATGCCATCGCTCCGCCGGCCGACGCGGCCCAAGCCGCCGCGCGCCACAAGAACCGGCTGCTTATTCACTTCAACTCGCACGACTACGAGGCGGTGGCCCGGCAGGCCGCCGAGCTCGTCGACGTCGCGCGCACCGCGGGCCTGCGCGTCGAGATGGCGGTGGGCTGGCACAACCTGGCGGACGCGACTTCTCGGCTCGGCGACTACCCGCGCGCCTACGCCGCCTTCCGGCAGTCGCTCGACATCACGCGGCAGATCGGCCACGAGCGCCTGAGCGCGCTCAACCAGATGCACTTGTGCTGGCTCGACAGCCTGCGCGACGTGGAAGGGGCGGAGGAGCGGCTGCGCGCCCTCATCCGCTCGGCCGACGGCCACGGCTACCTCTGGGACGTGCTCGAGGGGCGCTATCTCTTGGCCTGCATCACGCGCCGCACGGGGGCGGCCGACCAGGCCCGCGCGCAATTCGAGCAAGTGCTGGCCCTGGCCGAGCAGCAGGGACACACGATGGTGGCCGAGGACGCGCGGCGGGCGCTGGCGCAGTTCTGATCCCCAATGTGGAGCTGTCACATGGGACAGTGCGCCAGGTGTCCCATGTGACAGCCCGGGCCGGGAGTGGCCAGCCTGCGGCGTGGTCTCGCGATTGTGCTACGCTGGCTGGCAGCAACCGGCATGATCGGGGCGGCACGGGCCTTGCAGCCTTCTTCGGATCGGAGGAGCCCATGGATCACAGAAGCGGGAACGGAGGGCCGGAGGCGGGGCGGATGCCTGGCGGGCCGGAGCCCAGGCTCGTCGGTGCCGTGGGCGCCCGGTCGCTGTTCGCTCTCGCGTTGCTCGCCCTGGCGGCGTGCGGCCCGGGCGCGGCGGGCGAGCTGCTGGACGTGGGGGGGCGCCGCAGCGGCCGCTCGCCCCGCACCGGAGCCCACGTTGGCGGATACGGCCGGCCAAGGCTCCCCCCGGCAGCGGCTTGACGCGGCGCGGGTGCCGGCTGCGGCGCAGGACATGGGCGCCCAGGCCCCGGGGTTCGTGCTCGCCTCCGGCGGGGCGCGTGCCCTGGCCACCAGTCAACGCGACCGGCTGCACGTCGAGCTGGCCGATGGCGCTCTCCGGCTGGCCCCCGGCGCGCAGCCGGCAGGCTGGACGCTGGAGCTACGGTGGACCGGGCTCGGCCGGCTCGGCGCCGTCGGCCCCGCTCCGGCGGTCGAAGGCAGTCCTGTGGTCGAGGCGGGGCGAGCGAGCTACCGGCACGCTGGCGGCGCGGAGCAGTGGTACGTCGACACGCCGCGCGGGTTGGAGCAGGGGTTCACGATGGCCGAGCGGCCGCCGGGTGAGGGCGGCGAGGTGGTCATCGAGCTCGGCGTGGGCGGCGGCTTCACGCCGGTGCTCGCAACCGGCGGCCGGGATGTCTCGCTGCGCGCGGCGCGTGGGCGAGTGGCGCTGCGCTACTCGGGGCTCGTCGCGCGCGATGCT
>JACQWT010000562.1 GCA_016209145.1 Deltaproteobacteria bacterium | reverse complement strand
GCGGGCGCGGCCGGCGGACCAGCCGGCGCCCGCGGCGTTCTCGGCACCGCCGGCCGCGGCTGGCGCGAGCGTGCTCGCGGCGCCGGCGCTGGCCGAGTGGCGGGCCATCCTCACGCGGGTGGCCGCCCGGCACGCCGCCACGGCCTCCGTCTACGAGCACGCCGCTCCGCTCGAGATCGTCCCGGGTCGCATCGTGCTTGGCTACGAGCCGGGGACGTTCCTCGCCAGCCAGGCGGCCCGAGCCGAGGCCCTGGCGCTGCTCGCCGCGGAAGCCGATGCGCATCTTGGTGTGCCCACGCGGATCGAGCTCGATCACAGCGGCGCGCACCGCGGCGTGCCGACCGTGGCCGCCTGCAACGCGGCCGAGCAGCAAGCCCGCCGCCAGGCGGCCGAGCGCGCCGTGGCCGAGCACCCGCTCGTCGCCGCAGCCGTGAAGATCCTGGGGGCCGAGTTGCTCGGCGTGCGCCTGCCGGAGGGACGGACGCCATGACCGGGCCGGAGCCAGCCGCGCCGGCCGCAGAGCCGGCGGCGCCCGGCAACTTCATCCGCGAGATCATCGAGGAGGATCGGCGCACGGGCATGCACGGCGGCCGCGTGGCGACGCGCTTCCCGCCCGAGCCCAACGGATACCTGCACATCGGCCACGCCAAGAGCATCTGCCTCAACTTCGGCCTCGCCCAGAGCTACGGCGGCGTCTGCCACCTGCGCTTCGACGACACCAACCCCACGACCGAGGACAGCGAGTACGTCGATGCCATCCAGCGAGACGTGCGCTGGCTCGGCTTCGATTGGGGCGAGCGCCTCTTCTTCGCCTCCGACTACTTCGAGCTTCTCTACCAGTTCGCGGTGCGGCTCATCGAGGCGGGCGAGGCATACGTCTGCGAGCTCGCCGAGGACCAGATCCGCGAGTACCGCGGCACCGTCACCGCGCCCGGCCGGCCGAGCCCGTTTCGGGATCGCCCCGTGCAGGAGAGCCTCGATCTGTTCCGCCGCATGCGCGCGGGCGAGCTGCGCGACGGGGCCTGCGTGCTGCGCGCCAAGATCGACATGGCCGCGGCCAACATGAAGATGCGCGATCCGCTGCTCTATCGGATCCGTCACGCGGCGCACTACCGCCAAGGCGAGCGCTGGTGCATCTATCCCCTCTACGACTTCACCCACTGCCTTTCGGACGCCATCGAGGGGATCACGCACTCGATCTGCACGCTGGAGTTCGAGAACAACCGGGAGCTGTACGACTGGGTGCTCGATCGCGCCCGGGCGCCGTGCCATCCGCAGCAGATCGAGTTCGCGCGGCTCGAGCTCAGCTACACGCTGATGAGCAAGCGCAAGCTCGCCGAGCTCGTGGAGACGCGCGTGGTTTCGGGCTGGGACGATCCGCGCATGCCCACGATCGCGGGGATGCGCCGGCGCGGGTACACGCCGGAGGCGATCCGGCGCTTCTGCGAGCTCATCGGCGTGGCCAAGACGAACAGCCTCGTCGACCTCGGGAAGCTGGAGTTCTGCGTGCGCGACGACCTCAACCGCCGCGCGCCCCGCGTGATGTGCGTGCTGCGACCGCTGCGGCTCGTTGTCGAGAACTGGCCCGAGGGCCGGGTCGAGACGATCGACGCCCCCTATTTCCCCTCCGGGACCGAGCCCGAGGCCGACCCGGCGGGTACGCGGGAAGCGGCCAAGCTCGGCCCGGCAGGCTCACGCCCGGTGCCGTTCGCGCGGGTGCTCTACATCGAGCGGGACGACTTCTGCGAGCACCCGCCCGAGAAGTACTTCCGCCTGGCGCCCGGGCGCGAGGTGCGGCTGCGCCACGGATACGTCGTCAAGTGCACGGGCTTCACCAAGGACGAGCGGTCGGGCGAGGTGGAGGAGATCCGGTGCGTCTACGATCCGGACAGCAAGGGCGCGCGCCGGCGCGTGCCGGGCACGCTGCACTGGGTGTCGGCCGAGCACGCCGCGCAGGTGGAGGTTCGCCTCTACGACCGGCTTTTCACGACCGAGGTGCCGGGACAGGGCGGCGACTACAAGCTCGACGTCAACCCGCGCTCGCTCGAGGTGCTGCGGGCCCAGGCCGAGCCGAGCCTGGCCGGGGCCGGGCCCGGCACGTACCAGTTCGAGCGGCAGGGCTACTTCGCCGTCGATCTCCGCGACTCGGCTCCAGGCGTCCCGGTCTTCAATCGCACCGTGACGCTGCGCGACTCGTGGGCCAAGCTCGTCGCGCGCGCCGCACAGCAGCAGCGGCCGGCGGACGAGCCGGCAGCGCCGCCGGCCGAGGCGCGCGCCCCGGAGCATTCCGGCGCCGCGAAAGCGCGCCCGCCGAAGGCCGCGCCGGCGGCGAGCGCGAAGCGCAGGAGTGAGGTCCGCGACGGCGGCGGGGGGCTCGCGCGCGCGCAGGAGCTCGACCTCGTGGCGGAGCAGGTCATCGCCGGCCACCCGGAGCCGGTCGCCCGCTACCGCGCCGGGAAGACCGGGGTGCTCGGCTTCCTCGTGGGCGAGCTGGTGCGGGCCACGCGGGGCCGCGCCGACCCGCGCGGCGCGGCCGAGCTGTTGCGACGCAAGCTCGGGTAGCTCGGGCAAGCCGCGTGTGTTCCGGCGCAAGCTGGCGTAGACTTCCGTCCGGGAGGCGGAACGTGGACCAGGCTACCGGGCGGAAGATCTGCGAGCTTGTCGCGGGCATCATTGCCGTCGACGGCGAGCTGCACGAGGCCGAGAACGCCCTGCTCGTGCGGCTGCTCGACAAGACGGGGCTGCCGCGGGGCGACGAGGTAGTGCTCGCCCCGGTGCTGGACGCCGGGGAGGCTGCCCGGACGATGCGCCAGCTCCCGCCGGCGGTACGCAAGGAGGCCATGGCCCTGCTCATCGAGGCGGCGGTCGTGGACGGCAAGGTCGTGCCAGTCGAGCAGCGCTACCTCGAGGCCGTGGCCGACGCCCTGGGCATGGGGCAAGACGAGTTGGAGGAGCGGGTCGCGGACAGGCTGATGGCGTCCCGGGCGTAGGCGCTGCTAGTCCCAAATCAAGCGATGCTCCACAAGCCGTAGACGAAGAACCGATACTACGGCGTCAAGCGACGGTTGCCACTGGTGGCGATCGGCGTTGGATTCCCTTCCCACGAGCGCGCGAGGAGCCGCATGCTATCGTTGGGCCGTCATGACTTGCCACCGACTTGGCGCCTGTGTCGGCCCGCCGGCCCGACGGGGGAAGTCGCCGCGCCGTTTGCCGTTGCTGCTCGCGGGTGCGGTGGTGGGGCTGGTGCTGCCCGCCGGCGGGCTCGCGGCCTGCGGCCGCTCTGAGCTCAGGGTGGGCCGCGCCCTCCCCGTCGCCGGGCCGGACGCCGCGCCCGACACGCCGGAGCCGGACGCGGCGCTCGATGCGCCGGAGCCGGATGACGCTCCGCAGGACTCCCCGCCGGACGCCGGCCCGGACGTCTCCCCGGACGTCGTCGTGACCGACTGCGTGGACGCGGGCATCACCTATATCTTCCTCGTCACGTCCGACAACGAATTGTTCGTCCGGACGCGGCGCGCCTGGCGCTCAAGCGCGCCGCCCAGGAGGGCGGCGTCGAGAAGTACGTCACGCCGCACGTGCTGCGCCACAGCTTCGCCACGCACCTGCTCGACGCGGGCACCGAGTTGCGCGTCATCCAGGTGCTGCTCGGGCACGCGAGCATCCAGTCGACGACGCGCTACGCACGCGTCTCGACCGCACTCATCGCGAAGACCAGCAGCCCGCTCGAGCAGTTGCCGGCCTGCGCCTAGGAGTCTTTCGGAGAAAAAACTAAGTGCGCGGAATTGTTCGGTTCCAGCGTCAGAGTAAAGTGAGCGATTTCGATAACTTGGACCATTTCGAGCACGCTTTCTCCGACACACTCCTAGGCGAGAAGTGTGCTGCGCCCCGGCACCCGCCGGGCGGCCACGGTTCGACATCGGCGACATCGTGCGGCGGCATCGCGCCGCGCTCGCGGCCCAGCAGCGCCTGAGCGTGGCTCAACGCCGGGTGCTGTCGGCCATCGGGTTGTGCCGCACCGCCGCACTTGGTGGTCACATTGACCTGTGCCGCCGCTGCGAGCTGCTCTGGCCCGCCTTCAACTCCTGCCGCAACCGGCACTGCCCCAAGTGTCAGGCGCTCGCGCAGGAGCGCTGGATCGCTGCGCGTGCCGCGCGGCTACTGCCCGTGCCCCACTTTCATGTCGTCTTCACCTTGCCCAGCGAGCTGCGCTCGCTGGCCCGCTACCGGCCTGCCGAGATCTACGGCGCGCTGTTCGCCGCGGCCAGCGAGACGCTGCTCGAGCTGGGCACCACGCGCCTCAAGGCGCGGCTCGCCGTCACGCTGGTGCTGCACACTTGGAGCCGCGAGCTGCGGCTTCATCCCCACGTGCACGCCATCGTGACCGCCGGCGGCCTGGCCACGGACGGCTCGCGCTGGAATGCGTGCAGCGACAAGTACCTGATGCCGGTGCGGATGATGGGCGCGCTGCTGCGCGGCAAGATGATGGCCGCGCTGCGCACACTGCAGCGCGCCGGCAGCTTCGACGGCTTCGAGGCGTTGGCTGACCCCGAAGGCTTCGAGCGGCTCATGAGCCGGCTCGCGGCCACGAGCTGGCTCGTGTACGCCAAGCGGCCCCTGCGCGAGGTCAGCCACGTGCTCGCCTACCTCGGCCGCTACACCCACCGCGTGGCCATCGCCAATAGCCGACTGCTCGATGTCACCGACCGCAGTGTCACGTTCCGTACCCGGCACCACGACACGGCCACGCTCTCGCCGGTCGAGTTCCTGCGCCGTTTCGTGCAGCACGTGCTGCCGGACGGCTTGCGCAAGATCCGCCACTACGGCCTGTACTCGGCCACGGCTGCTCGCCCGGCCGGAGCGCTGGCCCTGGCCCGCAGCCTGCTGCCGGCGCTGCCGGCCAGCGGCTCGACCGATGGCCAGCGGCGTAGTGTTGCCGCAAGTTGGCAGCAACGACTGCGCGAGCTGACCGGTCGCGACGTCAGGCTCTGTCCCAAGTGCCTCGGGCCCTTGCTGCACGTGCGCTTGCGCAGCTCCCTGCCCCGCGCTCCTCCGCACAGGTGGGCCGCATGAATCGCGCCACGCCCTGCAGACCGATGGCCGTCAGCGCGGCTGCCCCCACTGTCTGGCGCCGCCAGGCCCCCGCTTGCCCTGTTCCCGCTGTGACACGCAGCGCCGCAGCTGCCAGCCGGTCAGCCGCCCCACGCTGGCTGCCTTCGACCACCCCCCAGCTACGTCCTGAGCTCTCAGCCCCAGCCGACCACCCCCGCACAGCGTCACGGTGCCGCACGCCGCGTCGTCCCGCCCCGCCGAAACCCCCAATAGCAACCACCGTGCCCGAGTAGCTCGGCGCTGCCGCCACCAACACCCGAGCGCTGCGCAGCCGGCCACCGTCGCGCGCCCCGCCGCTTCGGGCTTGTTCAACGCCGCAATTCGCCGGCGGCCTGCCTCGTCACGGCCGCCCTCGCTCTAGGAGTGTGTCGGGGAAAAGCGCTCTTGGCCGGAAGTCGGGAGGCGTGATCTCGCGAGACTGCGGGATCCGTGACGCCGGCAGGATCGTTACCCACACCCCTGCCCCTCTC
>JACQWT010000561.1 GCA_016209145.1 Deltaproteobacteria bacterium | reverse complement strand
GAGAGGGGGGCGCTCCGCTCCCCCCTCTCGGCCTCTCCCCCCCGAGAGCCGCGCCTGAAATGTCACCGTACTCCTGAAGCGCGGCGCTCAGCACCTCGCAGATCCAGTCGGGGGCGAGCTCCAGGTACGGCTCCGGCGGAAGCCGTGGCAGCCGCTCCCGCCGCCAGCCGGCGAGGTCCGGCACGAGGATGTCGCCACGCAGATGAAGCTCCGGCTCGTCCAGCAGGATCCAGCCGCCTGGGCCGCCCCGCCCGCGCTTGAAGGCCGGGCCGAGCTCCTCCCCGAGCGCGCTCGCGGCAGCCGCGTGCGGCAGTGCCGGGCGCGGGCTCAGCCGCAGCTCGCCGCCCACGATCTCGGCAACGAGGTGAGACGGAGCCGCGAGCACATCCTCGTAGGTGGCACGGCGCAGCGCTGGATCACCCATCGATCCGTAGCGTAGCAGATGGCCGGGACCGCGGAGGGAAGACAGAGTGGGCGACGTCGTCTCGCCGGGCTGGTGCGGGGTGGTGCTCGGCAACTTCTTGTAGCCGCTGGCCTCCCGCCGAAGGCGGCGCTACGGTCCCGGCCCGCCGTTGGCGGCACGGGAGAGTGACACCAATGCCGGTATTTCACGTAGACGAGGGCTCTTACGAGGTGCCGGAGAGCTGGGAGGACAGCACCATCAACATCCACTCGGTCGACCGCGCCGGCCCGGGCGGGTTCAGCTTCGTCGTCAGCCGCGAGAGCCTGCGCGAGGGCGAAGAGCTGCTGGATCTCGCCGACCGCCAGCTCGCCGAGGTCGAACGCAGCCTCGATGGCTTCGAGCTCATCGAGAAGCGGCAGCTCGCGATCGATGGCAAGGTCGCCCTGGAGGCCGAGTTTCGCTGGCGCAACGAGGCCGGCGTGACGCACCAGCGCCAGGCCTACGTGCCGTGCGGAGCCAAGGTGCTGATCATGACTGCCACGGCGATGAACGAGCTCAGCGAGGAGCACGGCGCGCAGGTGACGGGGCTGCTCCGGAGCTTCAAGTTCCGCTAGGCGAGAGCTAGAGCATGCTGCTGGCAGCCCGCGAGAAGGACGCAATCACCCACACCCTGGCCCTGCCGCTTTTCGGCGTCGGCGCTCTGCTCGGGATCCTGGTGGGCCTGTTCATCTGCGTGGCCACGGGCGGCGTGGGGGCCCTGCTCATCGGTGCCGCGATCTGCACCGGCATCTCGCTCGGCAGCGCCATCGGCGAGCTCATCGGCTCGCTCCTGCCGGGCGTGAACGTGGGCAAGATCGACAAGGGCTGCCGGAGCGTGCTCATAGGCCTGCGCTACGCCGCCCGCGCCAAGGCCGATCTCGGGGCCTGCGGCTGGCACGGCAAGGAGAAGATCGCCGAAGGCGCCCGGACGGTCTACATCGGCTACTACCCGGCCGCGCGCCAGAACGACAAGGGCTGCTGCGGCTTCAAGATCAAGGAGGGCTGCGACACGGTCGTGGTGGGCGGCCCCAAGAGCACCTTCGAGAAGGTACGCGGCGAGGTGCCCTGGCAGCTCCAGGTGGCGACGCTGGTCTTGGGCCTCATCGGCCCGGGAACACTGATGCGCCTGGCGGGCATGGGCCTGTGGGCCATCACGGCCCGGCTCGTGGGCGGCCTGGTCGGCGGCATCAGCGGCGGCATGCTCGGCGAGTGGATGGGCGGCATGCTCTTCGGCGAGGACTCGGCGGGCCAGAAGCTGATGGGCTTCTGCGGCGGACTGCTCGGCTCCATCCTCGGCTTCCGCATCGCCCACAACCGCGTGCCGATGTATCCGCGCGGCAACCGCAACACCCGGGCCATGGCCGACGAGGCGGCCGGCCTGCTCGACAAGGCCAACGACCAGTATCGGGCCGTGACGAGCCGGCCACCGGCCGAGCGCCCGCCCCGGCCCTCGCTGCGGGACGTGCCGGAGAGAGACGGCAGCCGCCGGCTGACCAAGACCGAGCGGCGGCAGCGCCTGGAGCGGCTGCAGCAGGAGTGGGAAGCCCAGTACGGCGGCGACCCCATGGGCAATGCGCTTCACCCCGACAACTGCCGGGCAGTGGGCGTGGCCGAGTTGCAGAACGGCAACGTGGTCGTGGCCGCCTCCGGCAGCGAGTCGGTGGCCAAGGCGCACACCATCATCGTGCGCGGGCTGAACCGGCCCCACGTAAGCGCGGCGCCGGCCAGGGCGGCGGAGCCCTACCCGGGCGGCCGGTTCGCCCAGCTCTGGGACCGCACGGCGGTCAAGCTGCGGCTGCGACCGCCGACGGCCCAGAACTGCGTCGAGGGCAAGCTCTACACCGAGGCGGCCAAGCAGGGCTCCCGCGTCAAGGCCATGACCGTGCGTTGGCGCGGAGCCGCCGCCGACAACCCCCATCCCCTGTCCCCGGGATCGATGGAGATGGGCCCCTGCGACAGTTGCCTGAGCCGGCAGGCAGGGCGCGTGCTGGGCGGGAAGGTGGTGCTCTACGACAACGCGCGCCTGTCCAGTTTCGTGACCTCCGGCGCGGCAGGTGGTCAGGCAGTGGACCACGTGGGCGAGACCGGTCTGGGGCTCGAGGAGCAGCGATGAGCGCCGCCATCGATGCTTTCCTCGCATATGCCGTCTCCTGCGACCCGGGGTTCGCCGAGACCATCCGCGGCGCGACGGACGACGAGATTGCGCAGCTCGCGCGGCTGAGCCCCCTTCCCCTGCCCGACGACTACCGCGCCTTTCTCGCCCGGATGGGCCACGGCGACGGCGGCCTGAACATCGCCATGGAGGGCACGAGCGACATCTCGGCTATCATCGAGCACTACCGCCGCAGCGCCCCGTGCGACCACTGGCCGGCCGGGAGCCTGGTCATCGCCACCGGCCGGTTGCCCGGCGACATCGCTCTGCTCACAGTGCCGGATGAGGAGCCGTGGGTAGTATTCACGGACGGCGCAGCGGTCAGCGGCCTGTACGCCGACTCGCTCGTCACGCTGCTCCATCGCGCGGCGTTCGCGGCCCTGCGCCTGACGCGCCTGCGCTACAGCGCGCTCTACGACGGCGGGGCGCACGAGCCGGACGCTTTCGCCGTGGCCTGCCAGGCGGCCGCGGAGCTCGGCTTCGAGAAGCAGTGGTTCTCGGACGAGGTGGAGCTGTGCGGCGCGCGCGAGGATGCGCTCCTGGCGATCGCGCAGTACGCGCAGGCGCCGCTGGCCATCGCCATCTGCTCGGACGTGCCGGAGGAAGCCATCGACGTGCGCCGGCGGCTCGCCCGAGCCCTCGGCGACGAGAAGCAGACGGCGCGGGACGATCTGTTCCGCTGACGGCCGCCGTCACCCCCGCCGCCCCTTGCGCCGTGCCAGCAGGATCTCCGCCGCCGTGAGCGGCCGCGTCGAGGGCGGCGGGGCGCCGGCCTGCTGCTCGGAGCGGAGCGGTTCGACCGGCTCCGCCGGCCGGCGGGCCACCGGGGCGCGCGCCCAGCGCGGCGGGGCCGCAACCAGCGGGGGCGGTGGCCCCGCGGTCGCGCTCGGGTCCGGCGCCGGCCGGGCCGCTTCACGCGGCGCCGGCGGCGCCTGCTCCGGCTGCGCCTCGGCCGCCGGACCCGCCGCCACCCGCTCGCGCTGCGCGCGCTCCTTGCCCTCGAGCAAGGCGGCGAGGCTGGCCTCGGCGCGCTCCCCGGCTACCACGCCGGGCCTCACCGGGCGGCGGCGCCGCGGGCGCCAGGCGGCAGCGCGGCCGAGCCAGCGCTCGACAGGCTCGGGCAGGGCGAGCCGGCGAGCGGCCACCGCCAAGAACAGCCCGAAGGCGGCGGCTAGCAAGAGCGCGCCGGTCATGTCCTCGTAGGCGAAGCGGCGCGCCCCGCGATCCGCGAAGATCCCCGCCAGCACCTCTCGCCTCTTGCCGCCGCTCAACTCGGCAATGCGACCGAGCAGCGCGTAGTCCGTGCCCGTGGGCCGAAGCTCCTCGCCGGCGCCGAGCACCGCGCCCGTCGTGGCCACGGGCTTGCCGCTCAGCTCGTCGCGCGCCACCGCGACATAGGCGCCGGGGCGGCTCAGCGCCACGCTGGCGGCGTAGGCGCCGGCACCGGCCGCTTCGAGCGACACCTCGCGCGCGAAGCCGTCCGGCCCGCTCACGCGCACGCGAAGCTGCCGGAAGCTCGCGGTGCGGCCGTCGTCGTCCACGGCGCTCGCGCGCAAGTGCAGCTCGGCACCGGCGGCGTCGGCCTCGAGCCGCACGCGGCCATCGTCCTCGCTGCGGCTCAGATCGCGGCCGAGCTGGGCCAGAGCCCGCGCCGCGCCCGGCCAGCGCGTCCAGGCACCGCCCCAGCGATCCTTCAGATCGCTGGCAAACGCGGCGGCCCGTCCGACGCCGGCGCTCCAGAGGGCAAGGATGGGATCCGACTCCGGACCGGTCAGGAGCACGCTGGCGCGCGACTTCGCGATGGTGACCACGTAGCCCTGCAGGGCCGGCGCGGCGTCGAAGTCGACACCGGCCGTGACCGCGGAGGAGGAGCCGCGCGCGACGCGGAAGGGTTTCTCGACGATGGCCGAGCGCGAGGCGAGCACGGTTTCCTGGACGAACACCGCGGGCAGGCGCTGGGCGTCCTCGACGATGTAGAAGCGCCCGCCGCCCAGCCGCGAGAGGTGCTCCAGCTCGGGCACGTCGCTGCCCTGCCCCAGGGCCACGATGCTCGTCGTGATCCCCCGGCCGCGCTGGGCGCCGTCGACCATGGCGCGCACGTCCGGCCCCAGGCGCTCGGCGTCCGAGCCGTCGGCGAACAGGAGCACGTGCTTCAGGTTGACCTGGATCTTGCCCAGGGCGGCATATGCCTGCTCCAGCGCCAGATCGACGAAGATCCCTCCGCCGCCCGGCGAGACCGCGCGGATGGCGCTCTCGATGGCAGCGTGGTCGGCCACGGGCGCGAGCGGCACGGTCCAGCGCGCCGCCTCGTCGACGTGCTCGACGCCGAGCCGGTCGCCGGGACCGAGCAGCGCGGCCGAGCGCGCGGCCGCCTCGTTGGCGAGCTCGAGCTTGCTCTGGCCGCCGGCGTTGGCGGCCATCGAGCCCGAGTAGTCGATGCCGATGACCTCGGCCAGGCTGGCGCGGCGGCGCTCCTGCTTGAGGTCGAAGGAGACGGGCGAGATCTCCTCCACCGGCGTGCGCGCGTAGCCGCCCGGGCCCATGCTGCGATCGCCCGCGGTGAGCAGCAGCCCGCCGCCCAAGTCCCGCACGTAGCTCGCCAGTGCCTCGATCTGGGCGGGCGCAAGATCCACGGCGGCGATGTCGCCCATGACGATCAGGTCATAACCGGCCATGGCGCCGATGTCGGGCGGCACCGCGCTCGTCGCCCCTTGCTCGATCCGGAAGCCCGCCTGCTCCAGGGCAGCGGCGATGAACGCCGTCTTGCCCGGCTCGCCGTCGAGCACGAGGGCGCGCGCCGGGCCGCGCACGCGCACGAAACAGCTCGCCTCGTTGTCCTCCGGCGCCTCGTCGAGCTCGCGGCGCGCCGCGCTGATAGCCACGTCGTAGCGGTGCAGGCCGGAGCTCAGGGCGGGCTCGCGCAGGTGCAGCACGTCCTCACCCGCCGCCACCTCGGCCCGCACCCGGCGCACCAGGCGGCCGTCGCGCGAGATGCGGATTTCCAGCTCGGTAGGAGCGGGCGCCGAGACGACCAGGCGCAGGGCCAGCGTCTCGCCCTCGGCGGCGCGCGGCGTCATGTGCAGGGAGACAACACGCACGTCGAGGATCTCGCGCTGCTCCAGCGGCACGACGTCCACGGGGATCTCGCTCGCGGCGGCGGCGACGGCGCCCGCCATGGCGTCGCCGCGCGTGGCCACGCCGTCCGTGAGCAGCACGAGGCGCGCGGCGGAGTCGGCCGGCACCTCGGCCAGGGCGCGGCGGATGGCCGCGCCGATGTCCGTGCCGTCGCGGCCGATGGCGACGCGCTGCGCCGCCGGCAGCGTGGAGCGCGGCCGCGGCGGATCCTCCACGGCGGCGCTCGCGCCGAAAACCACCGTGCCGATGCGATCGCCCGGTCGCATGCCCTGCTCGGCCGCCTGTAGCTCGCGGGCGAGACGCACCTCGGCGCTCGGCACGAGATCGATCGACCGGCTGCGATCGACGACGGCGATGACGGCAAGCCGGTCGAGCGGCCGGCCGAGCTCGGGGCCGCTCGCCGCGAGCGCGCTCGCGAGCACGGCCGCGGCCACGAGCAAGTCGGCGAGCGCGGTGCGCGTCCGGCTCTGGCGCCGCTGGTGGGCGGCCAAGCGCAGGGCGACGAAGGCCATGGCGGGCAGCCCGAGCAGGCTCGCCCAAGGCCGCTCGAAGCGCACGTAGCTCTCGGAAAGGAGCCCTCCCCAGACCAGGACGACGTAGAGCGGCGGCAGCACGGCGAACACGAGGGCCGCGAGCAGCACGGGCCGGCGGAGCATGTCGGCGCGCCGCACCGCGTGCTGCACGAGGCCCAGGGCCACGAAGAGCAGCGCCGCCAGGGCGACGAACGGCGCGTACTCGGCGATCCTGCCGGGCATCAGCCCATCCTCCGCTCCGGCAGCCGGGGCCGCAGCGGGATACCCACGCGCACCGGCGCCGCGCGGCGTGTCAGGTACCAGACATCGAGCACGACAAGGCCGAGGGCCAGCAGGGCGAGGAGCCAGCCGCGGCCGCGGTGCGCCACGGGCGCGCGGGCCTGGGCGGCCACATCGAAGCCGGGGCCCGCCTCGCTCGCCGGCTTGCGGGCGAGATCGCTCTCGGCCTCCGAAACCAGGTTGACCGGAACGACGAAGGTGCCCCCGTTCTGCCCGGTCCAGCTCAGGCGGTAGAGGCCGGCGCGCCAGGGGTCGGGCACCACGGCCAGGCCGCCGTGCGCCGGCACCAGCTCCCGCTCGCCGCCCGGCGCCTCGAGCTGCACCTCGCGCACCGCGGGCGGCACGCTGGCGCGCAGCGGCTCGCCCGCCAGGGCCGCCCCGCCCGGCCCGCTCGTGCGGTGCGCGCGCGCCTGCTCCAGGAGGTTACGGACGAACAGGACGAAGGATGCCTTGAGCGGCCAGTTGCTCTCGCCCACGTCGAAGCCGAGCAGCGTGGCGGCGCGGGCGCTCGTGGAGATGTCCGCGGCAATGGCGCCCGCGGAGGAGCGGATCAGCGCCTGCGCGCGGCTCTCCGGCTCAATCCGGCGGGCCTGGGAGAGGAAGACGCCGTCGAGCGACACGAAACGCAAGCGGGCGTCGGTCGCGTCCCAGGAGGTCAAGAGCGGGCTCTCGATGACCGCGCCGACCACGGCGCCGAAACACTGGCCCGGCGGGGGATTGACCACGAGCAGGTCGCCGCCCGGCACTGCGGCCGGGCAAGCGCCCTGGACCACCACGAAAGCGTCGTGCAGGGCGCGCGGCGCGCCGAGCAACTCCTCTACCGAGCCGGCCCGCACTTCGGCCTGCTCGTCGGAGACGAGCGCCCGCAGCAGCCACGGCGATGGCTCGCCCGCGGCGGCGAGCACGACCGGGAGCCGGCGCCCGGCCGGCACCCGGCCGTAGGCCACGTCGTCGACCGGCATGTCGTCGTGGGGCGAGACGTCGAACTGTAGCCCTTGGCCGTAATCGCCAGGCGCCGGGTTGAAGGTCAGCACCACGGGCCGCCGCTCGCCCGCGGCGACCAGCACCCGGCGCGAGGCAAGCACGTCGCTCGTGCCGGCCAGGCGCATCGTGACGTACAGCTCGCGCGGCCGCGGGCCGAAGTTGCCGACGAGCAGGAATGCCTGCACCTGCTCGGCCCGGGACGCCGGATCCTGTCCCGCGCGCACGTCCAGGCGCACGATGGCGGTGTTGGCGAGCTCGCCGCCCACACGCACGACCTCCACCGGCACGGCCGCGCCGGAGAGTGGGGCAGGCCGCGCCAGGCTGCCGTCCGTGACCACGACGACGCGCCGCCGCCCGCCCGCCTGCCCCAGTCGGCTCGTCCCGAGCGCGATGGCCGCGCCGAGATCGCCCTCGACGTCGCGCGCCGCGATCCGCTTGATGGCGGCGCGCAGCCGCCGCGCGTCCCGATCCGGGGGCAACACCACGCGCGCGTCGCGGCCGGCCTCCAGAACCATGGCGTCGGCGCCCGGCGGCAGCGTCGAGACGAGATCGAGAGCGGCCTGACGCGCCAGCTCGATCCGGCTCTTGCCGCTGGCCCGCTCGACGGCGGACATCGAGGCGCTCGTGTCGATCACGAGGGCGATGTGGTCGCCGCCGAGGACGCGGCCGCGGCTCGCCGGCTCGGCCAAGGCCAAAGCCAGGGCAACTAGGGCCAGCGCTTGCAGCACGAGCGGGATCTGCACGATGAGGCGCTTGAAGGGCGAGCGAGCCATGATATCGCGCCGCGCCTCCTGCCAGAGCCAGGTCGAGGAGACGCGCCAGCGCGACCGGCGCACCTTCAGGATGTAGAGCGCCACGAGCGGCACGAGCAGGCCGAGCAGCCAGAGCCCGCGCGGGGCGAGCAGCTCGAAGGAGAGGTCCATGCTAGTCGACACTCCGTGCGACGATGCGGCGCACGGCCTCCTCGAGCGGCTCGTCGGTGCGCACGCGCACGTAGGTAGCGCGGTGCTTGCGCGCGAACGCGCGCAGCTCCTCGCACAGGCCGGCCAGGCGCAGCGCGTAGGCTTCGATCGCCGCCGGATCCATCGTAAGCTCCACGATCGCGCCGGTTTCGGCGTCCTCCAGGGCGAAGTCGCCCTGGCACGCGGGCTCGACCTCCTCGGGCGCCAGGATCTGCACGAGGACGATGTCGTGGCCGGCCGCACCGGCCCGGGCAAGCGCGCCCACGACGGGGCCCGGATCGAAGAAGTCGCTCAGCACGACCAGCATCCCCGGCCGGGCACTCTGGCGCACCACGGCGTCGATCGCGCGCGATAGATCCGTGCCTCCGCCCGGACGCACCGCATCGAGGTGGCGCAGGAGCGCGGGCAGGCCGCCGCGACCGCGCGCCGGCGCGTGCTCGCTGCGCAGGCCGGCGCCGGCCACGAGGAGCTGCGCGCGCTCGGCGCTCGCAAGCGTCATGTAGCCGATGGCCGCGCCGAGACGCCGGGCCACACCGAGCTTGGAGGGCTCGCCGAAGTCGAGCGAGGCCGAGGCGTCGAGCACGAGCCGTGCGACCACGTCCTCCTCGGAGCGGAAGATCTTGACCACCGGCTCGCCCGAGCGCGCATAGGCCGCCCAGTCGATCCGGCGCAGGTCGTCGCCGGGGGCGTAGGGCCGGTGCTCGTAGAACTCGGCTGCCCCGCCGCGGCGCCGGGCCAGGTGCTCGCCCGTGCGGCCCGAGCGCGCCCGGATCTCCAGGCGCCGGCGCAGCGCCTCGAGCTCGCGCACGAAGGCCGGATCGAGCAGGGAGGTGCGGGACGTGACGGGGGCTTCTGGCTCGGGCACGACGGTGCGAGGAGTTGTGGCGCAGATGGGCGAAGGCGTCGAGCGCCGTCAGCAACCGGTCGCGGAGGTCATGGGGCGGGGCGACGGAGATGGTGATGGTTCAAGGTCATGGTGAAGGTCGGGGTGAAGGTCATGGTCATGGCGAAGGTGGGCGTAGATCAAGACATCGCTGACACTCTTGTACAGACCCCGGTGACGGGAACTTGACGCGGTTGGGTGCTCACGTGGTGGCGCTCTGTTGAAGGGCTCGGCCGGCGGGCGAGAGGCGTGCCAGCAGAGCTGTCACGCCTCTCGCGTCGCCTCACTTCGGGGGCTCGGGGCAGGTTCTCTCGGGGCAAGACCCGGGCAGCGCCATGGCGTCCTCCTTTTTGTGAGTGAAAGGAGGACGCCATGGCGCAGCTACACAGTTCCAGTCCGTCCCAGCTCCACCCCGCTCCGCTCCCCACTCCGTCCCAGCTCCACCCCGCTCCGCTCCCCACTCCGTCCCAGCTCCACCCCGCTCCGCTCCCCACTCCGT
>JACQWT010000560.1 GCA_016209145.1 Deltaproteobacteria bacterium | reverse complement strand
TTCCGGCCGGACGGACCAGGCGATCCCCATCGACGTCGACCTGAGCGCCGACGGGCTGAGCGCCACCATGACGCTCGTCGTGACGGGCGTGGGCTTCGTCATCCACCTCTACTCGGTGGGCTACATGGGCGACGACCCCGGCTACCACCGCTACTTCGCCTACCTGAACCTGTTCATCTTCTCGATGCTGGTTCTCGTCCTGGGCGACAACCTGGCGGTGCTCTTCGTCGGCTGGGAAGGCGTGGGCCTGTGCTCCTACCTGCTCATCGGCTTCTGGTTCCACGACGAGGCCAAGGCCGCCGCCGGCAAGAAGGCGTTCATCACCAACCGCGTCGGTGATCTCGGCCTGCTCGTGGCCATGGCCATGCTCCTGTATCACGCCGGGACGCTCAAGTTCTCGGGGTTGCAGGCCGCTACCGACAGCCTGCTCACGCCGTTCCAGATCTGGCCCATCGGCTTGAAGCCCCAGCATCTCCCGAGCTGGTACGTCTCCGCCGTGAGCTGGCTGCTCACCCCGGAGTGGCTTGCCTGGCTCAAGGGCTTCCTGCTGCTCCAGCCGCACCGGATCCTGGTCGCCACGGTGATCGGCCTGGCCCTGTTCCTGGGCTGTGCGGGCAAGAGCGCGCAGATCCCCCTGTACGTCTGGCTGCCGGACGCGATGGCCGGCCCCACTCCGGTCTCGGCCCTGATCCACGCCGCCACCATGGTCACCGCGGGCGTGTACCTCGTGGCTCGGCTGCACTTCGTCTTTGCGCTCTCGCCGGCGGCGATGGCGGTCGTGGTGGTGGTCGGCGTGGCCACGGCCCTGTTCGCGGCGAGCATCGCCCTGGCACAGAACGATCTGAAGAAGGTGCTCGCCTACTCCACGGTGAGCCAGCTCGGCTTCATGTTCGTGGGCGTGGGCGCCGGCGCCTTCGACGCCGGCTTCTTCCACGTCTTCACGCACGCCTTCTTCAAGGCTTGTCTCTTCCTCTGCGCCGGCTCGGTCATCTATGCGATGCACAAGCGCATCCACGACGACGACCGCGCGCAGGACATGCGCCAGATGGGCGGCTTCCGGCACTTCCAGCCCATCACCCACTGGACGTACTTGATCTCCTGTCTGGCCATCGCCGGCTGCCCGGGCCTGGCCGGCTTCTGGTCGAAGGACGAGATCCTGTTCAAGACGTACTGGAACCGGATCAAGCCCGCGAAGGAGGCCCTGAAGGACTTTGTCTGGACGCCGCCCGGTTGGTTCGGTCCGCTCATCTTCTGGCTCGGGATCCTGGCCGCGGTGGGCACGGCTTTCTACATGTTCCGCTCCTACTTCATGACCTTCCACGGCGAGTTCCGCGGCTGGAAGGTCGTGAAGCGCTGGAAGGCCGCCGCGGGTCAAGGCCACGAGCACCACGAAGCGGGCGAGAGGCTCGCGGGCCCGATGCCGGCGGAGTCGCCGTGGGTGATGACCCTCCCGCTCGTGCTCCTGGCCGTGGGCGCGCTCTTTGCGGGCTTCCTCTATGCGCATCCGATTCACACGGCCCCGCTCAGCCACGTGCTGGAGCCGGTGTTCACCCGCACCCGCGCGCCCGCCCCGGAGGGGCTGGGCCTAGTCCAGGGCCCGCCCCCGGAGGGCAACCTGCTCGGGCTGCTGATGCTAGCCGGCATCGGCGCCTTCGCCGTGGGCCTGGCCGGTGCGGGGTACGTCTACTATCTGCGCGGCGGCGCGCCGGCGCGCGCCGTGGCCGAGGCGGTGCCGCGCCTGTACCGGCTCGTGCGCGACAAGTGGCGCATCGACGAGCTCTACCAGCGCACCGTGATCGGGCTGCTCGACGCGCTGGGCGACACTGCGGCCCAGTTCGACAAGTGGGTGGTCGACGGGGTCCTCGCCAAGGTGACCGCGGCGGCAACGCAGCTCCTGGGCACGCTCTTGCGCGCCATCCAGACGGGCCGGGTGCAGGTCTACGCCGCGGGCATGGTCGTCGGCACCGTGGCCGTAGGCTGGTTCCTTCTCCAGCCGCACGCCGCCGCCGCCGTGGACGAGAGCGCGCTGCGGGAAAGCGGCCGGGCCTTGATCGAGGCTTCTCCGGGCATCGGCTACGCCTACCGCTGGACCGAGATCCGGGCCGACGCGGGCGCCGACGCCGCCCCCACGACCGACGCCGGCGTGCCTTTCGCCCCGGGCCGCCGGCAGTACGTAGTCCAGGTCGAGCCCGGCGAGAGCAAGACGGTGCAGCTCGAGGTGCGTAACGCCTTCGAGCAGGTGACGCGCGCGAGCCTCACGGTGACGCGGCCGCAGCGCCCCGGCGCATCCGGGTCGGACGCGGCCGGCGCGGGAGAGCAGCCTCCCGGGCTTCCCTTCCAGATCCCGCGCGTTCCCGGCGCCCCGCCGGCAGGAGGTGCGCGATGAGCTCCTGGCAGAGCATCCTGTCCCTGTGGCCGGCCCTGGTCGCCGCGATCGTGGCCGCGGCGCTGCCGCGGCAGGCACGGGCCTCGCACCGGGTGGGCCTGGCGGCGGTGGCCTTCCTCGCCGTGGCCGGGGGGCGCTGGCTCTGGCCCGCGGCCCCCGCCGAGGCGACGGCCGGGCCGCCGGCCAAGCCCGAGGAGTGGCCGCAGCTCTTGAACCTGCTCGTCGGCCTGCCGCTCGCGGGCGGCATCGCCGTGCTGTTCATGCCCCGCCAGATGCTCTCCCTGCTGCGGGGCTTCACCTACGTCGTCTTCGCCGTGAGCTTCGCCGCCTCGCTGTGGCTGCTCGCGGTGCCGATGACCGCCGGCTGGCACTTCCAGTACATCCATAGCTGGATCCCGAGCCTCGGCATCCGCTACCACGTGGCGGTCGACGGGGTGAGCGTGTGGCTCGTGGTCCTGACCACGCTGACCACGCCCATCGCGGCCTTCGCGTCGTTCGGCTCGATCCGGGAGCGCATCAAGGAGCTGTGCGCCTCGTACCTGATCCTGCAAGGCGCGATGATCGGCGCCTTCGTGGCGCTCGATCTGTTCGCGTTCTACGTGTTCTGGGAGCTGATGCTGATCCCGATGTTCCTGCTCATCGGGATCTGGGGCGGCAAGGACCGCATCTACGCGGCCGTGAAGTTCTTCCTCTTCACGATGGTAGGTTCGGTGCTGATGCTCGGCGCCATCCTGTACCTGGTGTGGTGCAACCACGAGCTCACGGGTGCCTGGAGCTTCGACTACCTGGAGCTCAGCCGGGTGGTCGTGGCGCAATGGGCCCAGCCGCTGTGCTTCTGGGCCTTCTCGCTGGCCTTCTTCATCAAGGTGCCGATGTTCCCGCTGCACACCTGGCTGCCCGACGCCCACACCGAGGCACCCACGGGCGGCTCGGTGGTGCTGGCGGCGCTGCTCCTGAAGCTCGGTACCTACGCCTACCTGCGCTTCTCGATGGGGCTGTTCCCCGGCCCGGCCACCTCGCTTGCGGCAACGCTCGCCGGCGTGGCCATCATGGGCGGGATCCTCTACGGCGCCCTGTGCGCCTGGAAGCAGCAGGACGTGAAGAAGCTCGTGGCCTACTCCTCGGTGGCCCACCTGGGCTTCGTCATGCTCGGCCTCTTCGGCGCCTCGCCGAGCGGCATGCAGGGCGCCGTCCTGCAGATGGTCAACCACGGCATCTCGACCGGCGCGCTGTTCCTGCTGGTCGGCGTCATCTACGACCGCCGCCACACGCGCGACGCGAGCGAGCTCGGTGGGCTCGCCAAGGTCATGCCGGTCTATGCCGCCGTGTTCGTGGTGATCACCATGAGCTCGATCGGCGTGCCCGGCACCAATGGCTTCATCGGGGAGTTCCTCGTGATCGCCGGCACCTACGCCTCGCAGCGGCTCGCTACTTTTGCCTGGATCCAGGCGGTGGTGGCCGCCACCGGCGTCATTCTCGCGGCCATCTACATGCTGGGCGTGGTCCAGAAGATGTTCTTCGGGCCCCTTGGCAACAAGAAGAACGAGACGCTCAACGATCTCACGGCGCGCGAGGGCCTGGCCCTGGCCCCGCTCGTGGCCCTGGTCTTCGTGATTGGCTGGTTCCCGTCGCTGCTGCTCGACCGCATGAAGGACTCGGTCAACATGATCCACGCGCAGTTGAAGACGGTCTCGACCCAGGCCATGCTCTTCTCCAGCCCGACCGCGGCCAAGCGCCTGAGCGAGGACGCGTTCGATCCGGCGTTCCTGCGCGGCGCCCCGAGCACACCGAAGAAGGAGGCGGCCGCAGAGCAGCCAACCGCGGCGGGCGGCGTGCCGGCGGCGCAAGGGGGGACGCTATGAAAGACTCGGTCTTCGTGGCCCTGGCGCCGGTGCTCGCAGTGGCGCTGGGCGGCCTCATGCTGATGATGACGGAGGTGCTGGCCAAGCGGCGAGCGGGCGAGGGCCCGAGCTCGGAGCTGGCGCTCGGCTCCTTCGTCACCCTCGGCGCGGGCGCGGTGCTCACGCTGGCGCTGTGGATGGTCGGCCCGGCCGCGCTGGGCGGGGCCGCGGCGCTCGCGCCCTATCTGGTCGTGGATCGCTTCAGCCTGTTCTTCTGGCTGCTCTTGTGCCTGGGTGGCTCCCTGGCGGCCCTCCTGGCCGGCGGCTACCTGCCCGAGCACGGGCTCGACCGCGGGGAGTTCTACCCGCTGCTCATCTTCTCGACCGTGGGCGCGATGGTGCTGGGCGCGGCCGGCGATCTTCTGAGCGTGTTCCTCGGGCTCGAGATCATGTCGCTCGGCGTCTACTCGATGATCGCCATGCGCCGGGGATCGCTGCGCGCCACCGAGGCGGCCACGAAGTACTTCCTGCTCGGCGCCTTCGCCGCGGCGCTGCTGCTCTACGGCATGGCCCTCGCCTACGGCGCCACCGGCCACACCGATCTCGCCGGCATCGGCGCGGTCGTGTCGGGCGGCCTCCAGGGGACGAAGCTCGGCCTCGCCGTGCTCGCCCTGGTGCTGCTGCTCGCCGGGCTGTGCTTCAAGGTCAGCGCCGTCCCCTTCCACATGTGGACGCCCGACGCCTACGAGGGCGCGCCCACGCCCACGACGACCTTCATGGCGGTCGCGGTAAAATGCGCGGCCTTCGCCATGATGCTGCGCATCCTGGTGACGTGCTTCGGCGACGAGGGCTCCATGTCGTGGGGCGCGGGCTGGCCGCCCGTGCTGGCCTTCCTGGCCGTGCTCACCATGACCGTGGCGAACTTCATCGCCACGCGGCAGGAGTCCGTGAAACGCATGCTCGCGTACTCCAGCATCGCCCACGCCGGCTACACGCTGGTGGGAGTCGTGGCCATGCTGGGTCAAGGCAACGACGCCCAGGCGAGCGTGCTCTTCTACCTGCTCACCTACGTCGTCTCCACGGCCGGCGCCTTCGGCGCGCTCATCCTGTGCGGGAGCCGCGGCAAGGAGGCCGTGAGCTACGAGGATCTGGCGGGTATTGCCAAGCGCCACCCGGCCGCGGCCCTGGCCCTGGCCTTCTTCCTGCTCTCGCTCGCCGGCGTCCCGCCCACGGCGGGCTTCTTCGGCAAGCTGTACCTGGTGCGGGCGGGCATCGGCGCGGGCCTGAACGTGCTCACGATCCTGCTCTTGCTCAACGCCGTGCTCGCGGCCTACTACTACCTGCGCGTGCTGGTGGTGATGTACATGCGCGAGCCGGCGCCGGGCGCGCCCATCGCCGTGCCCATGCGCTCGGGCTACGTCACGACAGCGCTGGTGATCGCCGCGGCCGGCGTGCTGCTGCTCGGGATCTGGCCTTCCACGTCGCTCCAGGCGGCGGTCGAGGCGGCACTGGCGACGAGGTAGCCGTCTGCGAGCCTTCGGGATCGGGGAGCAGTTGCAAAACACCAGGCGTTTTGCCACGCTGCCGGCAAGCCATCATGTCTCTGCTCATGCCCACGCGCTCGGTTGCCGCCGTGCTGCTGCTCGGCCTGGCGGGCTGTCAGTCCTCGGCGTCGCCGGCGCGCGCCGATGCGAGCGCCGCCACGGCAAGCGCCGCCGGGGCAACCGCGACGACCTCGGCCTCGGCCGTGGCGCTGCTGCCCGGCGTCGAGTTGCCGGCGGCCGGCGTGCCGCGCGACGAGGTCGTACACACGCTCGATCCGCTCGGCACACCGCCCTACTCCGGCCCCACGGCCACGATGCGGGGGACCGTGCGCGTCACCGGCGACGAGCCGCCGCCCTACCCGCGTGCCATTCCGGTCGAGTGCAGCGCCGCCGCGGCCACGCACGGCAAGCTCTTCCGCACCGGCCAGGACCACGCGCTCGCCGACGTGCTCGTGGCCGTGACGGGCTACGACGGCTTCGTGCCGCCGCGCGAGGCCGCGCGCCGGCTCACCATCCGAGGCTGCGCGCTCTCCGCGCGCACCGTGGCGCTGACCTTCGGCCAGTACCTCGAGGTGCAGAACCTCGATGCGCTGCGCTCCTACGTGCCCCACCTCGAAGGCTCGCGCGCCGCCGCGGCCCTGGTGGCCGTGCCGCGCGGCGATCCGGTCAAGCTCTACGTGCGCCAGCCGGGGCGCTACTGGCTGCGCGACCAGATGGGCAAGCCCTGGCTCGGCGCCGACGTCTTCGTGCTGCGCTACGCCACGGTGGACGTGACTGGCCTGGACGGG
This sequence comes from Deltaproteobacteria bacterium, assembly GCA_016209145.1. Classification (GTDB taxonomy): domain Bacteria; phylum Myxococcota_A; class Polyangia; order Polyangiales; family Polyangiaceae; genus JACQWT01. The sequence goes on along the minus strand of JACQWT010000560.1, from coordinate 20,910 downwards.
CGCTACGAGATCGGCGGCGTCCCCGTGGGCAAGGTGCACGTCGCCGCCCTCTTGCCGGCGGCGAACATGAAGACCGCGCAGCGCGACGTCGAGCTCAAGCCGGGCGAGAACACGCTGGATCTCACCATCGAGTTCGACGCCAAGAAGGACGCCCCGGGGGCCGCGCCGGACGGCGGGGCGGCGGACGGGGGCGAGCAGGCGCGGCCGGGCAACCCGTAGGGGCAACTCCTCGGGGACGGCCAGCGTCACTCTGGTGACGTGCGCCCGGGCGCCATGCTCTTTGACACCGATGTCCTCATCTGGGTGCAACGGCTCCACCGGGGCTTGCCGTCGGACGTGAACTTGGCGGCGAACAAAGGCGCTTCAGCCTCGGTACGCCACGCTGCGGTGCCGTACGCCCATCACGGTCACCAGCCGCGCGGCATCGTCGACCACGTACAGGACACGCCAATCGCCGACGCGGAGGCGCCAGCCGTCCGAGCCGCGGAGCTTGCGGCAGCCGGGAGGACGCGGCTGGGCCTCCAACTCGAGAATGCGCGCGGCTACGCGCCGGTGAACCTGCTGCGACAAGCGGTCCATCTCGGCCTGAGCCGAGCGGGCGATGCGGACGCGGTAACGTCCGGACGAAGCGCTCATGCCCGGCGCCGCGTGGCCAGGTAGTCCCGGAACGGCGTGGTCGGCTCGTGGCGACGCTCTTCGATGAGTGCCGCGTCCATGATGTCCTGCCGCAGTGTGCGATCACGCACGATGTGCATCAGCACCTGACGGCGCTGCTCCGCGGGCAGTCCACGAAACGCCTGCCAGAAGACCTCGGCAGTTGCCTCAGAGCACGTCATGTCGCAGCCGCCTCGCCCACTTTCCCTCAACCTACGGCCGCTGCGGACCAGCGTCAAGTGAGCGGCAAAGGGGGCCAGGGCGAAGGGCGACAAGAAAACCGCGGAGTAGCTCGCCGCGCGCCTGCTACGGCCCCGCGTTCTGCACGGCCTCCGGCTGGGCGCCGTCCTCCCCGCGCCCCCGGCCCGACAGAACGCGCAGCTTGGTCTCGAGCAGGTAGCGCTGCTCGGCAAGATCGTCGAGCCTCTCCCATTCGGCATGCGCGACGCCGCTCGCGTCCTCGCGCCGCAGCCGCTCGATCAAGTCGTCCACGAGATCGACCAGGCTCGGCGCGGCCCCGGCGTAGCGCAGGCTGGCCTCCAGGCCATCGGACGTCGTCCGCACGCTCAGCGAGACGCGGCCGAGCCGCTCGGCAAACGCCAGCTCGCGCTCCCGCGCCTCCCGCACGAGCCTGGTGCGCAGCTCCACCATCTGCTGCTCTACGCGCCGCAGCTCCGCGCGCGTGCGCGCGACCTCGTCGGAAACGCCTCCCGGGGGCGCCTCCGACCCGGCCTCGGCAGCCGCCGTGGTCGGCGGCTCCCGCAGGCCGTAGTCCAGGCCGAGGTAGTAGAAGGCCAGGAGCGAGAGGTCGAGCTCGCTGTGCGCGGCCGGCCGGAGGCCGAGCAGCGAGAGGCCGGGACCAGCGTGCGGGAGCTCGGCGCCGGGCAAGCGCGCCGGCCCGCGCGCCGCGCCACCCACGCGCTCGAACAGCGTCGCACCCGTGCCGAGCACGAGCTTGTCCCCGCGCACGCCGAGCGCCGCGGGTGCCAGGCCGGGCAGCTCCAGCAGGTAGGCCGCGCGGCCGGGGGCCGCGCCGCCGGCGGCAGTGTCCACGCGCAGGACGGAGCCGAGCCGCGGATCCTGCGCGAGCTTGGCCAGCAACTCCCCGGCCTTGGCGGGCGCGGCAAGCTGCACCAGCGCCGCGAGGCGAACCTCGCCCGCCGAGAGCACCCGCCCTTCGCCGTCCGCCCGCGGCGCATGCACGAGCGCCGCCTCGAGCTCGCCGGCGAGCACGCGCCGGAGCTCGCCGAGCTCCACGCCGAGCTGCTGCGACGCGGCGCGCTCGTCGTACCCCAGCAGGCCCAGCATCTCGCTTAGCACGGCCGGATCGAAGGCAACCTGTGCCAGCGCCGACGGGCGCTGTCCCAAGGCTTGCTCGAGCCGGGCCGGACCGGTCGGGCTGCGCAGCAGCCGGGCCGGCAGCGAGCCCGGCTCCAGCGCCAGCCTGGCCCGCGCACGCACACCGCCGTCGTCAACGTTGACGACCAGGCCGACGCCTCCGAGCGCGCCGGCGAGCTGCCTCAGGCCGCGGCTCTCCGGGTCATCGCGCAGGCCCTGGGCGGCCTCGCGATACTCGTCGTCGACGTTGACCAGTTCCTCGACCGAGGCGCCGCGCGCGCGTGCCGCGCCCAGGGCGCGCCGGCGCGCCGTCTCGATGCGTAGCAGTGCTCCCCGATGCGTGCTGGCGGCGAAGCGCGGATCGCGGCCCAGAAGCGAGAACAAGGCACCGCGTACGTTGACGAAGCCCACCAGGTCGGCACCTTGCCCCAGCCCGCTCATGGCCTCGCGGAAGTCGGCGCTGCGGGCGAGCGACAGCCCGGCGGGCAGCGCCGCCAGATCGCGGGCGAGCCCCAGCGCACCACCGCCGCCCTGGTCGATGGCAGCCAGAGCGAGCCGGCCCGCCAGCACGAGCGCCACGCCCTCGTCGCCCTCCTGCCGAATGACGAGAGCGCCGCCCTGGACCTCGGGCTCCAGCCGGACAGAGCGCCGCACCGCGGCCTCGTAGAGCCGCGTCTTGAACCGGTCCTCGTCGGCGAGCGTGACAAAGAGCACCGCTGCCTCGCGCGGGGAGCGCAGCCAGGCCGCGCCCGCCGGCGCGTGCGGCTCTATGCCCATCTCGCGCAGGCCCCGGGGGCTCAGGGGGCTCAGGCCCAGATCCTGCACGAGCCTGGCCATGGCCCGCTCGTACAGGTCGCGGTTGCGGGCGACCAGCCCGCGGCGGCCGAGTCGGTCGAGCAGCCCGAGCGGGTCGGGCGCCAGCACCAGAGCCAGCGTGTCGGCGGGAAGGCGGCGCGCCACGGCGAACGCCTCCACCGGATAGGGCGGCGACGCGTCGGCGTCCGGTCGCGCGGGGCCCGGCAAGTGGCACTGGACGAGGCAACAGAGCACGATGCACCACGCGGCACGGACAAGGCGCCGGCCAACCATTTTCCTGTCGCTCATGGCGGGGCGAGCATAGCAGGTCGCCGGCGTGCTAAGGCTTGCAACATGGACAGCGCGAGCCGGCTCGACGCGCTGGGCGCTCCCGCGGAGCTCGTCTCCTGGGCGACCGGGCGGCCGGCACGGCGCGCCTGGCGCGACTGCCCGCAGGCTGACTGGCTGCTGTGGCTGGCGGCGGCCGAGTCCCTCCCCGTCACAACGCTGGTTCTGGCCGCCGGCACGTGCGTCGAGCGCGCCGTCACCGCCCTGCCCAGCGGTGCCGAACCGCTCGGCCGAGCGCTGCGCGCCGCCCGCAGCCTCGAGGCGGCGGACTGCGCCGCGGCCGCACGCGCCTGCGAGGCGGCACGAGAGAGCTTCCCCGAGAGCTACCGCGCCGGCCGCAACCCGGGCTACGGCGCCGCTGCCCATGCGGCGGCCTGGGTCGCACGCGCGGCCGAAGGGGTGGTGACAGCTCGGGCCCGAGCCGAGGCCAAGCGCGGGGAGCGCGCCCGCGAGCTCGCCGCGATCGTCGGCTCCAGCCCCGACATCTTCGTGCCTGCCACCCCAAGCCCGCCCGAAGCCCTCGATCCCGCGGCGGCGCCCGGGGATCCGGTCGAGGAGGAGCTGCGCTACGCGGTGGCGGCCGCGGCCCAGGCCCTGGGCGAGGCGGCGCAGTCGCTGGCACCGGACGTGCGGGAGCCCGAAGCTCACGAGCGGGCGCAGGCCGAGCTGTGCGAACAGTTGCGCGTGCTGCTGGAGCCGCTGCGGTCGATCGCGCCGTAACTAGCGCTCTGCACCTGGCTGCTCCACGAAGTGCGGCGCGCCGTGCTCGTCGAGACGCGTGCGCAGAAGCTGGTGGCCCAGCACTGTGCCCCGGCCGAGCTCGATCTCCAGCACGGCGCCGCCGCGCGTGGCCTCGCGCTGGCCCATGCCGGAGAAAACGAAGTTGCCCAGGCCGTAGGCGATGAGCTTGCCCCGGTACAGCTCGATTGGCTGGAGCACGTGGGCGTGCGTGCCCACGACGAAGTCCGCGCCGGCGTCGCACAGGGCGCGGCCGAGCTCGCGCTGGCCGACGGTGGGCTCGGCCAGCCCCTCGCTGCCCCAGTGGTTGAACACGCCGAGCACGTCCACTTGCGCGCGCGCGCGCCGAACCTCGTCCACCGGCGGCCGGGGCGGGTCATAGTAGGCGAGCAGGCCCAGACGCACGCCGCGGATCTCGCGAATCCATGGCGACTGGGGCCCGACGAAGAAAACGGCATGCCCGAAGTAGGCAAGCCCCTGCTTCTCCAGTTGGCGCAGCGTGTCGATGAAGCCCGCTCGGCCGAAGTCGTTCACGTGGTTGTTGGCCACGCTCACCAGATCGAAGCCGGTCGCCTGGAGCGCCGCCACGGCCTCGATCGGGCAGCGTAGTGGCTGGCGGTCGGACGGCGGCGCGCCGCGTGAGGTCAGGGCGCACTCGAGGTTCCCGATCGCCAGATCGGCCCGGCGCAGGCGTTGGGCCACGGCGCCGAACGGATAGCCGGGCTCGACACCAGGCGGCACCTCCCCGCCACGGGCAAGCCGCTCCAGGTACAAGCCGACGTGTAGGCCGAGCGAGAGGTCGCCGACGAACGCCAGGAGCACCGGACGTTCGGCCGGCGCGGTCGCCGTCGCCGGCCGCGCGCTCGGGATCGGGGCAGGCGCCGCCGCGCGCGCCGCCGAGGCGGACGGCGATCCGGAGCCCGGCGGCGCCGGCCGCTCGGCGCAGGCTGCCGCCACGAGCAGGCTCGCCGCGCACGCGACCAGGCGGCGCGACAGTGGCTGCGCCCGGACCGACATCATCCCCGCCTGGCGCGCTGCGCCTCGATTGCCTCGATCCACGCCTGCCTGCCCCACAGGACCAAGCGGTGCTCGTCGCCTTCGCACGTCGTGACGGCCAGCGAGCTCGGGGCGAGCGGCACGAGGTTCAAGAACTTGGTCCAGCACTTGCGTACGCTCGTCACCCGCTCGAGCCGGACGATGGTCGTGCCCGCCTGCACGTTGAACGCGTGCGCTTCGAGCACGAGACGCGCGTTCGTGAGGTAGAGACGGCCACCGACAGTCTCGATGCCGCGCTGCAGATTGGCCGCTCCTTGCTTCAGGATCTGTTCGCCGGCCTCGAGCGGAGTCTTCATGCCCGCTACGCGCACTTACCACATCAGCCCCGCGGGCAGCCAGTAGCGCCATGCGGCAAGACGCGGAGCGCCAGAATGGCTAGAAGGGAGCTAGCCGAGGAGGGAGGACGCTTGCCGTGAAATCGCACACCCGCCATTTGACCATGAACGTCCCGCAGCGCATGGACTTCGTCAACATCACCGCCGAGGTCGCCGAGGAGATCCGCCGCAGCGGGGTGAAGGAAGGGCTGTGCCTGGTCAACGCCATGCACATCACCGCCAGCGTCTTCATCAACGACGACGAGCCCGGGCTGCACGCCGACTACCGCCGCTGGCTGGAGGAGCTCGCCCCCTTCGATCCCAGCCCCAAGCGCTACCAGCACAATCGCACCGGCGAGGACAACGCCGACGCCCACCACAAGCGCCAGATCATGGGCCGCGAGGTGGTCGTGGCCATCACCGATGGCAAGCTCGACTTCGGCCCCTGGGAGCAGATCTTCTACGGCGAGTTCGACGGCCGCCGGCCCAAGCGGGTGATGATCAAGGTAATCGGCGAGTAGGGCCGAGCCCCCTACAGCGCCGCCGTCTGCTCCAGTTCCTTGTGCCGGGTTTCGGGCAGGAGCGCGAAGATCAGCACCAGCGCGACAATCGGCGCCAGCGCGGTCGCGCGCAAGCTCGTGCCCCAGCCGACGCGGCCGGCCGCAAGCCCGATGGCGAGGGGCGAGAGCACGTACCCGATCCGGCCCAGCAGGTTGTTCGACCAGGCGAAGGCCGCGCCCCGCAGCGCGGTGGGAAACAGCTCGGTCGTGTAGGCGTTGAGCACGGGCAGCACGGCGCTCGCGCCGAAGATGCCGAGCACGAGCGCTGCGGTGAGCAGCCACGGTTCGCGTGCCGTGTAGCTGCCGAACACGCCGAACGCCGTGAGCCCGAAGATCACCGCCGCGCCCGGACGGCGTCCGATGCGGTCGAGCAAGGTTCCCGCGTAAAACACCATCGGCATGGAGACCAGAGCCGCAACCGTGATGGCGAGGCCCACCTGCGCGTCGCTCAGGCCGCGCTCGTGCACGGCGAACTCCTTCCAGAAGGTGACCGCGTTGTTCGTGCCCACGTACGTTACGGCCCAGATGAGCGCGAGCTCGATCATTCGGCGGCGGTACGGCGTGCGCCAGAGGTGCCAGAGCGAGCGCTCCGGCCCCTGCTCGCCCACCTCGGCGGCGAAGCGCCGGCTCTCGCGCAGTCCGCGGCGCGCGTAGGCGAGCAGCAGCAGGGGCACTACACCGACGAGGTAGACGGTGCGCCACCCCCACGCCGTGCGCAGCAGCAAGGGCGCGAGCCCGGCGCACGCGATCGCGCCGAGGCTGGAGCAGCCCTGGATGACGCCAATGACCATGCCGCGCCGGTCGGCGGGAAACTCCTCGGCAGCGTAGACCATGCTCGTGGCCCACTCGGCGATGAGGAACATGCGGGCCAGAAGCTGGAAGACCCCGAAGCTCGCCGCGCCCGGCGCCAACCCGCTCGCGAAGGTGAACAGGGCGTAGCCGGCGATCGTGACCGCCATCAAGCGCCGCCGACCCCAGCGGTCGGCCCTGCGCACGAGGAGGTAGGCAAGCACCGTTCCGAAGTTGATGACCGCAACGAGCACGCCCGCCGCAGCCTCGCTCAGACGCATGTCCGCGCGCAGGTTGGGAAGAAGCTGTGTCAGCGCGATGAAGTCGTAACCCTCGAAGAAGGTGGCGACGCTGAGGAAGACGAAGAGCCGCCTCTGGTAGCCCGTCAGCGGGCCCGGGGCCGCAGCGCTGGGCTCAGTGGGGCTCATGGTCGCTCTGCCAGAGTTGCGCCGCGGCTGCGCCCACGTGGCGCACGAGCAGCTCGCCCAGCAGCGCCCGGCCCGCGGGCGAGAGCTCGGCAGCGTCATCGGGTAGCGACTGCATCAGACTACGCGCGCGATCCGGCTCGCCGAGCAGACTGGCGGCCGCAGCCAGGGTCACGCGCGCGTCGCTGTCGGCGGGATCGGCCTCCAAGAGCAGACTTGCGTGCTCCGCCGCCACGGCGGGCCGGCCGAGGGCGATGGCGCGGGGCGCGAGCTGCCGGGCGGAGAGTCGGCGGCGCTTGGCCTGCTCGCGCGCGCCACCGAGGTCGCCGGCGAGCAGCGCCGCCTCCACCGCATCCCACGCCGCGCCCTCCGCGGCGCGGCGGCCGGAGCGTCGCGCCTCCAGCACCGCCAGCCGAAGGCGCGCGTGCCGTGCCCAGGCGTCCTCGTGCCGGCGTTCGGACAGCTCCGCCAGCGCGCTCCAGGCGGCGGCCGAGCCGGGCGAGCGGACGACCAGAGCGCGCAGGAAGCGACCGGCCGCCGCCGCCTCGCCGTGGCGATCGAGGGCCCGCGCGTAGGCGATGGTGGTTTCCTCGCGGTCGGGATCGAGAGAGAGCGCCCGGTCCAAGGCGCTGCAGGCATCCCCCATGCGGCCCCACCGCTCGGCGCACAGGCCGCGCTCGTGCCAAAGCGGCGCGTAGCCGGGATCGAGGCTTTCGGCGCGGGCAAACGCCTCCTCGGCCTCGGCGTCCCGCAGCCGACAGCGCACGGCGCCCACGCGGGCCCACAGCTCGGCGCCGTGCTCGTCGCTCTCGGCCGCCGCAAGGAAGGCTGCCAACGCCTCGCGATCGCTGCCCCGCGCCTCGGCCTCGGCGCCGCGGGCGTACTCGGCATAGGCTTCGGCCGGGATGAAGCGGCCGGCGACTTGCTGGCCGTCGAAGACGCGCACGACCTCGGGTGCCGGGCAGCCGGCGAGGAGCACCGCGCCGGCGACCAGGAGCGACAGTGAGAGCCGGACGCGAGCGCGAGGCAGCAATCGGGTGCCCACCCCATCTGGGGGTCGCGTCCCGGAACGTCGGCGTAGGCGTCGACCAGCACAAGGCTGGCTCGGACGAAGTCTCGGCGGCGAGGTCGGCGCCCGTGGTGCACCGCCTGGCACGCCGCGGGCGCGCCCGGCCTTGAGGGAGCGGCCCCTGGCACGCGGCGCGCCAGGGCCAAGGGCCGGTGCTGGGCGCGGTGATCGCCGGAGGTCGGCACCCGAATGCCCGAAAAGCGGGCGTTCGCATGGCGACCTGAGCGAGGTCGGCACCCGAATGCCCGAAAAGCGGGCGTTCGCATGGCGACCTCCGCGCCCCTGAAGCCCAAGATGGGTAGGCACGCGCAGCAAGCGGAAACGATGCAGCCTGTTCATGGCAGAGGATGCACCCCTTCTGCCCCCAGGCGCAGGGATACGGGAGATAGCCCCGCGGCGCGGGCGCGAGCGCGGAAGCGCGAAGACGCGGTACGCTGCCCGATGAAGAGCGACACGTCGCCGCCGCCGGCGCCGGAGGGGCCGAAGGCCGCGCCTTCGCGCGCCGCCAGCGCGCGCAACTCGCCGTACGCCGGGCCGGCAATGGCCGCTCCCGCAGCCTCTCCCAGGGCCGCCAACGCCTGGAACTGCAAGTCGAGGGCCCCCACCAGGTCGGACGCACGCCGGGCCTGGGCCGCCGCGCGGGCAGCCTCCGCGGCCGTCTCGATCCGCGCCCGGTACAGCGCCCGCCGCGCCCGCCGCAGCCGCTGCACGGCGGCAAGCATGTCGCGAGTGGCGGCGGACTCTGGGGCTGCCCATACCTCGCAGACAAGCCCCGGCGGCAGCCCGTGGGGGCGCACGTCGAGCCGCCCGGAGCGCGGCTCCATCTCGCAGCACAGCACGCCGCCGTAGCAGCTTGCCGCCACGTCGATGCCGCTTCCCCCGCCCTGCGCGTGCCGGTGGGCGGCGAGGGCCGCGACGAACACGGCCTTGCCCAACTGCGCCGGGGCCGTCCCCCGCTCCAGCCACACCGCGCCGAGAGAGGCAACCAGGATCGCGGCGCTCGAGCCCAGCCCGAGCTTGCGGCCGGCGCCGGCGCGCTTCTCCTCCCGCAGCGCAGAAGCATCGAACCACGGCGCTCGGTCGAGCTCGCCTGCCGCGATGGCCGCGGCAACCTCGTCGGTGACGACGTTAGCGCAGCGCCCCGTGTCCGCCACGGCGTAGCGGCTGACTGCGGTCACCAGCGCGGGCGCCCCCTCCAGCACGGAGTAGGCCCCCGAGAGCACGAGCTTGCCGGGAGCGGCGGCCCTCACGGCGACTCCCCCGGCTGCGCCGCGACGGAGCACAGGCGCGCGCCCGCGCCGGGCCGTGCCACGATGGTTCGCAGCACGCCCGGGACGACAGCCAGCCGGTCGCGCACCCGGTCCACTTCCTCCGGCACCGTCAGCACCTTGACGTGCGGGCCGGCATCGATGGTGAAGTAGGCAGCAAGGCCGCCTGCGCGCAAGCGGCGCACCTCCGCCATCAGCTCCACCGTGGCGCCGTTCCAGTACAGAAGCCCCGGCTCGGCGGCCAGCGCGGTCGCGTGCATGGCAAGCGCGCTTCTCTCCGCCGCCTCGCCGAGCCGCTCGAGGTCGCGACGCAGCACGGCCTCGCGTACGGCAGCAAAGATCCCGGGCGCGACCGCGAGCCAGCCGGCGTAGAGGGGACTGGTACGCGCCGTGCGCAGCATCCCCTGCGTGGAGCCGACCGTTTTTGCCTCCTCGGTCGTCACGGCGACGATCATGCGCAGGTCCCAGTGCTCCGGGCCGGCCAGCGGTCGCGCCGAAAGCGCCGGCGCGACCGCCGTGGCCGCGGGCAGCTCGACAAAGCCGCCGAAGACGGAGCGGGCGGCCGAGGCGGAGATGCGGCGCGCGAGATCGCTCAGCTCGGCCTCGGACCAGCGCGCTCCGGCCGCCGCGCTCGCGGCGACCGCCAGCGCGGCAAAGGCCGAGGCACTGGAGGCCAGGCCTGCCGCCGTCGGGAAATCGTTCGCGCTCTGCACCGCCGCCGGCGGCCGCGCCCCGCCCGGCCCGCCCGGGGCCTGCCAGACGAGATCGAGCAGCGCCGCGACCCGCGCCGCGGCCGGTGCGGTCGCGGGCCGGCCGTCGATCTCGACGGCGTCGGCCGAGAGCGCCGGATCGAATTGCACCGCGGCTCTGGTGCTCATCCCGGCGAGCGTGAGCGAGAGGCTCGGCACGGCCGGCAGGTTCTGCGCCTCGTCGAGCTTGCCCCAGTACTTGGCGAGCGCGATGTTGGGGTGGGCGATCGCCTCGGCGCGCTGTCCGATCATGTCCCCTCCGCCCGGCCGAGCGCGACGCGGGCCAAGAAGCCGGCGGCGCCCATCGCCCGCCAGCTCCCCAGGATCCGCCCGGCACGCCACCGCGCCGCCCGCCGCGCCTGCTCTTCCCCCCGCGGCACGAGGCCGCCGAGCGCCACGACCGCCCCGCCGCCGCCCGAGCCGGTGAGCTTGGCGCCGAGCGCACCGGCCCCGCGCGCCGCGGCGCAAAGCGCCTCGATAGCCGGCGTAGAGACGCCGAGCGTCTCCAAGAGGATCTGGTTGCGGTCCATGAGGCCGCCCAGCCGCTCGCCATCGAGCGCCCGGAGCGCCGCTTGTGCCTGCTCCACGAGCACGCCGATTCCGTCAATGGCGGCGCCAACCGCCCTCCGCCGCCGGCGTCGCAGCGCGGCCACGCGCGCGACCATCTCGCGCGTCGATCCGCGCGCGCCGGTCAGGCCCACGCACAGCACGAGCGCGCCGTCCGCGCGCAGGGGCTCGATCCCGAGAGCGCGCGTGAAGTGCAGGCAGCCGCCGTGCATGGCCGCGGCCACGTCCACGCCGGAGGGATTCCCGTGAAACACGCGCTCCCAGGCCATGGCCCGGCGCTCAACGCGCTCGGGCGGCGGCGCCCCGCCGAGCAGGCCCTCGACCGCGCGCGCCACGGCCACGCCCGCCGCCGCGGAGAAGCCCAGGCCCATCCCGGCCGGCAGATCTCCTTCGATCGTAGCCGCCACGGGGCCCGGCGCCGGCTCGATCGCCAGGAGCGCCGCGAGCGCGCGGCCGAGATCGTCGTGGTCGCGCCGCGCCGCTGCGCCCCGAAGGGCGCCGCGCAGCGCGAGACAGCTCGGCGCGGCGGCAGGAGCACGCCGCACGCTGGCGCGCAGGGCTCGGGGAAGCCCGACGGCAAGGGCGGCCGTGCCATAGACCACGGCATGCTCCCCGGCCAGGATGAGCTTGCCCCCGGCGCGGCCGTGGCCCACGTGGTGGGGGGCCGGGCGGCGGCTCGACTTCTGGCGGCCTGGCGGATCCATGGGGCGGGCGGCAGCCTAGGCGCAGAGGCCCGTACGGGCAACGCCCGGAGCAGCCCAGAAAGCCGAACAGGGGCAGATCGCCGATCCTCGCAACAAGGGTACGCGCAACGCCCCACGCACGACGGCCCGGGGGCCAAGGATGGCGTCCTGGTTGATCGAGTCGCCGTCGGCAAGGCTCCCGACGGGAACGTGCGTGCCACGAATGCAGGGATCGCCGCAGCGGATGGCCAAGAGCAAGCGAGCAAAGGCAAGGGCTGCGAGCCGGCTCACTCCTTGCTGTCGCAGTTGTCGCTGGCCGGATTGACCTCCGGCGGGCAGCCGGCGGGGCCCGCGGCCACCTCGACGATCCGGCCGAGCTTCGCCGGCGCGGCCTCGAACGCCATGCCAAACGAAAGAGCATCGCAGGGTGTGGTCGGGCCGACCGGCGCGGCGGTGGGGCCAGCGCGCACGATCCACTGTGTCCGTTGCCAGCCATCGCCGTGCTCGGCACGGGGCGTGGTGCTCGGCTCAGGCTCGGGCGCCGCCGCCGACGCACCGGCAGCGCCAGACACCGCTGCCGCCCCGAACGCCACGGCCATCTCCTTGGCCGACTGGAAGCGATGCTCGCGCTCGCGGTGCAAGGCGTGGCTGAACCACTTGTCCAGCGGGGGTGGCACCTCGGGATTCGCGCTGCTCGGCGGCGCAAACTGGGCCGCGCAGATGGCGATGCACAGCGCCGTCGCCGTCTCGCCCGTGAACGGGGGCTCGCCGGCAAGCATCTCGTAGGCCACGACACCGAGCGCCCAGAGATCGGCGCGGTGATCCACGTCCTTGGGGGTGAGAAGCTGCTCCGGAGCCATGTAGTGCGGCGTACCGAGCATTGCCCCGGTGTCGGTCAGCCTCCGCCCGAGCGGCGCCGTGCCGGCCAGCTTGGCGATGCCGAAGTCGAGCACCTTGACGAACAGCTCGTCGTGCGCCGTGAGCAGGAAGATGTTCTCGGGCTTGATGTCGCGATGGACGACGCCGAGGGCGTGCGCGGCGCGCAGCGCCTTGGCCGTCTGGCTCACGACGAGCGCTGCCTCGGGCAGGCCGAGCCTGCCCACGCGGGAAAGCCGGGCGCCCAGGCTCTCGCCCTCGAGCAGCTCCATCACGATGAACGGCGCGCCGTCGGACATGACGCCGTAGTCCTTGATGTCCACGACGTGCGGATCATTGATGCGCGCCGCTGCCGTGGCCTCGCGCTGGAAGCGCTCGATCAGCGCCGCAAGCTCACTCTTCGGCACCTGGGTCGAGATGAACTTCACGGCCACGGGCGCCTGGAGAGCCAGATGCTCGGCGAGCCAGACGCGCCCCATGCCCCCCTCGCCCAGAGGGCGGACGAGGCGCACGTTTGCCGTGACCTGCGTGCCCGGGCCGAGATCCATGGTGCGGACGCGATGCTAGCCCAGGCTCGATCCGGCGGCTACGAGCGCGGCTGACAGCGTGCTCAAGGCGCGAACTTCGCGACGAAGATGTCGCTCATGCCCACGCTCGCGAGCGGGCCGCCGCCGAAGTCGACGGTGCACCAGAACTCGCCCGCCATGAGCGCGTTGCCCGACCCGTCGACGGCGATGAAGCCGCCGCCCTGGGGCCCATCATCCCCAAACCGCTTGCTCCAGATGTGGGCACTCGGGCAAAGCCCTGCATTGCAGCCGCCTGCCTCGCACTCGATGCCGCAGCCGCCGCAGTTGGCCGGATCGATCTTGGTGTCGGCGCAGGCGTTGCCGCACCTGGTGGTGCCGCCCGCGCACTCCAGACCCCCGCTGCCTCCGCCGCCGAGGCTGCCCCCGCCGCCGTCACGCTGGCCATGCTGCTCGACCGTGAGGTCGTCCACTCCCAGGATCGCCCGGCAGCCCACGAGCAGGGCAAGCGCGGGCAACGCGGCGAGGCGCGACGTCACGGGACAACCGTACCAGCGCGCCAACAACCGCACAACCTGGCCGACGCGGGCCGTGCGCGCCGGCCAGTACCTCGAGCTTGGTGCAACGCGCCTCCGGCGCTAGGCTCGGGAGGAGATGCGCTCCCGTCTTCCTGCCTCCCGCCCGGCCCGCCCCGCGCTGCTCGCCCTCGCGCTGACCGCTGGCTCGCTTGCGGGCTGCGGCGGCGACGGGGGCGAGGCCCAGCCGGCGCCGCCGCCGATGGCGCAATCGTGCCAGCCGCTTCACCTGGAGGCGCGCGACGGGGATGGCCCGGCCGCCCTGCTCGACGGCCCGGCGTTCGCCGTGCGGCCGGCGGGCTTTGGGATCGATCCCGCCACCGCCAAGGTCGACTCCGTGCAGATCGACGGGCGGCCGGTCCACGTGCTGCGCGTCGCGGTCACCACGTTCGAGGACCGCTTCGGCCGCGACTGGGTCCACGAGCTCGCCGTCCTGGCGCCCCACGCCAAGGACCTGGCGGCTACGGACGCCGCCGCCTTCTCCGCTGGCGTCGGCACGCTGCATCCTGTTGGGCCCGACGACACCGACCCGGTCTGGGGGACCGAGCATCCGGAATGGTTCGCCGGCACCGACACCGCCGAGAGGCTGATCCTGTCGTACGGCCGCGCCGCCCTCGATCTCGGCATTCCGTTCGCCGCCGCCGACGTGGTGCCGGCCGAGATCGAGCTCGATGCCGAGTTGGCGGCCGACATTCGGACGGCGGCCCAGTCGAACGACGACCCGTGCGACGACGACTGGTGCCAGGGACCGATCACCAACGACGACATGAAGATGGCCTGCCTGATGCGGGCGGCGCTCGTCCGGCAGGATCTCTCGCTCGATCCGTACCTCAACCTCGCGGTGGCCGAGTCGCGCCTCATCGACGCGGCCGAGGCCGCGCTCGAAGCGCTGTACGCGCAGCAGGACGAGCCCGTCGAGCTGTCCTGGTCGCGAGTGTGGGCCGTGGGCTCGTCCAAGCGCGGCAACACCCAGCGTCTTGCCGCCGCCCTGGACGAGCGCATCCAGGGCGTCCAGATCTCGGCGGCAGACGTCGCCAACTTCCCCGCCTTCGCTGCGCTCCAGCTCGCCCTGTGGCCGGGAGCCTACTCGTTCGAGCCGAAGACCATGGCCGCGCTCCTGGGCACGGCCTTCGGCGAGCAGTACCTGCGCGCCTTCGACATGGCCAGATGGAAGCCGTCGGTGCTCGATGGCGTCGACATGACCGTTGTCGTCGGCACGCGCGATCCGCTCTACCCGCACGGGACGATCCTGCTGTACGCCGAGGCTCTGCCGGCCGGCTTCCACAGCGTGCTCGTGCCCAACTACGGTCACGGTCAGGGCACCGTGGACCACGTGGGCGCCTTCCGGGCGCTGCTGGCGCAGGGGCTCGATGGCAAGGCATGGCCCCGCGTGGAGGCCCGCTGGGACGTGAGCACCGCTCAGGTGCAAGCGACCTCGGACGGCGACGCGTCGGCGGTCGAGCTGTGGTGCAGCGAGAGCTGGGAGGACAACTCGAACGTCAAGGACGTGGGCGCGGACTGCACGCCGGTGCCCATGCATGCCACAAATGGCACTGACCTGCGACACGCGCTCTGGGCGCGCCACCCCATGACGCCTGCGGGCGAGCGGATGTGGTCGGCCCCCGTGCCCGACCTCGCGCTCTCCTATCCGGCCTGCTTCGTCCGCGCCCAATCGGCACAGGGCTGGCCGGCTACCAGCCTGCCGCTCTTCTCCGCGGCGCTCTGCCAGGCGGCCGGGCTGGGCCTGGAGTAGCGACGCCCTCGCTCACCGATACGGATTCGACAGGTCGTCGATATCTGGAGCGACTGGCGCCGGCGGCGCGGCCGAGGCGGGGACAGATGGTGTGCCCGTGCTCGCGCTCGGCGGCGCCTGAGTCAAAGCGGGCCGCGCCGGGGCCGGCAGCGGGCCGCGCTCGAAGCTCGCTCGTGGCGGAGCGCCTGCGTCGGCGCTGGCCGTCGCTGCCGCCGAGGCCGAAGCCGGGACGGCAGCCGCAGGCGCAACCACCGACGGCGCCGCGACGGACACGGAAACCGTCGCCCCGCCGGGGCCGGCGCCCTTGCTCGCGTCACGCGCGCGGCCGGCGAGGAAGACGCCCGCCGCAAGGCCGACCGCCGCGGCGATGATGGTCTTGAGCAGCCGCGGCGACGCTGCCGGCCGGCGGGTTTGCAGCGCGGGCGCCGGTGCCGCAACCGGTGGTCTCGACACGACCGGGATCGTGATCGACTGCTCGGGCTGCTCGGCTCCGACCTCGGACGGGTGGGCCGGACGGGTCAGCTCCTCGTCGGAAGGCGTCTCCGGCGGGCCCGCGGCCGGCCCGGGACCCTCTGGCGGCGGCCTCGAATCGAGCTGCGTTGGCGCGGCCGCAACGGGGCCAGCGCTCGGCGTCCCGCCCGACAGCGACGAGCTCGGCAAACCCGCCGCCGGGCCGAAGGGCAGCGAGGCGCTCAGCGCGAGCCACGCGCGCACTGCCTCGCGCTGGCTCGCCACCTCCTGGCCGAGGACCGCGCTCAGGTACGCCGCCACGGAGCGCACCGTGGCCACGGGCTCGTCGTCGCTCCCGACGGCGCGTGCCGCCCGCTCCAGCGCATCGGCCATCTCGGCGCCGGTCTGGAAGCGGCGCTCGGGGTCTCGCTCCAGCGCCCTGGCGCACAGCTCGTCCAGCTCGCGCTCGATGTCGGACACGACTTCGCGCAGCCGCGGCACGGGCTCGAAGAGGACCTTGCGCATGGTGCGCGCGTCGCTCGAGGACTTGAACAGCCGCCGGCCGGCGCACAGCTCCCAGACGATGATGCCCGCGGCAAACAGGTCGGCGCGCCGGTCGATCTGGTCGCCTTGGGCCTGCTCCGGCGCCAGGTACGCGAGCTTGCCCTTGGTGGCGTCCTCGCGCGTGCTCGCCAGCCGCGCCGAGGCCCGCGCCACGCCGAAATCGGTGAGCCGCGAGCACCCGTCCAGGCCCACGAGCACGTTCTGCGGCGAGCAGTCGCGGTGCACCAGGCCGAGCGAGCGGCCCTCGTCGTCGGCGAGCTCGTGCGCCGCGTGCAGTCCCGACAGCATGTCGCTGGCGATGCGCAGCAGGACGGGGCGCGGGATGCGCTGCTCGCGCGCGGCCGCGTCGCTCACCAGCCGCGCCAGCGTCGCGCCCTCGATGTACTCCATCACCAGGAAGTAGTTGCCCTCGGCCGTGCCGATCTCCAGGATGGGCACGACGTTCTGGTGGTGGATGCGCGCCGCGAGCCTCGCCTCGTCGAGGAACATCTCGACGAAGTCCTGCTCCTGGGCGAGATGAGGATGGAGCTGCTTGATGGCCACGAAGCGCTGGAAGCCTCCGGCGCCGGCGATGCGGGCCAGAAGCACGCTGCCCATCCCGCCCTTGGCGATCTCGCCAATGACCTGATACCGATCGAGCAGCATGCGCTCGCCGTCGGGAAGCAGCCGCAGCCCCATCAGCGCCCCGCCCTCCTAGCCGCTTGCCCCCGCGCCCTGCATCAGAACGCCACCCTAGCTTCCACCGCCGCCCCCTCCGGCCCGACCCACAGCGCGGCGGCCGGCCCCGAATCCTGCGTCGCGCTCCAATCGGTGAAGAGCAGCCCGAGCGCGGCCGTGAGCGCCGCCGCCCCGGCCGTGGCGCCGATGAGCACGTTGGTGCGCGTCTGGTTGGCAAGGCCCTCTTGGTACTCCGGACACGTCGCGCCCTGCCCCCGGCAGCTCTCGCGCACCGCGTCCTGCCCCGGGCTGTTGATGGTGTCGATGCCGCTCCAGACGGTCAGGGCACCAAGCACGCCGGTGGCCCCTAGCCCGACGAAGAAGGCCACCGGGGAAAGTCCTTCGCCCGGAGCGACATCGGCCGCCGGCGGCGGCAGAAGCGCCGGCTTTGGCGGCGCCGGCTCCGGCTTCGGCACCAGCTTCGGCGCCGGCGGCTCCGGCGGTGGCGCCGGCGGCGGTGCCGGCTCCGGCTTCGCCTCAGGCGCGGGCTTGGGCTCGGGCTCCGGCTCTGCCACGGGCGCAAGGCGCAGCGTGCTCGCTCCGCCCGCGCTCGCCTGCACGATCTCTCGCGCGCCGCGGCCCTCGGCGGCGAAGCTTGCTGCCACCGGCACCTCGCCCGGCGACAGATACAGCGTGCGCTTCGTTGCCGGCGGGCCGAGCACGGCAAGCGAGCCCACCGCCAGCACGCAGGCCGTGACGCACTCGATCTCGATCCGGTGCAGCGCCGGGCCCAGCCGGTCGAGCACGGCCTGTGCCAGCTCGGCGGTCTTGGCGTCATCGGGGTAGCTCTCGGCCGCGAAGGCCGCCAGGGTCGCGGCACGCGCCGGCTGGCCGGCCTCGTCGCGCGCCCGAATGGCCATGCGCAGGGCCTGCGCGCTCGGCGCCGCCGTGTGCGCCGCCTCGAACTGCGAGGCGGCAAGCTCGAACTGCTTGGCGCGATATGCCCGCGCTCCCGCCTCGAAGTCCTGCTCGGCGCGACGCAACGCCGCGGGATCGGGCGGCTGAGCCTCCGCCGCCCCCGGCCGCAGCGAGATCAAGCCCGCTACTACTGCCGCCGTGACCGAACTGCGCATCACCATGGACTTGAACCGGCCCGGGCGATCTGTCAACAGCGCCGACGCCGCCCGGTAGCTCGGGTCAGCGCGCCATCATCGCGTCCCGGGCGAGCCCGATCGCATCCTCCACCGCCGGCCCGCCCAGCCGGAAGCCGTCGGCCAGGCCTTCGAGCACCTTGCGCTCGGCCTCGCCCACGCCGCCCGAGACGTAGGCCATGAGGGCCGCCACGCGGAGCACTTCGCGGCGTTGCTCCTCGGTGAACGACGGCGCGGCCACGCACAGCACGCGCTGGGAAAGGCCGTCCTCGGCGAGTTGCTCGCTCAGATCGGAAACCAGAGCGCCCAGCTCCGTGCTGAGCGAACTGTCGGGACATGCCTCTTGGACGACGCGCACGAAGGCCGCTTGCTCGGTCTCGTCGAACTCGCCGTCCGCGCTGGCGACGAGGAAGGCGGCCTCGATCACCGCCTCGAAGAGCATCGCCGCCTGCGGATCGAAGCCGGTCGGCATGGTGGAGCACGCGCCGCTCGGCCGCACGGCGAAGGAGGCCGCGGCCTGCCGCGTGATGGAGCGATCGGTGCGCTCCGCCCCGACGGCAGCGCTCTGCCCGATGCCGCGGGCGACCCGGGCGAGCAGATCTTCCTGGTCCAAGGGCATGGCTCTTCCTTAGCCGAAACGGCGCCGCGCGGCGAGCGACGAACGCCCCTGCTTCGCCCGCCCTGCCGCGAAGAAGGCCTCGGCGGCCCGGTAGCTCGAACGCACGAGGGGACCGCAAAGAGCGCAGCCGTAGCCCAGCTCGTCGGCCGCCTGGCGGTAGCGGTCGAAGTCCTGGGGCGGCACGTAGCGGGCCACCCTGTGGTGGCGTGGCGTCGGCTGCAAGTACTGCCCTACGGTGACGATGTCCACGCCAACCGCGCGCAGGTCCGCGAGCCCCCGGCGCACCTGCTCGTCGCTCTCGCCCACGCCCACCATGAGCGAGCTCTTGGTCAGGCCCTCCGGCGCGCGCCGCTTGGCGCGATCGAGCACGCCGAGGGATCGCTCGTAGCCGCAGCGGCGGTCCCGCAGCGCCGCGGTCCACTCACGGACGACCTCGACGTTGTGGGCAAACACGTCGGGCCCGGCCTCCAGCACCGCGTCGACCGCGTCGAGTTGGCCCGCGAAGTCCCCCACCAGGGCCTCGACGAGCAACCCCGGCTGCTCGGCGCGGAGCCGGCGGATGGTCGCGGCCACGTGCCCGGCACCGCCGTCGGACAGGTCGTCGCGGCTGACCATGGTGAGCACGACGTGGCGCAGGCCGAGTTGGGCCACCGCCGCGGCCACGCGCGCCGGCTCGCCCGCGTCGAGCGCGCCGCTTCGCTCCCGGCTGGCCACGGCGCAGAAACGGCAGGCGCGCGTGCAGGCGTCGCCCAGGACCATGAGGGTCGCCGTACCGGCACGCCAGCACTCACCCACGTTCGGGCACCGCGCCTGCTCGCACACGGTCCCGACCCCAAAGCGGCGCAGCGTCGCCCGCAGCCCATGGTACGCGTCTCCACCGGGCGCGCGCACCCTCAGCCAGGCGGGCTTGGGCGTAGGGCGAGACACGCCTGGGACGATAGATCCCCGCCGCGCGGCCCGCCAGAGGGGTCGTGGCCGGTGCAACCGCCTCGTGGCGCTGGCGCTGGGCAGCCAGAACCGGCTACTCTGCCGAGCGGCGCCAGGGCGAGCCCGGAGCGCCGCTGCACCAGGCCGCACGCGCGGCCGCTTCAGATGAGGTAACCATGGTTCTCTCAGTTCGTCGCATCCCCTGGGCGTCCTGCCTGACTCTGGGCGCAGCGCTCGCGGCTGCCTGCTCCGGCAGCGAGCCCTCGGTCATCGGCACGGGCACGGGGGCGCAGGGCGGCGGGCAGCAGGCGGGCTGCCCGGTCGGCCTGGCCGAGTGCTCCGGCAAGTGCGTGGCCACCGCCGTCGACCCGGCCAACTGCGGCGCCTGTGGCCAGGCATGCGCCGAGGGCCAGGTGTGCTCTAGCGGCAACTGCGCGCTGGAGTGCCTCGGCGGCACCACCAAGTGCGGTACCATCTGCGTGAATACCGCCAACGACCGGGACCACTGCGGCGGCTGCGGCCAGGCTTGCGCGGTGGAACAGGTCTGCTCGGCGGGAAGCTGCAGCATGCAGTGCACCGGGGGTACGACCAAATGCGGCAACGCATGTACGGACACGGCCGTCGACCCGGCCAACTGCGGAGGCTGTGGCAAGGTATGCCCGCCGGGCGAGGTCTGCTCGGGTGGCCAGTGCGGCCTGCAGTGCGGCGGAGGCTCGACCGAGTGCAGCGGCAAGTGCGTGGACACGAACCTCAACGCGGAGCACTGCGGCGCCTGCAACGCCGCCTGCGGATCGGGCGAAGTGTGCTCGGCCGGCCAGTGCGCCACGGTGTGCCTAGGAGGCACGACCAAGTGCGGCGGCAAGTGCGTGGACACCGACCTCGACCCGGCCAACTGCGGCGGGTGCGGCGTCGGCTGTGGGCCCGGAGAGGTCTGCTCTGCCGGCCAGTGCGGCCTGGCGTGCGACGGCGGCACGACCAAGTGCGGAGCCGAGTGCGTCGAGACGGAGAACAACCCGAAGCACTGCGGCGCGTGCAACAAGGCCTGCGGGCCTGGCGAGGTGTGCTCGGCCGAGAAGTGTGCCTCCGAATGCGGTGGGGGCACGACCAAGTGCGGCAACCTCTGCGCCGACACGAAGACCGACCCCGCCAACTGCGGTGGCTGCGGCCAGGCCTGCGCCGGCGGGCAGATCTGCTCCGCCGGCCAGTGCGCCTTGCAGTGCGCCGGTGGCACCACCAAGTGCGGCAACCTCTGCGTTGACACCAAGGCCGACGCGGCCAACTGCGGCGGCTGCGGCCAGGCCTGCGCCGGCGGGCAAGTCTGCTCCGCCGGCCAGTGCGCCTTGCAGTGCGCCGGCGGCACTACCAAGTGAGGTTCGAGCTGCGTAGACACCAAGACCGACTCCGCCAACTGCGGCGGCTGCGGCCAGGCATGCGCCGGCGGGCAAGTCTGCTCCGCCGGCC
>JACQWT010000559.1 GCA_016209145.1 Deltaproteobacteria bacterium | reverse complement strand
CGACATGACGAGCGATGCGCAGAACTGCGGGAGTTGCGGTGCTGCCTGCGCCCCGGGCAACGTCTGCTCGAACGGGAGCTGTGCGCTCGTCTGCGTCGGCGGCACGACCAAGTGCGGGCCGAAGTGCGTGGACGTGCAGAACGACCTCGGCCACTGCGGGCAGTGCGGTGCTGCCTGCGCGCAAGGCGAGGTTTGCTCGGCCGGGAGCTGCGGCCTCGTGTGCGGGGGCGGCACGACGGCCTGCGGTGGCAAGTGCGCCGACACCAAGGTCGATCCGCAGAACTGCGGCGGCTGCGGCAAGACCTGCGGCAAGGACGACATCTGCCAGGGCGGCGCTTGCGTGCCGCACTGCGTGGGCGGCACGACGAACTGCGGCGGAAAATGCATAGATCTGCAGAGCGACGTCGCCAACTGCGGCAGTTGCGGCAAGACGTGCGCCAAGAACGAGCAGTGCGCCAGCGGGGCCTGCAAGCTCGTCGTGCGCAAGACCTGCCTGGAGATCCTGGAGAAGGGCGAGTCGGTCGGCGACGGCGTCTACCAGATCGACTCCAACCTCGCCGATCCCTCCGACGCCTTCAAGACCTACTGCGACATGAGCACGGACGGCGGCGGCTGGACGCTCATCGAGATGGCCTCGAGCTCGCTCGTGCTCGACAACACCTACTGGTCGAGCGCCGAGCGCAGCCCCCAGCTTCTGGAGAGCTTCGGCAACTCGCCTAACGCCACCGCCCGGCTTGCCGGCACCAAGATCAACGAGATCTGCCGCGCCGGCAAGGGCTACGTCCGGAGCCGCTACGCCAACAACCAGAGCGGCTACATGGTGACCGACTGGTTTGCACCGAACATCCTGCCGAACCTCGACATCGCCTACGCGCTGCGCGGCGACTCCACCTACCACATGGGCTTCCGGGGCTTCGGCAACGGCAACCTCTCGGTCAGCCCGGGCGGCGACTGGCGCCGCTACAACGGCTTCTTGAACGACAACCTCGTCTGCAGCGGGATCCACTCCTACTGCGGGGGCGGCGGCACGCCGTACCAGAACCATGGCCCGCTGTGCGACACCTACGGCTGCAACAAGCCGGGCCAGCGCGACATCCAGGGGCACATGTGGTGGTCCTACATGGCCGGCGGTCAGCCCGGAACTCCCTCGGTCAACTACGCCCAATACGGCAACTACGGCTCGCGCTGGTGCAAGTAGCGTGACCGGCGAGGGAGCCAGCCTGCCGGAGCTGTGCGGGCAGCTCCTCGTGGGCGGCTTCGCGGGCACGAGTCTTCCGGCGAGCTTCGCTCGGGAGCTTCTTGCGGGCCGGCGCGGCGGCGCCATCCTGTTTCGCCGCAACTGCCACGAGCTCGGACAGGTGGCCGAGCTGTGCGCGGCCATTTCTGCCGGCGCGTCCGCGTCCGCTCCGCCACCGATCGTCGGCGTGGATCAAGAAGGAGGGCGTGTCTGCCGCCTGCCCGCGCCCTTCTTCACGCTGCCCGCCATGCGCGAGCTGGGCAGGATCGGCGATCCGGCGCTCACCGGCCGGGCGGCCGAGCAGGTCGGCCGCGAGCTGCACGCCCTCGGTTTCAACACCAACTTCGCGCCGGTGCTGGACGTGGACACGAACCCCACGAGCCCGGTCATCGGCGACCGCTCCTTCGGCTCCGACCCCGAGCACGTGGCCCGGCACGGCGCGGCCTTCGTCCAGGGCTTGCAGAAGGGCGGCGTGCTCGCCTGCGGCAAGCACTTCCCCGGCCACGGCGACGCGGCCCGCGACAGCCACGTGGAACTGCCGGTCGTGGGCCAGTCGCGCTCTCGTCTCGATCGCGTCGAGCTCGTGCCCTTCCGCGCAGCCATTGCCGTCGGCGTGGGCGCCCTGATGAGCGCTCACGTCGCCTACCCGGCCGTCGAGCCCGAGCTGCCCGCCACGTTCTCGGCACGAGCCTGCACCAGGCTGCTGCGCCAAGAGCTGGGCTATGGCGGGGTGCTCTTCTCGGACGACCTCGAGATGGGAGCCATCTCCCGCCGCTGGAACATCGAGGAGGCGGCGGTGCAGGCAGTCGCCGCCGGCTGCGACGTGCTGCTCGTCTGCCGCGACGAGGGGCTGCAGGAGCGCGCGCACAGGGCCCTCATAGGCCGAGCCGAGCACGACGGCGCCTTTCGCGCGCGCTGCGCGCAGGCGGCCGAGCGGGCCTGGCGCGCGCGCCGCGCTTTCGCGTCTGCGCCCGCCGGCGCGGCGGACGAGTGGCGGCGGATCGTGGGCTCGCGCGAGGCGCAGGAGCTGGCGGAGCGGATCGCCCAAGCCGTGGCGGCGCGGCGGCGGGAGAAGGCATGAGCGAGAAGCAGACCATCATCGTCGCGGGGCGGGTCGTTACCTGCGATCCAGCGCGGGCGACGCCGGACGATCCGCTCGGCGTGATCGAGCAAGGCGGCGTGCTGATCGACGGCTCCCGTCTGGAACAGGTCGGCCTCGGAGCGGATCTCCTGCGCCGGCATCCCGAGGCGGCGCGCCGCGAGCACCCGGACGGCACGCTCACGCCCGGCCTGGTCGACGCCCATACCCACGCCGCGTGGGTGGGCTCGCGCGCGGGGGAGTACGCGATGCGCATGGCCGGCGCGGGCTACGAGCAGATTGCTCGGGCGGGCGGGGGGATCGTGGCGAGCATGCGCGCCGTGCGCGCGGCGAGCCGGGACGAGATCACCCGGGCGCTGGTGGCCCGGCTGCGGCGCATGGCCGCCCTGGGCGTGACCGCGGTCGAGGTCAAGAGCGGCTACGGCCTGGACGAGACGACGGAGCGGCGGCAGCTCGAGGCCGTGGCGCGCGCGGGCGAGGACGCCGGGCTGCCGCGGCTCGTGCCCACGTTTCTCGGGCTGCACGCGCTGCCGCCGGAGGCGGCCGGCGACCGCGACGGCTACGCGCGTCGCTGCGCCGCGTGGCTCGAGGGCATCGCCCGCGAGGGGCTCGCGCGCTACGCCGACGCCTACGTCGATCGCGGCGCCTTCAGCGCGGCGCAAGCCAGAATCGTGCTGGCGCGGGCGCGCGAGCTCGGCCTCGGCGTGCGCCTCCACGCCGGGCAGTTCGCCGACGTGGGCGGGGCGGAGCTCGCGGCCGAGCTCGGCGCGGCCAGCGTCGATCACTGCGAGCACTTGAGCGAGGCGTCCATCCTGCGGCTGGCCGAAGCTGGCGTGCGGGCCGCCCTCCTGCCCGTGGCAAGTTTCACCTTGGCCCAGGCGCCGCCGCCGATCGAGACGCTGCGGCGCGCGGGCGTGCGCCTCGTCGTCGCGAGCGATGCCAACCCCGGCACGGCGCCGACCGAGAGCCTGCCGCTCGCCCTCGCGCTAGGGGTGCGCTCCTACGGCATCAGCGTGGCCGAGGCACTACTCGGGGCCACGCGGGAGGCCGCCGTCTCGCTCGGCCTGCCGTCGGGCGTGCTGCGGCCGGGAGCGCCGGCCGATCTGGTGCTCTGGGACCTGCCCGAGGAGAGCGCCATAGTTCAGCCCTGGGGCACGGCGCGCGTCAGGCTGGTGATGCGCGAGGGGCAGGTCATCGTGCAAGCTTCTTGAGCGCACGCCGGCGCGGCCGTCGCCAGACGCCTGCGCCCGTGCTACCTTACCCTGCGCCATGTCTTCCGCTCCGCCCGACACCAACCCGAGGGTGGCGGCCATGCTGATCGACGGGCTGCGACGGCTGGGCGGCGCGCGTCGCCTCGCTCGTGTCTTCGAGTTGCGGGACACGGCGTTGGGCCTGGCGGCCGCGCGCCTGCGCGAGGGGCGAGGCGATCTGCCGTCCCGCGAGCTCCAGCTTCGCCTGGCCTCGCTCTGGCTCGATCGGGAAACGATGCGTCGGGTGTTCGGCTGGCCCGAGGACGATGTGCTCGTGCTGACGCGAGACGCGCTGCTCGTGCAGGAGATGGCGCGGCGGCAGCAGCATGCGGTCGCGGACGGCTCGGATGAGCGCGCGTACTTCGCCAGCCCCGAGGACACGATCCTCCAAAAGCTGGCCTGGTACCGCCGGGGGCAGGAGCTCTCGGATCGGCAATGGCGTGACGTGATCGGCGTGCTCGAGGTGCAGGGGACGAGCCTCGACGTGGCCTATCTGCGCCACTGGGCGGCGCCGCTTGCGGTGGAGGATCTGCTGGAGCGCGCCATGGCCGAGGCGGGACTGCACGTCGGCGCTCCAGGCTAGCCGCCCGTATCTGCCGCCTTCCAACCTGCTCCCTGCGCGCCCCTTCGCTATCCCCACGCTCCCGAGTACCTGGAGCGACGCGACGTACGCGGGCCTGCTTGACGGGACGAAGAAAAAGGTGTTACAGTTCCCCCGTGGACTTCGTTTGGGATCCGGCGAAGGCCCGGGCGAACCTGCGCAAGCATCGTGTTTCGTTCGCGGAGGCGGCGATGGTCTTTGGCGATCCGTTCGCCATCTACGAACCGGAGCCGCGTCACCCCGAGCGCGGCATCGTGATCGGGGCCTCCGCCGAGCAGCGCATCCTGTTCGTCGTTCACATCCACATCCTCGAAGACGAGTTGATCCGCATCATCAGTGCCCGGAGAGCGACTCGGGCAGAGGAGAGACGGTATGCGGCCGGTGAAGCGAGCGACTGAGCGTCGGGCACGGAACCCCTTCTTCGGCAGCGTGGAGCGCAACGGCATACGCTTCGTGACCGCGACGAACGCCCGGCCGGTCGGCGACCGGGCGGTCTCGAATCCCTACTACCGTCGGATCGAGCAGGACGGCGGCGTGAGGCTGCGGGTCAGGCCGGGGCGCCCGCGCAAAGGCGAGCCGGCGGGGGCGACCACCGTCAAGTCCGTTCGCCTGCCACCGCAGATCTGGGAGCGCGTCGAGGTGCAGGCCGAACGCGAGGGAATGACCCGGCACGCGGCGATCCGGCAGGCCATCTTGATCTGGCTCCAATCTTGATCCCCGGGCGTCATGCCCGCGGGCACCTGTCCATCGCCAGAAGTCCATCCGAGGCCGGGGGGCTCCGTCGCAACCGCGGGCCGCGATGCGGGCGGCTTTCTGACGACGGAGACCTCAAATACTGATAGTCTGTTCAGGTAAACATGGCCCGCTTCGCCGAGCTCCTCGCCCGCTCCTGCTTCTCCTTCCTGGAGGGAGCCTCTCAGCCCGAGGAGCTGGTGGAGCGTGGGAGAGCGCTTGGCCTGGAGGCCATGGCGCTGTGCGATCGCGATGGCCTGTACGGCTCGGTGCGGATGCACGTGGCCGGGAAGGAGCACGGCCAGAGGGTCATCGTCGGCGCCGAGCTCACCCTGGAGGAGCCGGGCGCGCTGGCGGCGCCGGCCCCCGGCCGCGCGCCCGGCGACTCTCGGCCCACCCTCGCCCTGCTGGTGGAGGACCACGAAGGCTACGCCGCCCTGTGCCAGCTTCTCACCGCCGCGCACCGAAAGGGCGAGGCGGGCATCGGCATCGACCGGATCGCCGCGTCCCCCGCCGGCCTGTTCGCCCTCGTGCCCCTCGATCCGCGCCGGCCGCACACGGACGTGCAGCTCGACGCCGTGCGGCAGGCATTCGCCGGCCGTGCGGCCATCGCCGTCTGGCGCCACCTCGATCCGGTCGAGCCACAGCGCCTGGAGCGCGCGCGCGCGGCGGGCCAGCGCTTCGATCTCCCGCTCGTGGCGAGCGCCCGGCCGCTCTACCACCATCGCTCCCGCAAGCCGCTCGCCGACGTCGTGCGCTGCATCCGCCTGCGCACCACGCTCGAACGCGCCGGCACGCTCCTTTCTCCGAACGCCGAGGCCGAGCTCAAGCCGGCCGCCGCCATGCTCCGGCTCTTCGCCGGCGAGCCCGACCTCGTCGCGCGCTCGCTCGACATCGCCGCGCGCTGCCGCTTCTCACTGGCCGAGCTGCGCTACCGCTTTCCGTGTGGCGGCGGCGCCGCCGGGCTCGATCCCAACGAGGTCCTGCGCCTTCGGGTCGAGCAGGGCGGCGCGCGACGCTACCCGCAGGGCGTGCCGCCCGAGGTGCGCGCCCAGCTCCACAAGGAGCTCGCGCTCATCGCCGAGCTCGAGGTTGCGCCCTATTTCCTGAGCGTGCTGGAGATCGTCGAGATCGCCCGCTCCCGCGGCATCCTGTGTCAGGGACGGGGCAGCGCCGCCAACAGCGCCGTGTGCTTCGTGCTCGGCATCACCGCGGTCGATCCGGCGCGCTCTGCGCTCCTGTTCGAGCGCTTCATGTCGGCCGCCCGAAGCGAGCCGCCCGACATCGACGTCGACTTCGAGCACGAGCGGCGCGAAGAGGTCATCCAGGAGATCTACCGCCGCTACGGCCGCGACCGGGCCGCCATGGTGAGCGAGCTCGTCCGCTACCGCGGCCGCAGCGCGCTGCGCGAGGTGGGCAAGGTCTTCGGCCTGTCGGGCGATCAGCTCGGGCGGCTGAGCGGCATGGTGGGACACTGGGGTGATACGAGCGATCTCAGCGACGCGCGCCTGGCGCGACGCGGGCTCGATCCGGGCGACCGTCGCCTGCGGCAGGTGATCGCCCTGGGCCGCGAGCTGTGCGGGATGCCACGCCACCTCTCCGTTCATGTCGGCGGCTTCGTGCTCTCGGCCGAGCCGCTGTGGCGGGTCGCGCCCGTCAAGCCGGCGCGCATGCCCGGCCGCACGGTCATCCCCTGGGACAAGGACGATCTCGACGCGCTCGGCTTCTTCAAGGTCGACGTGCTCGGCCTGGGCATCCTGACCGCCATCCGCAAGGCGCTCGGGCTGGTGCAGGCGCGCGGCGCCGCGCCGGGCGCAACCTACGATCCGATCGAGGCGCTCGCCCGGATCCCGGCCGAGGATCCCGCCGTCTACGAGGCCGTCTGCCGGGCCGACACGGTCGGCGTCTTCCAGATCGAGAGCCGCGCCCAGATGGCCATGCTTCCCCTGCTGCGGCCGCGCGAGTTCTACGACCTGGTGGTAGAAGTGGGCATCGTCCGGCCCGGCCCCATCCAGGGCAAGATGGTCCACCCCTACCTTCGCCGCCGCACCGGCGAAGAGCCCGTGAGCTACCCGCACCCCTCGCTCGCCGGCGTTCTGGCGCGCACCCTGGGCGTGCCCCTGTTCCAGGAGCAGGTCATGCAGATCGCCATCGTCGGCGCGGGCTACAGCGGCGGCGAGGCCGATCAGCTCCGCCGCGACATGGCCGCCTGGCGCCTGCACGGCCGGCTGGAGCGCCACCGCAAGGGACTCCTCGCCGGCTTTGCCCGCCGCGGCATCGAGGCCGAGTTCGGCGAGCGGCTCTTCCAGCAGATCATGGGCTTCGGCGAGTACGGCTTCCCCGAGTCGCACGCCGCGAGCTTCGCCCTGCTCGTCTACGCCTCGGCCTGGCTCAAGGTGCACGAGCCGGCGGCCTTCGCCTGCGCCCTGCTCAACTCCCAGCCCATGGGCTTCTACGGCCCGAGCACCATCGTGCGCGACGCGCAGAAGCACGGCGTTGAGGTCCGTCCAGCGTGCGCCCTGCGCAGCGACTGGGACTGCACGCTCGAGCCTGGCGGCGCATCGACCCAGGGCGAGCGGCCGGCACTGCGGCTGGGCCTGCGGCTCGTCCATGGGCTCGGACAGGCCGCCGCACAGCGCATCGTCGCCGCGCGCCGCGAACGCGCGTATGGCGGCGTGGGCGACTTCCTCCACGCCACGGGGCTGCGACGCGACGAGGCCGAGAGGCTAGCCGAGGCGGGCGCGCTCGCTGCCATCAGCCCGAGCCGGCGCGAGGCGCTGTGGCGCGTGCGCGCCCCGCGCGGGGAGGGACTGTTCGACGGCCGCCCCCTCGAGCCGGCAGCACCTGTCGCCCTGCCCGCGCTCGGACCGCAAGCCGAGCTCGCCCTCGACTACGCCAGCGTCGGCCTCTCGCTAGTCGATCACCCCATGCGCCACGTCCGCCTCCGGCTCGGTCGCCGGCGCGTGCGCCGCGCCGTGGAGCAGCAGCGCTGGGTGCAAGACGAAGAGGTGAGCGTGGCCGGGGTGGTCATCGCCCGCCAGCGGCCCATGACGGCCAAGGGCATCGTGTTCATCACCATCGAGGACGAGACCGGCACGGTCAACCTGGTAGTCTACCCGCACGTGATGGAGCGCTACGAGCTCGTGGCGCAGCACGCCGGCATCATGTTGGCCCGGGGCCGCGTCGACCGGCGGGGCGAGGTCGTCCATGTGCGCGCGCGCACGCTCGAGCGGCTGGATCTGCCGGCCGCGAGCCCGCTGCGGCTGCGCTCACGCGATTTCTAACTACTCCGGAGAATCGTCGCGCCGCGCGAAGAAAAACGAACCGCCAAGACGCCAAGTGCGCCAAGATCGAATCCGATCATGTTTCTTCCTTGGCGCTCTCGGCGCCTTGGCGGTTCATCTTCTTGCTTGGGTTCCGGGCGGAGCCCGCGCTACGAGCCTACCACCGCGGGCCGGACATCTGGCGGCCGCTCGGCCGGGGCAGTCGCGACAGATCGAGCTTGGCAAGCTGGCGCCGCTTGGGCGGCGCGGCCGGAAGCCCCCGCAGCGCGGCCCGCAGCGTCTTGCGATCGGTCACGCTAACGCCCACGAACTCCAGCGCCATGCCCGCGCGGGGCCGGAAGCCGCCGGTGTGCCGCGGCCGAATCGAGCGCGCGACGCGGGCGAACAGCGTCATCTCCCCGGGCACGGTCGCGCGCGGCGGCCGGAAGGACACCACGACCTGTGCGCCCTCATCGAGGGGGAAAGACGTATCGACCCATACGCCGTGGGGCGTCATGTCACTCGCCCGATGGTTGATCGGCTCGTCGCACGAGCGGGCGATCAGCTCGCACGGGATATCCACGGCGCGCCGTTGCGCCCGGCGGTTGTGGGTCAGGGGGTGAATGAGCTCGTGCATGTTCTCCTCCGGGTAGCCTCGGAGCCCCTCGCGCTGGCGGACGGGGGGCCTATCCCACCTCGTACGACATTGCACTACCCCCCGGCCAACAAACCGGCGGCTACAATCGCTCGGGCAGCCCTTCGTTGAGGCTCCCCTGCCGGTACCCGGTCAGATCGAGCGCCACGTAGCGGAAGCCGTGCCGCTTGCCGGCGGCCACGATCCGCGCGCGCAGCGTGGCCTCCGCGGCGCCGGCGACCATCTCCGGCGCAACCTCGATCCGCGCGATCTCGCCGTGGTGCCGCACGCGCACCTGGCGAAAGCCGAGCTCGCGCAGGCTCGCCTCAAGGCCCTCAATCTGCGCCAGCCGCTGCGCCGTGACCTGCGTGCCGTAGGGGATGCGGCTCGCGAGACAGGCCGCGGCCGGCTTGTCCCAAAGCTCGAGGCCCAGGGCCAGCGCCGCGGCGCGCACGTCGTTCTTGCCGAAGCCCAGCTCGCACAAGGGGCTGCGCACGCCCGCCCGTTCGGCCGCGCGCAGGCCGGGCCGGTAGTCGCCCGGATCATCGGCGTTGGTGCCGTTCAGGATCACGGCCAGGCCCCACTCGCGGCGCTTCTCGTCGGCCAGGCGGTACAGCTCGGTACGACAATGGAAACAGCGATCGGCGGCGTTGGCCACGTAGGCAACACTGCCCATCTCCCGGGAGGGAACCAGTCGATGCTCCGCCCCGATG
>JACQWT010000558.1 GCA_016209145.1 Deltaproteobacteria bacterium | reverse complement strand
AACGGGGCCCCAACCCCGTTCGCCCTGACCGGCCGGCTCTCTGCGCTGAAGCACATCGACTCTCTGACCTAGTAGACCACTGTGTCGGCGTTGTCGCCGGGGACAGTCTAGCCCAACGCATGCGCAGGAGACAGGGGGGCGCCGTCGGCCGTCGGTGTCGCTCGCGCGTCGGAATGCCTCCCGCAGACCGGGGCGTTTGGCATTGCCCTCTCCTGGCGCGCGGAGCAGGCTCGCGTTGCTCCGGAGGTGGTGATGCTTCTCGGCAACAGGTACGCGGGTGGCGGGCTCTTGGTGCTGGTTGCGACGCTCGTGCTGGCGGCGGGCTGCGAGGCGGCAAGCGAGGGCGAAGGGCGCAAACAAGCCGCGGGCGGTGCGAGCGGCACGGGCACGGGCGGCGAGGGCGGGGCTGTGCCCTGCACGGCGCCCGAGCAGTGCCCGGGAACCGACGGGCAGTGCGGCAAACGCACCTGCCTCGACGGCCGCTGCGGCGTCGAGTACCTGCCGGCCGACACCGAGTGCAGCGGCCCGCCGGGCGGCAAGGTGTGCGACGGCTTCGGCCACTGCGTAGAGTGCAACGCGACGGGGCAGTGCAAGCAGGGCGTGTGCTGGTCGGGCCAGTGCGTGCCCGTGCACTGCGCCGACGGCGCGAAGAACGGCAGCGAGACGGACGTCGACTGCGGCGGCGGCTGCCCGGCCTGCGCCGACGGCAAGAAGTGCAAGCTGGCGGCGGACTGCACGAGCGGCTTCTGCGAGGGCGGCAAGTGCAAGAAGCGGCCGAACGGCGAGCCCTGCGCCGCGCCGGCCGAGTGCCAGAGCGGCCACTGCACCGACGGCTTGTGCTGCGACAAGGCATGCGCCGGGCCGTGCGAGGCGTGCAGCCACGAGCTTGGCGCCTCGGACGACGGCGCATGCACCCCGCTCGTCAAGGATACCGTGTGCCGCGGCGCCGCGGGTCCCTGCGACGCGGTCGAGATCTGCGACGGCGCCGGCGGCGAGTGCCCGGCCGACGCCCTGGTGCCTGACGGCCAGCCGAGCGCGGGCGACAAATGCACGCCCTACCAGTGCGACGGCGAGAAGCCGGCGTGCCCGAGCGCGTGCGCGGGCGACGGCGACTGCGCCGCGGGCTACGCCTGCAAGGGCGGGCTGTGCCTCAAGGCCGGCGGCCAGGCGTGCGGCGGCGCCGGCGAGTGCGCCAGCGGCTTCTGCGCCGACGGCGTCTGCTGCGACGAGGCCTGCGCGGGACTATGCCGGGCGTGCAGCGCGGCCAAGACGGGCGGCAAGGACGGCGCCTGCGCGCCCGTCACCGCCGGCACCGATCCCGACGCCGAGTGCGCGCCGGCCGTGTGCGACGGCGCGGGGGCGTGCGCCAAGGGGATGCACCTGTGGAGCAAGAGGTTCGGGGATGCGAGCGACCAGTACGGCCGGGCCGTCGCGGTTGACGGTTCGGGCAACATGTTCGTGACGGGCTGGTTCGAGGGCACGGTCGACTTCGGCGGGGGGCCACTGGCGAGCTCTGGCCAAGACGTCTTCGTCGCGAAGCTCGACAAGGACGGCAAGCACCTATGGAGCAAGCACTTCGCCGGCGCCGGCTCTGGCATCACGACCGACGGCTCGGGGGCCGTGCTCGTGGCCGCAAAGTTCGCCGGGACCGTCGATCTTGGCGGCGGGCCGCTCACGAGCGCGGGCGACTGGGACATCTTCGTCGCCAAGCTCGACAAGGACGGCCAGCACCTCTGGAGCAAGCGCTTCGGTGATGCCACCTCCCAGTCAGGCATCGGGGACCTGCAGGTGGCTGCTGATGCGGCGGGCAACGTGCTCGTGACGGGGAACTTCGCAGGCACCGTTGACTTCGGCGGTGGGCCGCTTGTGGCTGCCGGCTACGAGGACCTCTTCCTGGCGGCGTTCGACACAAGCGGCCAGCATCTCTGGAGCAAGCGCTTCGGCGATGCGAGCATGCTCATTCCCGACAGCGTCGCCGAGAGCGTCGCCGCCGACGTTTCGGGCAACGTCTTCGTCACGGGAAGCATTTCGTCGAGCACGCTCAACTTCGGCGGTCAGGACCTCACGAGCGCGGGCGGCTCTGACGCATTCGTCGCGAAGTTCGACAAGGGTGGTAGCCACCTCTGGAGCAAGCGCTTCGGCGATGGGGCTTCTCAAATGGCCCGGGGCGTCGCCGTCGACGCCTCAGGCAACGCCCTCATGACGGGCTTCTTCGCGGGCAGCTTGGACTTCGGCGGTGGGCCGCTGGCGAGCTCCGGCGGCGACGTCTTCGTCGCGAAGCTCGACAAGGATGGCAAGCACCTGTGGAGCAAGCGGTTTGGCGCTATTGCCCTGGGCCGGAGCATCGCTGTCGACGCCGCTGGCGACGCAGTCCTCACGGGGTACTTCGACGGCACCGTGGACTTCGGCGGCGGCGCGCTTGTGAGCGCGGGGCCTTACGACATCTTCGTTGCCAAGCTCGGCCCGGACGGCAAGCACCTCTGGAGCAGGCGCTTCGGCGACGCGAGCGACCAAGTCGGCTGGAGCATCGCCGCCGACGCCTCGGGCAACGCGCTCGTGACGGGCTGGTTCGATGGCACCGTGGACTTCGGCGGCGGGCCACTCGCCAGTGCTGGTGGCGCCGACATCTTCCTCGCCAAGTTCTCGCCGTAGGCGTGCTGCCCGCGTGGCGCCGATCTCGTGCTCGCGCCTCCGGCCGTGGTGCTGGCGGTGGTATCCTCCGCCCTATGGCCCCCCCGCACGCCACCCGAGCCGCCGCCGCCCTGCTCTTCGGCTGCGCGCTCGGCGCGCTCGCGCTGCCCGCGCAGGGCCGTGCCTACGCGCTGCGCCTGACCGTAGAGGGCGCCAGGCCGAAGTTCTCCTTGAAGGACACCGTCCGCTTGACCGGCCGGGCATCCTGGAGCGGGCCGCGCGCCAAGCTGCGCTACCTATGGAGCTCCGAGGCGAGGCCGCCCCTGCCGGCAGGCGCGGATCCGTCCGCTGCGACGCTCGTCTTTCCCCGCGAGCAACTCGTGCCGGGCGCGTCCTACCGCCTGCGCTTGGACGTCATCGCCGAGTTCAACAACCCGGACGGCGAACCGCCGGAGCAGACCGCCCAGGCCACGAGCGAGGTGTTCTTCCAGATCAACACGCCCCCGCGCGGCGGCGGCTGCACGCTCCAGGCCAAGCCGGTCGGAGACGGCCAGGCGGCCGTCCGCGTGGAGGCGCCCGGGTGGACGGACGAGGAGCAGATCCAGTACCGCTACGTCCTGCTGCGCAACGCCGCCGTGGCGTTGATGCAGAACTGGAGCCTGCGGGGCGCGCTCGTCGAGGTCGTGCCGGCGCGACCGGGCGACCGTCTACAGGCCAAGTGCCAGGTGCGCGACAAGCTGGGCGACGGCGCCGAGGCGCTTTCGCGCGAGCTGGCACGTCCCGAGTAGGCCCGGCCGCTACCGCCCCGGGGCTGGCGCCTCTTGCCTGCTCGTGCCGGCGGCGCCAGGGCCCGGTGAGGCCGCCAGCAGGCGGCTGCGCACGCGGAGCTGCAGCGCCACCGCCTGGACGAGCTGCGCCGGCACGCCCTGCGCCATGGAGCGCGTTCGCCACAGCGCCGACCTGCTCACGCCCAGGACGCTGGCCGTTTGCAACAGCCCCTGCTGCCCGTCGGCCACCCGGAGCGCCGCCGCGCGGGCCAGCAGCGCCTCGCCGGAGCGACCGGCCACCGAGGGCAAGGCCAGCGCCGCAGCCGCGGCATCGCCCAGCAGCGACCAGTTCACTGGACCATCGAGATCGCCGGCCCCGAACAGCTTCCATAGCTCGCCGCGCCCGACGCGCGGCAGCAATGCGGCCACGGCTTGGTGGGCGCCGGGCACGACGACCCGCAGCCCGAGCAGGTCGGGCAGGTTGCTCGCCTCGTACAGGGGATCCGCGCTGCACTCGTGGCGCTGCTCCTGCCGCAGCACGTACCAGAACGTGTGCACGAGGTGGCGCCGCTCCTCGACCGGCACCGCGTGGGCTGGCGCGAAGCCGACGGCAAGCCGCAGCCGTTGCCTGAGGCCGCTCTCGACGCGGCGCGCGAACTCCAGAGCCAGCCGGACTTGCAGCGCCACCAGCAGGGGTAGGTGCGTGTCGGCCGCGCGAAACGCCAGCAGGGAGGCGTCCCGCGAGCATGAGAGGACGACGCGGGCGAGCACACGCCGCTCGGCCACGGAGCGCGCGAGGACGCGCCCGTCACGCAGGCGCAACATGAGATGCTGTGCAATAGCCATCGCCATTGTTATCGACACGAGCGGGCCGAAGTTGCGCACTTTCGACGAGAAGCCGGCTCTTCGGCAAAGGTCGGGCTGCATGATCTCGCGATGTTGGCGTAGCGCGGCCTGCCGGGCCGGGGGTCGCGCAGGGGTGTCAGGCCAACGCGCATCGCCCCGCTCGGCGCCCGGCACGGCGCTTGCTTCGCGGGATCGACGGCGCGTCCCGCCCGCGAAGCGCCGCGCCGGGCGCCGGCCTTGCCGTGTGGATGACTCCGGCCTCGGGTCCGCCCCCTCCGACTTGGAGCCGCCCGTCTCGCTTGAGCGCGGCAACCAGGCGGCCCGACTTGCGCCGACGACCGGTGCTCGCCGTGAGGGTCGGCGTTGCGCGACACGGTGGAGCCCGAAGACGTCGCGCAACTCGGACCCTCGCCGTGAGGGTCGGCGTTGCGCGACATGGTGGAGCCCGAAGGTGTTGCGCAACTCGGACCCTCGCCGTGAGCCCCGTGCGTGCGCCGCGCGGGCCGCTACTGCACCACGATCTCGTCCCAGAGCTCGGTCGTGTGGTCGGACGCGTTGCCCGTGACGCCGATGACGCTCAGGGTGAGCTTCTTGCCCTCGACCTGTACGCGCGTGACGTGATAGCCGCAGCGGCGCGCTTGCAGGTACTGGAAGCTGTACTGCTTCAGCGGCGCGGGGATGGGGCTGCAATTGTTGGGAAGCGGGCCGCCGCCCCCGCCCGTCGTGACGTAGTGAACGGCGTGCCCGTCGTGCGGGTAGATCGAGGGCGGCGAGTCGGACTTGGTGGGCGAGCCGTCGTCGGGCACGTAGAAGCGCTCGTACAGGTGCACGTGCCCGCTGAAGACCGCGGTCACGTCGTAGTCGCGCACGAGCGCCTCGTATGCCTGGCGCACGGGTTTGACGCACTCGCTGGGGTCGGTCTCCTCCATCTTCACCGAGTACATGGGGTGGTGCATGGTTACGAACACGTGCTCGATGCCGGGCGCGGAGCGCGCGGCCTTCAAGTGCTTCTCGACCCAGCTTCGCGGCGTGTTCGTCCACCAGCGCGTGCCTTGCTCGAACGAGATGAAGTACGCGTTCTGGAAGCGCACCGCGTAGAAGGTCTTGAAGGACACGCCGCTCGGCACGTCGTCGAGATGGGTCGGCTTGTCGAAGTCGGTCGAGTACTCGGTGGGATCGTCCTCGTAGGCGACGGCGAAGTCGCCGGCGAAGTCGCCCGGCCACACCGAGGGGTTGCGCGTGCCGAGCTGCTCTTCCAGGTACGCCTTGTACTTCCAGATCCCTCCCTTGGCCATGTCGTGGTTGCCCGACGTGGGGAAGAAGGGCAGCTCGGCGAGCATGCCTTCGTAGCAGGACACGAGCTTGGCGTAGGCGCCGTCGTCGTAGCCGTGGTCCATGAGGTCGCCCACGCTCAGCACGAAGGTCGGGCTCAGGCTGCGCACTACCTCGGGGACGGCAAGCCGCTCGGGCACGCCCGACGTGCAGCTCTCGGTCGCGAACTGGTTGTCGCCGAAGACCACGAACGAGAAGCTGGGCGGCGGGGCAGCGTCGGGGGCCGCGTCTTCCTGGGCGTCCGGCGCCGCGTCGGCACCGGCCTCGCTCGGGCCGGCGTCGGCCCCGCCCGCGCCGGCCTGGCCGCCCTGGCCTGCGCCTCCGTCCGGCCCGCTTGTCCCGCTCGGCAAGAGCCCGAGGTCGCTCGGCTCGGCCTCGCAGCCGGCGCCGAGCGCCGCCACGGCCAGGCCCGCGGCGGCGAGCCGAGCGCAGTGCCCTCGTCGCTCGATCATCGTCCGACCTTCGCCACGGCAAGAGTAGCGCATCCGCGCGGGGCGCGATACGCTGGCTCCGATGCGTGCTCATGCGGAGCGCGTGGCACGGGCCCTATGGGCCGCCGCGGTGGCAGGCGCGCTCGGCTGCGGAGCGCGCAGCGCGCTTGAGGTATGGGGTGCCGGCGGTGAGGGCACGGGCGGCGGCGGTGGCGGTGGGACCGGCAGCGGCGACTGCGCCGATGACCTTTGGGCCTTTGCGCCGACGGGGTGGTACGCCGCCGGGAACACCCCCAAGGCGATCGTCGGTGGCGACTTCGATGGCGACGGCGACCTCGACCTGGCCGTGGCCAACTCGGGCGCGACCGGCGAGGTCACGGCCAAGGGAGCGGGCGTCAGCGTCCACCTGAACCAGGGCGAGGGCGTGCTCGCGCCGCCACTGCGCTACGCCGAGGGCGCCAACTACGTCGCCCTGGCCGCCGGCGACGTGGATCGGGACGGAGATCTCGATCTCGTTCCCGTGCAAGATGGAGCTTGCGTGGATCCGCTCGAGGGCATGGGCGACGGAACCTTCCAGGGCTTCGTCTGATGGGCCGGCTTCTCGCCACGGTCGGTGGCGATCGGCGACCTCGACCAGCAAGGCCAGCTCGATCTGGCGATGGTGGGCGCGCAGGGGCTCGCGATCGTCACGACCGCGTACCACTGGCAGCTTGCGGTGCACGGCATCTACCCGGCCGGAGTCGAGCCCGCCGCCGTGGCGATTGCCGACCTTGATGGAGACGGAGACGAGGACGTGGTCGTGGCAAACCACGGCTCGAAGAAGGGTGAGGGCGGGGGTCTGACCGTGCACCTGAATGCCGGCGCAGGCGTCTTCGCCCCGGCCGTACAGTACGCTGCCGGCCTGCGGCCGCTGGACGTGGCCACGGGCGATCTCGACGCCGACGGCGACGTGGACGTGGTCGTCGCCGACGAAGGCGCGAAAGGCCGGGGCGTGAGCGTACTCCTCAATGCCGGCAACGGAACGTTCGCTCCGGCGGTCCACTACGAGCAGTCCGCGCCGCCGCTGTCGGTGGTCGTCGGGGACGTGGACCGGGACGGGGATCTCGATCTCGCCACGACCAACTACCCGTCCGGCTCCTCGTACGACGGCGCCCTGGCGGTGCTGGTGAACGACGGGCACGGCGCGTTCGGCTCTGCCATGAGCTACCAGTTGCCCGGCCGGCCGCAGGATGTCGTGATTGGCGACCTCGATGGCGACGGCGACGGCGACATGGCGGTGGCCAGAGACGACTACTATGTGAGCAAGGGGGGCGACGTAGCCGTCCTGCTGCGCGACTGCGTCCAGTAGCGGCCGCGGGGCGGCCGTTTGACGCGCCGGCCCCAGGCACCTAGGTTGCCCGCCCCGATGCGAGCTGCTCCGCCGGACCAAGCCCGGGCCACGACGCGACGTGCCTTCCTGGGCGGCGCGCTCGTGCTCGTGTGCGCCGCGCCGCTGGGCGCGAGCGTGGCCGGTGCCTCCTGTGCCGAGGACGGCGCCGAGCCGGGCCGGCCGGCCCGCATCGGGCCCTGGGAGATCCCGCCGGGCACGACCCTGAGCCCCGAGCGCTACGCGCTCTTGTGCGCGCTCCTGGATGCGCTCGTGCCGTGCGACGAGAGCTCGCCCGGCGCGACCGAGGCGCACGCGGCCTGGTACGTGGACCAGTTCCTCGGGGCCTTCCGCTGCGATCCGCCGCGGATCTTCGCCGGCGGCCCCTACTCGGGCCGGCACGGCGGCCGCCATGACTTCGTCGAGCTCCAACCTCTGACGCGCGTCGAGGCCATCCGCTGGCGCACCTTCATCGAGGGATCGCAGGGCATCCCGGAGCGCGAGTGGGCCGGCCCGGTTGCCCGGCAGGGACCGCGGTAGTACGGATCGGCCGTGCCGTGGCTCCTGGACTTCTTCCGGGCGGGCGGAGGCACGATGTACGTCGTGCTGGCGCTTGGCGTCGTGGCGTTCGGCCTCGCCGTTGGCGCGCTCGTGGCTCTGGCAACCGGCCGGCGCCGCCCGGCGCTGGTTCTGGGCGGTGGGGCTCTGGTAGGCGCAGGGATCACGGTCGGCGCGGGCGGAGCCAGCTACGCCTGGGCGATGACGCGCATCTTCGCCGCCTTGGCCGCGGCCCAACCCGCCCTGCGCGCCCGCCTGCTCGAGCAGGGGATCCGCGAGGCCATGTGCAACGTGTGGCTGGGCGCCGTGCTGGCGGCGTTCCCCTTGCTCGCGGGCGCCGTGGCGCTGGTGGGTGGGCTTCTCACTCAGAAGGAGGAAGGTTAGGAGAAGATGTGCGGCATTGTCGGCTACGTGGGTGAGAGCAGCGCGGCGCCCATCATCGTCGAGGGCCTGCGCCGGCTCGAGTATCGGGGCTACGACTCGGCGGGCATCGCCGTGCACGACGGCCACGGCGTCCAGGTCGTGCGCGCCTTGGGCAAGCTGCGCGTTCTGGCGAAGGTGCTGGAGGACCGGCCGCTCGCGGGAACGACCGGCATCGGCCACACGCGCTGGGCCACGCACGGCCGGCCCAGCGAGGAGAACGCGCACCCGCACGTGGCCGGCCCGGTGGCCGTGGTGCACAACGGCATCATCGAGAACCACCGCGCCCTGCGCCAGGAGCTCGCCCGGGCGGGCGTCGCGTTCTCCTCGGACACCGACACCGAGATCATCGCGCACCTCGTCCACCGCGAGCTGCAAGCCGGGGCCGCCGGCTTGCTCGATGCCGTCCGCCGGGCCGTGGCGCGTCTTTCTGGGGCCTACGCGATTGCCGTGCTCGGCCGCGACGAGCCCGGGGTCATCGTGGCCGCGCGCCAGGGCTCGCCGCTCGTCATCGGCTGCGGCGAGGGCGAGATGCTCTGCGGCAGCGACATCCCCGCGCTGCTTTCCCACACCCAGCAGATGGTGTTCCTGGAGGACGGGGACGTGGCCGAGCTTCGCGCCGGCGGCCTGCGCGTGCTCGGCGCCGACGCCAAGCCCGCCCTCCGGCCCCGCCGGCACATCGACTGGAGCCCGGTCATGGCCGAGCGGGGCGGCTACAAGCACTTCATGCTCAAGGAGATCCACGAGCAGCCCGAGGCCGTTGCAGCCACGCTGCGCGGCCGGCTCGATCTGGATGCGTCGAGTGTGCACCCTTCCGAGATCGGGCTCGGGCCGGAGGCTGCCGGCGCGCTGCGGCGCGTCTACCTCGTGGCCTGCGGCACGAGCTTCCACGCCGCGCTCGTGGGGCGCTACTGGCTGGAGTCGATCGCTCAGGTTCCGACCGTGGTCGAGCTCGGCAGCGAGGTACGCTACCGTGGGGCGCTGTTCTTCCCCGACGACCTGGTCGTGGCCGTGAGCCAGTCGGGCGAGACGGCCGACACCATCGCCGCCGTGCAGACGGCCAAGGCCGCCGGGGCCCGAGTGCT
The DNA here is from genome assembly GCA_016209145.1 of Deltaproteobacteria bacterium. Taxonomy (GTDB): domain Bacteria; phylum Myxococcota_A; class Polyangia; order Polyangiales; family Polyangiaceae; genus JACQWT01. The sequence goes on along the minus strand of JACQWT010000558.1, from coordinate 11,189 downwards.
GGCCGTGGCCAACGTGCTCGACAGCGCCATCCCCCGGCTCGCCCACGGTTCGCTCTACACGCGCGCCGGCCCCGAGATCGGCGTGGCCTCGACCAAGTGCTTCACCGCGCAGCTTGCCGCGCTGCTGCTGCTCGCCGTCTACCTCGGCCGGAGCCGCGGCGTCTTGCCGGCCGAGCGCGCGGCCGAGATCCTGCAAGCGCTGTGCGAGGTGCCGAGCCAGATGCACGATCTGCTCGGCGACGCGGACTACGTACGCGCCGTGGCCACGCGCCTCGTCCACGCCCGCCACGTGCTGTTCCTCGGCCGCGGCCTGAGCTTCCCCATCGCCCTGGAGGGCGCGCTGAAGCTAAAGGAGATTAGCTACGTGCACGCCGAGGGCTATGCCGCGGGCGAGATGAAGCACGGGCCCATCGCCTTGATCGAGCCCGAGCTGCCGGTGGTCGTGATCTGCCCCCAGGACGCGGCGTACGACAAGACGCTGTCGAACATCCAGGAGGTGCGGGCGCGCGAGGGCCCGGTCGTGGCGCTCGCTACCAAGGGCGACGAGTCCATGCACGATCTGTCCGAGCACATCATCTGGATCCCCCGGGCGCCCGACGTGGTGCTGCCGCTTCTCACGGTCGTACCGCTCCAGCTCCTCGCCTACTACGTCGCGGACCGCAAGGGCCACGACGTGGATCAGCCGCGCAACCTGGCCAAGACGGTCACGGTGGAGTAGCCGGGCATGGCCGAGCAGCCAGCAGTCGTGGCCGACCTTGCCGATCTCTTCGGGCTGGCCGGCAAGGGCGTGCTCGTTACCGGCGCATCGAGCCTCATCGCGGTCTGGACGGCGCGCCTGCTCCTGCGCGTAGGTGCCCGGGTTGCCATGACCGACAGGCTCGACGAGGCACAGATCCGCAGCGCCTTTCGCAGCCTGGCCGAGGAGCGGGCCGACCCCGGCCTCGATCTGGGCGACCGGGTGGCCCTGCTCGGCTCGATCGACGTACGCAACCGCAGCGCGGCGGACATCCCGCCGGGCCAGGCGGGCCGGCTGCAACCGGTCTGCGAGATGGTGCAGGGCGCGGTGGCCCAGCTCGGGCGCATCGATGTGCTCGCGAACATCGCCGGCGGCCAGGAGCCCGTGCCGGCGGCGGCGCTGTCCACGGAAGTGCTGCGCCGGACCGTGGACCGGATCTTGGTCGGCACCTGGAACGTCATCCACGAGGTGTTCGAGCAGTCCATGCGCCAGCACGGCGGCCGCATCCTGACGATCACGGCCGACGTCGATCAGGGCTATCCCGGCATGCCGGCCATGGGCGCGGCACGCTCGGCCCTCGGCTCGCTGCACCGTGCCCTCTCGGTCGAGTGGGCTCCGCTCGGGGTCACTTGCTGCGTCATCGCCCCCGGGGCCACCGACACGCCGGGCCTGCGGCGCTACCCGGCGGCGGAGCAGGTGCGCGAGATGGCGGTCAAGGCCGCGAACCTCGGCCGGCTGCTCGATGCGCGCGAGGTGGCCTGGCTGTTCCTGACCATGGCGAGCCCGTGGGCCGCGGCGGTGAACGGCCATACCCTGGTGGCCAACGGCGGCGACTCCCATGTGACGCCCGTCTACCGCGAAATGCAGCGGCTCTTCGCGAGCTGATTGGCGGCCACAAAAAGGCGGCGCCCCCGCGCGGGGGGCGCCGCTTCGCAAGCTCCGCCACCACTCGTCAGGAAGCCTGGGGACCGCTCGGCGGCTCGGACGGCGAGGCGCACTCGCAGGTCGAGTAGCAGCCGCCGCAGTCTTCGCCCTCGGCGCAGTCCTCGCAGACCACCTGCTCGATGCACTCCGGCGGGCAGGTCGGGTCAACGGGCACGCACTCCGTCCAGCAGGTGTCGTCGCAGTAATCGGAGCCGTATTCGCAGGCATTGCACACGCCCACTTCCTGGTAGCCGGGCGGGCACACGTTGTCGGGCACGCACTGCATCGTGCAGTCGTCGCCGGGGGGCGGGGCCGGCGGCTCCTCGTCGCAGCCGCCCTTCTCGCCGCTGCCGCTGCCGCACTTGGAGTCGCTCACGGGCTCGGGCACGGGGCCGCCGCACACGAGCTCGGCGTGGCTGCCCTGCGGGCACGCGGGCACGCACTCGGTCCAGCACTGCTCCTCACTCGGCTCGCAGTAGCTCGGGGGGCACTCGCAGTCGCTGTTCTCGGGGCAATCGCAGAGGCTGTCCTCGCAGTACACCGGGCTGCTCACCGCGCAGGTCTCCTGCGCGATGTAGCCATCGGGGCACTGGTTGTCCGCGACGCACTCGTCGTGGCAGCTCATGGTGACCTGGTCGTCGTCCGACTTGTCGGCCGGGCCGGAGCCGGACAGCGGCGTAGGCTCGTCGTCGCAGAGGGTCTCGATGTGGGTGCCAGCCGGACAGGTGGGCTCGGGCGGCGGCTCGACGATCACCTCGCCGCCACAACCTTCGCCCTTCGCGCCGGTGAGGATGAGAACGGCCGGAGCCGCAGCCAACAGGTGCCAGAAACGCAACGTCGTGGTCTTCATGGTGGTGCCCTTTCTCTTTCTCTCTCTCGTCGTTTGGTCTTGACCTTCTGTAAAGCAAGAGCGGGGCCAACCCTCTGTGCAGATGTAACCCGGCGTTTTCTCATGACAAGTGCCTCGGCGAGCACGACGCGCCGGGCACGACTGGCACAGCGTGGCTCAATGTGCCACGCTCGCGCGAGCTCCGGGCTGGCTCAATGGCGTTGCGGTCGCGGCGCGGAAGCGCCAGGCTCCGCCCGTGCTCGGCTGCCTGCCGGGCGCGCATGGACTCGAGCCGCGGGACGGTTGCGATGGCGGAGCAGAGCGAATTGGGCGATCTTCCGGGGATCCCTGAGGCAGCGAGGGCGCTTTGGCGCCGGCTCGTGAGCGAGCCGCTGGCGGCGCCACAGGAACTGTTGCGTGAGCTCCGGGCCTACCAGCGCGCGCTGGGCGAGCGCAGCCGGCTCAGCGACGAGGTAGATCCGGCGCTCGCGCGCGCGCTTGCCGACGGCTGCACGCGGCTCGTCAGCACCATCGGCCCGGCCACGCCAGAGGCCGAGCGCCGCGTCATCCAGGCGGCGGTACGCTACTTCGTGCTGGAAGACGACGCCGAGGGCGACTTCGACTCGGTCATCGGGCTCGACGACGACGCCGAGGTGCTGAACGCGGCGCTGCGCCATCTCGGCCGCGAGGCGTGGAGCGTGCAGACGCGGTAGCGCGGCTCCCGGCGGGGCCGGCAGGAGGCAGGAAGACATGATCTCGCGCGCGCTCGAGGCCGAGGCGATCATGCGCGGCCTGGCGCGGCGGCTCGGCCGCGACGAGGAGCTGTGGGGCCTGACCGGCCTGCTGCACGATGTGGACTACCCGCACACCAAGGAGGATCCGGCCCGGCACGGCCTCGTGGCAATGGATCTCCTGGAGGGCAAGCTCCCGCAGGACGGCTTGCATGCGGTGCGGGCGCACAACGCCGAGCGCACCGGGACGGCCGCCGAAACCGAGCTCGACTTCGCCCTGCGCTGCGCCGAGTCGGTCACGGGCCTGGTGGTCGCCAACGCGCTCGTCCGGCCGACCCGGATGGCGGGCATGACGCCGAAGAGCCTGAAGAAGAAGATGAAGGAGAAGGCGTTTGCCGCCAACGTCGACCGGCAGCGCATCGCCGAGCACGAGAAGATCGGGATCGAGCTGGGCGAGTTCCTGCAGATCGCCATCGCTGCCGTCTCCGGCGTCGCCGACCGCGTGGGCCTGGCCTAGAGGGGCCCGATGCGCTCGCTCGCAGGCAAGCTCCGCTCGTTCGGGACCCTTCGCTTCGTCGGACGCACGCAGCGACGCGTGGTGCTGGCCATCCTGGTCGCCGCCGCCGTGCCGCTCCTGGCCGCCATGCTGCTCGGCGGCCAGATCGTCTGGCGCCTGTCCGCCATCGCGTTCCAGCAGGAGTTCAGCGAGAACCTGGACAGGGCCCTGTCCGTCTACGCCGATCTGGTCAAGACCATGAAGACGGCGATGCGCTACGAAACCGACGCCATCGCAGCCGAGCCGGCCTTGCGCCGGGCGGCGGCCGAGCGCGACGTACCCGGGCTCGGGCGCGAGCTCGATCGCGCCCTGCTCGCCCATCCCGCGCTGCTCTCGCTGGCGGTCGATGGCGCCGGGAGCGAGCGACTGGCGGAGCGGCGGCGGCCCAAGCCGCTCGATGTGCACACCGAGCGGCCATTTGCCGTGGCGCGCCCGTTGGGCGACGCTGGGGGCGCGCCGCAGCTCACCGCGGTGTTTGCCGCCGACCAGTCGCGCCTGGTCGAGATGGAGGAGTTGCAGAGCTTCGCGCAGGGCTACCGGCCGCTGGTGCGGGAGCACCGAAAGTACGTCGACCGCGCCTACATGCTGGCCTTCGTCGTGCCCTTCGGCCTGATGGTCCTGCTCGCGGTCATCACCGGGATCCTCGTCGTCCGGCCGGTCACCGCGCGGATCAATCGCCTGGCGGCCGCCACCCGCCCGGTGGCCGCGGGAGATCTGTCCGTGCGCGTCGACGACCGCGGCAAGGACGAGATTGCCGACCTGGGCCGGTCCTTCAACCAGATGCTGGAGACGCTGGGCCGGAGTCAGGCGCGCGTGGAGTTCTTGAAGCGCGTGGGCGAGTGGCAGACCATGGCCCGGCGCCTGGCGCACGAGATCAAGAATCCCCTTACGCCCATCCAGCTCGCGGTCGAGGAGTGCCACCGCCGCTACCCCGGCGGCGACGACGGCTACGCCGCCCTGCTCCGTACCACCCTGGACATCGTCGTCGAGGAGGTCGGCGCCCTGCGCCGGCTCGTGGGCGAGTTCGCCGAGCTCGCCCGGCTGCCCCGCGCCGAGCTGGAGCCCGGCGATCTGGCGAGCTACTTGGGCGAGGAGCGGGCGCGGCTGCTGCGCGCCGAGCTCGGCGAGGGCGGCGAAGGGCCGGCCGTGACCCTGGAGCTCGCGGTCGAGGACGAGGCCATGCCCGTGGCCTTCGACCGCGAGATGCTGCACCGTGCGCTGTCCAACCTGGTGGCGAACGCCGCCCAGGCCATTCGCGACCGGCCCGAGGGCGGCGGCGGGCGGATCAGGCTCGGGGCCTGCGGCGCCGGCGACTACTGGGAGCTCGACGTCGACGACGACGGGCCGGGCATCCCCACCGAGCTCCTGCCGCGCGTATTCGATCCCTACGTGACCACGAAGAAGGACGGGACGGGCCTGGGGCTTACCATCGTCAAGAAGATCGTCATCGACCACGGCGGCCAGATCGAGGCCGAGGGCTCGCCCCTGGGCGGCGCCCGCTTCCGCCTCCGGCTGCCGCGCTGCGGCACGTCGGCGTCCGCGGCGGCGCTGGCACAGAGCGAGGCCGCCGCGCCGAGCGCCCGCGCGCCGGCCGCGCCGCTGTGATAGGACTCGCCAGGCCCATGCTGGACGAGCATCCTCCCGAGTGCCTGAGCTTCGACGACGTTCTGCTGCTGCCGGCGTACAGCGAGGTGTTGCCCGCGCAGGTGCGCACGGACACGCAGCTCACGCGCGAGCTGCGCCTGAGCATCCCGCTCGTGAGTGCGGCCATGGACGCCGTGACCGAGGCGGGGACGGCCATCGCCATGGCGCGTCACGGCGGCCTGGGTATCGTGCACAAGAACCTCTCGGTGCAGGACCAGGTGCGCGAGATCGAGCGGGTCAAGCGTGCCGAGAGCGGCATGATCGCCCATCCGGTCACGGTCGAGCCGGGGGCGCCGCTGAGCCACGCCCTGCGCTTGATGAACGAGCACCGCATCAGCGGGCTGCCGGTGGTGGAGGCCGAGCGCCCGGTCGGGATCCTCACGGCGCGCGACGTGCGCTTCGCGCGCAACCTCGACCAGCCCGTCGCTTCGCTGATGACGCGCCGCCTCGTCACGGGCGCGCCCGGCGTGACGAGCGAGCGGGCCAAGGAGTTGCTGCACGAGCACCGGATCGAGAAGCTCCTGGTCGTGGAGGACGGGCGCCTCGTCGGGCTCATCACGATCAAAGATCTCTTGCAGGCCGAGCGCCACCCGGACGCCGTCAAGGACGCGCAGGGCCGGTTGCTGGTGGGCGCGGCGATCGGGCCGGCGGGCGACCGCGAGGAGCGTACGGCCGCGCTCGCCCGCGCCGGCGTGGATGTGCTCGTGGTGGACACCGCCCACGGCCACTCGCGCGGCGTCATCGAGGCGGTGCGGGCCACCAAGGAGCGCTTGCCCCAGGTCCAGCTCGTGGCCGGCAACGTCGCCACGGCCGAGGGCACCCAGGCCCTCATCGAGGCGGGGGCCGACGCCATCAAGGTCGGCATCGGCCCGGGCAGCATCTGCACCACCAGGGTCGTGGCCGGGGTCGGCGTGCCGCAGGTGACGGCCATTGCCCAGTGCGCCGCCGTGGCGGACCGTCACGGCGTGCCGGTCATCGCCGACGGCGGCGTCAAGTACTCGGGCGACGTCGTCAAGGCCATCGCCGCCGGCGCCAGCGCGGTCATGATCGGCTCGCTCTTCGCCGGCACCGACGAGGCCCCGGGCGAGCTCGTGCTCTACCAGGGCCGGTCCTACAAGAGCTACCGCGGCATGGGCTCGCTCGGGGCGATGCGCCGCGGCAGCAAGGATCGCTACGGCCAGGCCGGTGCGGCCGACGAGAAGCTCGTGCCCGAGGGCATCGAGGGTCGCGTCCCGCACCGCGGCCCGCTCGGCGCGATCGTCTATCAGCTCGTGGGCGGCCTGCGCGCCGGCATGGGCTACACCGGCTCGGCGAGCATCGCGGAGCTGCGGCGCGGCGGTCGCTTCGCGCGCATCACCGCCCAGGGCCTGCGCGAGAGCCACGTGCACGACGTGATCGTCACCGAGGAGTCGCCCAACTACCGGCCGATGTGAGGCCCGCCGGGCGTGCCGACGGCCATGTCATGCCGTAGCCGTTCACGCATTCCAACACCCGGCTCGTCAGGCGGGGCTGCGCGCATGAGCGCGCCCGGAGGCCCGGGCCGCAGCGTACTCCTGTACGCGAGGACCCGGGCCGAGGACGCAAGCCGCGATCGCGGCCGACTCGGCGAGCCGTCGTTGCTAGCGCGGCAATGCGTGAACGCATACGTCATGCCGTCCGTCGGCGAGGCGCATGCCGGGCAGTTGCCAGGTGGGTGCCGTCCGGGTCGAGCTTGGCCACGAAGCGGTCGTGCTCGCGCTCGTGGCCGGGCTTGCGCGGCCCGCACCGGCCGGCTAGACAAACGGTATGGCACGTAAGCTTCGCAGGGTGGCGCTGTGGCTGGCGGCGGGCGCGGCCGTGGCGCCGAGTTGCGGAAACGACGAGGACAAGAGCGGCGGCAACGGCACCAGCGGCGGTGGGCTCGAGGACCAGACGGGTCAGACCTGCAAGGCGCCTGCCGACTGCTATGCGGGCGTCGCTCCCCAGGACATCCAGGGCGAGGTAAAGTGCCTGGATCGCGTCGAGGGTGGCTACTGCACGCATCTGTGCAAGGGCGACGGCGACTGCTGCGCGGCCAAAGGGGAGTGCGAGGCCGGCGACAGGCAGGTCTGCGGGCCCTTCGAGTCCACCGGCCTGATGATGTGCTTCATAAGCTGCGAGGACGAGGACCTGGACGGCGGGGATCCGGAGGCGTTCTGCCGCGAGATCCACCGCGACTTCATCTGCCGGTCTACCGGCGGCGGCAGCGAGAACCGCAAGGTGTGCGTGCCGGGGGGCGGCGCGCTGTGCACCCAGGCCGGCGATTGCCCGGCCGACTGGCCGCAGTGCTGCGACGATGCCTTCGGGCAGAAGCGCTGCTACAGCGCGCTCGACGCCGAGGGCCGCAACTGCCTCGGCGGCACCTGAACTGCCAGGTCCAGGATCACCCGAACCCCGGGATCGGAATAGGGAACGGCAGCGGCAGCGGGCTCGGCGGGGCCGGGGCGCCGCCGCGGGCGCGCCACTGCGCGGCCGCCTGCTGGACCAGGGGCCGGCGCACCTGCGGGGGCGGGTGGCTGGACTGGAAGGCGAAGAGGACGGCCTCGGGGCTGAGCTGTTGCAGGGCGGAGAAGAAGTCCAGCGTCATGAGGGCGCCCCCCTCCGTGTAGTGGTAGTCCGGCCGGCGCGCGCCCGCCGTGAGCACGTTGTCGACGCCCGTGGTGTCCGCGGCGATCTCGTTCGGCTGGTTGAAGGTCGGCACGACGTTGGACAGGATCCGGCCGATGTTGTCGGGCGAGATGCCGCCCCCGCCGCCCACGCAGCCGGTATGCAGGAGGTAGTGATGGGCGAGCTCGTGGCCCAGCACGAAGCCGAGTTGCTCGTCCATCAACTGGTGCTGGCGCAGGACCTTGCGGCCCTCGACCTGCTGCGCCTGATCGTAGAACCCGGGCGCCGGCCGCACGATGGGCTGGTCCGGCCGCTGCTGGGTGGCCACGAGCTGCACGTAGGCGTCGAGCTTGCGCGTGCCGAAGAGCTCGTCGGTGGCGCGGCACTGCGACATCTGCGCCTCGATCTCCAGCAGACCGTCGCTGATGGCCATGGCCGCCCGTCCGTCCGAGCAGGCGGCGAAGGCGTTGACCTCGCCCACCGTCGGGTCGACGATGAGCGGGATGTTCTGCACGAGCGCGCGCCGGTCGGGCGCCAGCGCCGCCACGAGCTCGCTCAGCACCTGCTGCGCGCGCTGCCGCAGCCAGCCGAGGTCGAGGTTGTTGATCGGGTCGTTGTACACGGGCGGCTGCGGCGGCAGCGGCGGCGGGGCGGGAGGCGGCGGCGTGACCGGCGGAGCGGCCGGGCCCGGCCCGGGCGCCGGTGTCCCCGGGTAGTACGGGCTCGGTCCGTAGGGGCCCGGCCCGCCGGGCGGCGGATAGCCCGCGGTTTGCGCCGGGCGGTGCTTGTTGCAGCCGGCGGCGCCCAGGGCGACGAGCGCGCCAAGCAGCGCGATCACGACCGAAGCTCGCTTGCTCATGACACTGGAGCATAGCGCAGCCGGTGGCCTGAACGCACGCTGGGCGCACGTTTCTCGCGAGGGGCCCCCCGCGGCCAGACGCGAGGCACGCTCGCGTGCCGTCGCTGCCGGCGGGCCGCGTAGCCGACCCGCTGTCGCCAGCCCTCCCCAGCGCCTTCGTTGTCACCTTGCATAATGCACGATCGGATCGTAGAATTTGCCCGATGTGGATCCCTCGTGAAATCGAGACGTTGCTGAGCACGACCGCGCGCCAGCGACCGGTCGTGGTGGTCACCGGGGCCAGGCAGACGGGCAAGACTAGCCTGGCGCAGCACCTGTTCCCCAACTGCGAGCTCGTGTCGCTCGATCTGCCGAGCGAGGCCGAGCAGGCCGAGCGCGATCCTCGCGGGTTCCTGGCCCGTCACCCGCCGCCGCTCGTGGTGGACGAGGTGCAGTACGCTCCGGGCCTTTTCCGGCACCTCAAGCGAGCGGTGGATGCGAATCGGGACCGCGCCGGACAGTTCATCCTCACCGGCTCGCAGAAGCTCACCCTCATGCGGGCCGTGTCCGACTCGCTTGCCGGACGCGCAGCGGTCCTCGAGCTGGAGGGGCTCTCCTTCTGCGAGATCCATGCGGCCTGTCCGCACTTCGAGGTGGATGACGTGCTGCTGCGCGGTGGCTTCCCCGAGCTGTACAAGGCGCCCGAGCTCAACATCGAGGGCTTCTACCGATCCTATGTCGCCACCTACCTCGAGCGCGATCTCAGGCAGTTGCTGCGCGTGAGCAGCCTCCGCGACTTCGAGCGCTTCGTGCGCGCCAGCGCCCTGAGGAGCGCAGGGCTACTCAATCTGGCCGAGCTAGCCCGGGATGTCGGGATCAGCGGATCGACCGCCCGCCAGTGGCTGTCGATGCTCGAGATCTCGAGCCAGATCACCCTGCTCGAGCCGTGGTTCTCGAACCAGACCAAGTCGCTCGTCAAGACGCCCAAGTTGTACATCAACGACAGCGGCCTGCTGGCATTCCTCGTGGGCATGCGCCGCGCCTCCGATCTGCACGGCTCACCCCTTCGTGGAGCGCTTTGGGAGACGCTCGTGTTGGCGGAGCTGCGTCGGGCGGGCATCAACCGCAAAGGCGGCTGGCAGCTCAACTTCTGGCGCGACCGGAGCAGCGAGGTCGACTTCCTGCTCCACCGCGGCGGCCGCTTCGATCTCGCCGACGCGAAATGGACGGAGCATCCCGACCGCGGGGACGTGGCGTCGCTCTCCCGCGTGGCGGAGAAGCTGCCGCGGGACGGCGCCGGCCGGCGGGCCATCTTCTGCCGTGCGGGGCATCGCTTCCCGATCGACAGCCGCACCGAGGCCCTGCCACTTTCGTTGGTGGCCGACTGGGCAGAGCCCGACGGGCGGTAGCGTCGTCAATCCGCCCCCGGCCTCGCGACCGGGGGATGCCATGGGTCTGCGGTCGTCGCCGGAGCACCCCATCCCTATTCCGTCGCCCGGAGCCCCTCCCACCCGTAGCGAATCCGGTCGCTTGGCGTCTAAGTAGTTGAAACTAAAGGGAGCCGATCAAACCCGCGGGTTTGTCTTGCGGCGCCGGTCAGGTTCGCAGATAGTAGAGCTTGGGCGTAGTTTGCGAGGCGGCGGCAAGGAGGCGGCCGAGATGGCTCAGGAGCGGTGCAGGGAGGACATCGGAGCGACCGGCAGCTTGACCGTGGCTAGGAGTGTGTCGGAGAAAGCGTGCTCGAAATGGTCCAAGTTATCGAAATCGCTCACTTTACTCTGACACTGGAACCGAATAATTCCGCGCACTTGGTTTTTTCTCCGACAGGCTCCTAGTGCGTCATCGACGCGTAGGGCACAGTAGCCGGCCGCCAGCGCGGCTTGCCGCGGCGCTTGCGCTCATGCCTCTCGTGCTCGTCATCGCAGCCGGCTGCGCGCCGACCGAGCCTGCGGGCTTGCTCGGCGCTGGCGGCGCCTTGCGGCAGCCGCTCGGCAAGGACGACAAGATCACCATCTGCCACTACCCGCCGGGGGACCCGGACAACCCGCAGACAATCGAGATCCCGCCGGCGGCGCTCGACGCGCACCTCGCGCACGGCGACCACCTCGGGCCGTGTGTCGCGCCGGACGCTGGCGCTGGCGGCAGCGGTGCTGCTGCGGGCTCAGACGGGGCCGCGGCGGGGCCCTGACGCTCGGCAGGAGTTGACCGCTTCTACTCGTCAGAAGTTGACCACGTGCCGATCGGCCCACGGGGTGGTGTTCGGGATCGTGTTCTTCGTGCTGATCAACACGTGAGGTAGAGCTTCT
>JACQWT010000539.1 GCA_016209145.1 Deltaproteobacteria bacterium | reverse complement strand
CCGGCGGCGGTGCGCCGGGCGGTCAAGCTGCGGGACCGGTGCCGTTGCCGCGTGACTGGCTGCACCCGGCGGCGCTATGTGGACGTGCATCATTTGGAGCCGCAGGCTCGGGGCGGAGCGCACTCGCGGACCAACTGCTTGTGTCTGTGCTCGACCCACCACGGGTTGCTGCACGAGGGCCTGCTGCGCATCGAGGGCGACGCCGAGGCCGAGCTGCGCTTCTTCGACGCCCAGGGCAAGCTCATCACCGACCCGTTGGCCGGCGGCCCGGGGGCCGTGACCCAATGTGGGTCATCGACCGGGCCGCGCGGCAGTCTCTCGGCCGAGGCTGCCGGCGTGCTTCAGGCCATGGGCGGGCGCGGGGGCTGGCACCCCGCCGGGCTGTGCGAGGCGAGCGGGCTGCCCGTCTCGGCCGTCTCGCGCGGGCTGATCGAGCTGGAGCTGGGCGGCCAGGCGCGACGGACGAGCTACGGCTACGAGGCCGTCACGTAGCGTCGGCCCTGTCAGGCATGAGGCGGAAGACCAAGGTCGATCGCCACCGGTGGCCGGTCGGCCGCCACTCCGACCGACCGCTGGATGGCGGCCGGGCGGCTGACCTCTTCGACTGGCTGGAGGGCGCCGGTCGAAGTCGCCACCACCTGCTGGGGCTGGCCCTCGAACGGTTGCGGAGGCGCGGACCGTCGGGCGTGCCCCTCGACTGGGTCGCCAAGAAGCTGGACTCGAAAGCGCTCTGGGACGACCCGGGCGCCAAGATCATCTCGGCGCTGCTCGACGGCCGAAACATGGAGGGCGCGCGCCACGTCATCCAACTCTGCCTTGCCGGGCCCAGGCAAATGACTTCCGCCATGCACACGGCGGTCGGGGTCACGCTTCTGGCTGCTGCCGAGGATGGGCTCCTGCGTGGCGATGCGCGGACGGCTCACCGCGCCCTGACCGCGCTCGCCCACTTGAGCCCGGCGTCCCGGCTGCGCGACAGGGTGCGCGAGCTCCGGAAGCCCCCCGGCGCCGACGCCGTCATGGCGCTCATCGACGTGAACGACGCCCTGCTGCGCCGCTCGGGAAGCGGAGAAGTCGCCACGGTGGACGCCATCGATGCCGCCTTGACCGTCTTCGTGCTTGGTGACGAGGAGAGCGGCGAGCAGTCGCCTGGGCCTTCCGAGCGCGCCGAGGACTCGCGGCCGGGCCGAGGTGGGCCGTGACCGGCGATCCCAAGTGCTGGCGCGATCTCTGCGCTGGCCTCCGTGGTCTCGGCGGAGCCCCTGTACGCATCAGGGGGTCCCACGAGATCTGGCGCCTCGATGACGGCCGGACGTTCATCGTCGTCTGCAACCACCTGGCTGACGCGGTCCCGAAGAAGATCCTGGCGAGGTACCGTCGGCTGTGCCCTCGGCGGTCCGAGCTTCTCAAACCCGAGGGGGGGCCCTCACAGCCTCGGGCGATCCGGGCCATGGTGGCTCGAATCGCCCCGAGGTCAGTGAGGCGAAAATGTCCAACGGCAAAGGCCAGAACCCCAACAGCCAGCGCTCGAACGTGAAGAACCCGAACAACCCTGCCTACGTCGCCGACCGCGGCAACCGGATCCAGCAGGGGCACCCGAACGTGCCTCCGCCGCCCCCGGTGCAGCCGAGCCCGGGCCCGCAGACCCCCAAGAAGTAGAGAGAACTGGGAAGGGGCGCTCGGAGCCAACTTCGGGCGCCCCGTCCCACATGCGTCGGGATCCGCGGCGCGCCGCGCCCGGGCCAGTGCGCGGTCACGACGCCGATTTCGTCAGCCTTCGCGAGCAGTGTGGTGCGTACCCGCTCGAGATGGTTCTTGAGGGGCCCACCCACGGCGCGAAACAGGCGGCACGGCGGCGGCGCTGGGGAGCCCGGCGACGACCGAGGTTGCGAGGGGGCCGTGGAGCAGTGCCAGCCGGTCGTTGGGCGGGGCTACGAGCCCGGGAGCGGTGGGGAGCCAAGCGGCGGCGTGCTGGCAGCAGGCGGCAAGGCGGCACCTACCTGGGCTTACCCCAACCTACATTCAGCCACTCAAGCCTACTGAGTGCATGTGCATGCCGTCGCTCTCCCTGGAGGCCGTGCTTGTGCGAGCGTCCGGCGTCGCGATGCCTCGATCCGTCCACGTCGAGCCGGCGGATGGGCCCCGTGCCGGGAAGGTAGACGTTGATGGTCGTGCAGACCGCGCGCGCGGACCCAGGAGACGAGAGTCGGCGTCTTGCACGCCGCCGGCACCGCGCAGGCGGGCGAGACCACCGGCCCTGAGTCGGCAGAGCCAGGCTGAAGCAGCTTCGGACCGCTCGATCTCCTCGAGCTTCTGCTCACTCCGTCGTCGACGTGGTAGGCTCGGCCGTGCATGCCTGCGAACTTCACGGAGTCTGCGCTGCGTCACTTCCAGGATGCGGGCCGGCTGTGGGACAGTGCCCGCGTCCACAACGCCGACCACCTGGCCGGGCTCTGTGCGGAGTGCGCTCTCAAGTCCATCCTGATCGGGCTCGGGCACGTGGCCTTGGAGCCGACCGGCAGGCTCGTGCCCCGCGAGACGCAGGTCCACATCGACAAGCTGTGGGCGCAATTCCCAGCGTACCTCGTTGGCCCACGCGGCGCGCGCTATCTGGCAGGGCTCCCCGAGCGGAACCCCTTCTCGGACTGGAGAGTCGAGCAGCGGTATGACGCGGATATCGACCTGGATGCACGGCAAGCCCGACGGCACATCCGGGCCGCACGCGGAGCAATGAAGGCTCTGGAGCAGGCGAGGCATCGTGGAGACGCCCAATGAGCAACAAGCCCGTGCGGTTCGATGAGGCACTCGATCGGGCCCTGACGTTCTGCCGCCAGCATGCTGGCGGTCTCGGAGGCGATGTGGTCGTGGTGCGCGACGTCGTCGGCCGGATCCGCATCGCCACGACGGAGCCTGCACGAGACGTGGACGTGCTCGCTCGCGGGCTCCACGCGCTGCTCGGGGCGTGGAGCCCTGGGGTCGCCCAGCTCTTCCTGGCCAAGCCTGACCTGCTGGATCCGTCGGCCATCTTCCAGGCGCCGGAGCTCCGCAGGATCGAACCTCGTCTCGGCTTGGTGGAGCGTTGGATCACGGAGACGGACTGGGTGCGACCTGCCACCCCGCCTCCGCCGGCCGAAGCACCGCGGCTCGCCTTCTTCGGAGTGAAGGGCGGGGTGGGGCGCTCCTCGGCACTGGTCGCGGTCGCCCGTCACCTCGCCGAGCAGGGCGGACGCGTCGTGGTCGTGGATCTCGATCTCGAGTCGCCCGGCGTCAGCGCCTCCTTGCTGCCTCCGGAGGGGCGTCCACGGTTTGGTGTCGTGGACTGGTTCGTGGAAGGCGGGGCCAGCCAGGCCGACGAGGATCTGGTGGGCCAGCTCGTCACGAGCAGCGGGATGGCAGCGGGCACCACGGGCGAGATACGGGTCGTGTCTGCTGCTGGCGAGCGAGTCGACACGTACGTGACCAAGCTCGGCCGCGTGCAGACCGCATCCACAGCGGCCAGAGGATTCGCCGAGCAGCTCGACCAACTGCTCCGGTTGCTCGAACGGCGCGAGCGCCCGGTGGCCCTGCTGCTCGACTGCCGCGCGGGTATCGACGACCTGGCTGCAGCGGTGGTGACCCGCCTCTCGACGACATCCTTGCTCTTTGCGGTCGACACCCCGCAGACGTGGCTCGCGTACCGACTGCTGTTCTCGACCTGGCATCGGGACCGGGCGCTCCTGGAGCCGTTTCGGGACGGGCTTCGCATCGTGGCAGGGCTCGTGCCGGAGACGGAGCGCCAGCGCTACCTCGATCGGCTGCGAAACCATGCCTACGATCTCTTCGCTGACTACGTGTACGAGGAGGCGGCCCCCGAGGATATCCACTCGTTCAACTTCGACCTCGACGACGAGACAGCCCCACACCGGCCGATACCGGTCTACTGGCGACGCGAGCTCCAGGACTGGGACCCGGTCGGGAGCCCGGACACGGTAACGGAGGAGCAGATTGCCGCGGCGTTCGGCGAGCTTCTTTCGTACGTGGACGACCTGCTCGGTCGGGAGGCGGAGGGCCCGGCTCCATGAGCTCGCGCCCGCCGGATCCCCGGGCTGTGCGCCGGGCCATGCTGGACAGCCTTCCCGCGGACCCGTTCCAGATGGATCCCATCCCACCGCGGTTTCTGTACCTGCCCCGCGCACATGTGCGCGCGCTCGATCCGGACAACATGCTGGTGACGGGCGCGCGCGGCACGGGCAAGAGCCTGTGGTGGCATGCGCTGCAGTCGAAGCTGACGCAGCCGTTCATTGCCCAGCTCTTCTCGCCGGGCGCGCCGTACAAACTGGAGGTGTCGGCGGGCTGGGGAGACCGCCTGGACAGCGGCTACCCGGGCAAGGACGTGCTCGCGTCGCTCCTGGAGTTCCCGGCACGGATCGTCTGGAAGACGGTGGTGCTGAGCCAGCTCGATGCGGGGTTTTTCCGGGGCGATTCGTCGTGGCGCGAGCGCGTCATCCGGGTGCGAGGTGATCCCGACGGCACCGAGCGCCGCCTGCTGTCCATCGACGAGCAGCTTGAATCTCGGAACGCCAAGCGGCTCGTGCTCTTCGACGCCCTGGACAAGGCGGCGGATCGCTGGAGCGACCTGCGCACCTTGTTGAAGGGACTGCTTCAGCTCTTGCTCGAGCTTCGCATGACACGGGCCATACGCGCCAAGGCGTTCGTGCGCACCGACACGATCGAGGATCCCGAGATCAAGGCGTTTCCGGACGCCGCGAAACTCCTCTACGCCCGTGTGGAGCTGCTCTGGCCGCGCACCGACCTGTACGGCCTGCTGTGGCAGTACCTCGGCAACGCGGCCAGCGAAGGGGGTGCGATTC
Organism: Deltaproteobacteria bacterium; assembly: GCA_016209145.1. Lineage (GTDB taxonomy): Bacteria > Myxococcota_A > Polyangia > Polyangiales > Polyangiaceae > JACQWT01. Next base: position 3,581 of record JACQWT010000539.1, on the reverse strand, counting down.
GAAGCGCGACGCCCGGATGGCGCAAGCAGCGTGCAGTCTGGGAGATGCCTGAGGCGCTTTACGCCGACGAGAGCGTACAACGTAAGCTCTTCGCGCTGGTCGCCGGCACACAGATGGGCAGGGACCGCAGGCGAAGAATCCCGTACGCCTGGGTTCCGAACCACCTGGGCGACGCCCGCGGGCAGGCGACGCCGCGCAGCTTCCTTGCCGCGCTACGCGCCGCCGCACAGGAGAGCGCGGAGGACGCGCCGCACGCGCTCCACTGGGAGGCCATCAAGAAGGGGGTGCAGCGCGCCTCGAGCATCCGTGTCGACGAGCTGAAGGAGGACTTCCCGTGGACGGCCGCGGCCATGAAGCCGCTCGAGCACCTCGTGGTCCCCTGCGATCACAAGGAGATCCTCGATCGTTGGCGCAAGGCGCGCGTGCTCGAAAGCATCCGAACGTCGCTCGGCGAGCGCCTGCCCCGCCGCTACGATCAGGAACTCTCGGGGATCTTCGAGGATCTCCAGGAGATCGGCGTGCTGCAGTCGACCACCGATGGTCGCGTGAACGTGCCAGACGTCTACCGCGTGGCCTTCAGACTGAAGCGCAAGGGCGGCGTCAAGCCCGTGCGCTAGCAGAATCGAGAGCTGCTTGACGTAGTCGCCGTAGCTCAAGCCGTCGTCGCGCAGGACGTGGCAGTAGGACCAGAGCTTCGGGACGAAGCTGGGCGGTGTTGTTGGGCGTGGGCAGGGTTCCCGATCACGTCAACGGCCGCCGCGCTGCCTGAATGAACGGCGGCCGTTCCATCATCCCCCAAGCCTCGCGCGCTCAAGATGGTGGTTCATGAGGCGAGCCAGCTCCTTGCGTCGCGCGTCGAGGAAGTCCCGGTACTGCTCCACCCGGTGAAGATCGGGATCAAGCGGGATCGCCTGGCTTGCCAGCGCGGCCTCCCCGTGCTGCTCGACGATCTTGGGGAAGTACTCCTGCGGCGGCTTCTGGCGGGCGATCTCCTCGGGGCCGGGCATCGGGTGCGGTTGCGATCATGCCTGGATCGGGGCCGCGCCGCGACCCCCTCGTAGCCAGAGGTCAGCCGCTGACCGGTCCCGGTCCGAAGATGGCGCCGGTCGCCATGAAGTCGCTCGCCGCTGCGCGGCGGGCAGTAGTGCTACCCCGCCTGCGCCAGCCGCGGCGCCGCCCGGTGGGTCTCCCCGGCGCTTTCGATGCAGCCCGCCTCGGCGTTCGGCCGGTTGTGGCAGCCGCGCCAGCGCCGGCCGTGGGCCTGCAGCAGCTCGATGAAGGCAGCCACGGCCCGGCTCGGCTCCGCATTCCTCCACGAGACCAGTGCGATGCTGCGCACGAGCGGTGGCCCGACCTCGATGCGCGCCAGCCGCCCGGCCGGATGCCCGTTACAGCTCACCTCGCCGGCCGTGACCATGTCGGGCAGGAAGGCCACGCCGAGCCCAACCTCCACCATCTTCTTCACCGTCTCGACGTTGGCCGTGGAGACGACCGGCTCCACGTCCACGCCGAGGCGCGCGAGGAAGTCGCGCACAAGCTGGCCGGTGGGGTGCTCGGGAGTCAGGGCCACGAACCGCAGCCCCCGCAGCTCGCTCGGCCGCACGGCCTTGCGCCCGAAGAACGGGTGCGACGCCCCGCACACCAGCGAAACCCGCTCCTGGATGATGGTTTCCTGTCGCAAGCGCCGGTCCTGCCGGGGGTTGGCCACGAGGGCGAGATCGATGCGGCTCGACAGCAGAGCCTCCATGATCGCTCCGGACTCCCGATACAGCACCGTGGTCCGGATCTCGGGGTACTTCTCCCGCACTGCCCAGAGCACCTCGGGCAAGAAGTGGATGCCCACACTGTTGACCGTGCCGATGCGCACCTCGCCGGCCACGCCATGCGAGAGCTCGGCAAGCGCGCCGCGCGCCCGCCGCACGCCCGCGATGACCTCCTGGGCGTGCTGCGCGAGCAGGCGGCCCGCATCGGTCGGGCTCACGCGGCGAGGCCGGCGATGGAACAGCGACATGCCGACCTCGTCCTCGAGCTGCTTGATCTGGTACGAGATGGCCGGCTGGGTCCGGTGCATGCGCGTGGCGGCCCGGTTGAAGCTGCCTTCTTCCAACACCGCCATGAAACAGTCGAGCTGGTTGAGTTCCACGGGCGCTCTCCGCGGCGAGACGATCCTCGCCTCTGCTGGTGCCGCACCGCCCGGCGGCGGCGCGGGAGCGGGGCTACCCCGATGCCGGGGTGGCCCGCGTTTGTCTGTCCGGACAATAACTACTTCCTATCGCAAACGCAACGGTGTTCTGAAAGCGCTCTATCGCGACACGTCGCCCTGGCCGGCCGCCACACCGGCCCCGCCTCGGGCCCGGCCCCCTGCTCCCCGGCCAGGCGCCTGGCGGCGCGCAAGCCACCCCCGCCGACCCCCCGGCCCCATGGGCGTTAAGCGTCTGATTCCGCGGGAGTAGCGCGGCGGGCGGCTCGGCGCATGCCTCGCTGCGCACGAGACCGGCAACTGGAGCGGTCGTGGCCTCGATAGATCCTGGTGGAAACCGGTGAACTGTGAACGGCGAACCGCAGACCGGGAACGGAAAATGAAGGGTGACGATTTCGCCGAGCGCCTGCTCGCTCTTGGTGCCGCAGCCCTGGTGGTTGTCGGCAAGTTGGCAGCGATCGGCAAGGGCTAGCGGAGGGCCGCAAGGGCGATGACCTCGCCCGGCGCCTGGAGGGGTTCGCCGTCGCGTTGCTCCGGAGCCTGCCTGCCTGCCCAGGGCTCGATCACTTCTGCGAGTCCAGAGATGACATTCCACATTCCCTGTTCTCTGTTTCACATTGCACGTTTCCGTGGCCCACGTCCTCCCGCACCTCGGGCCGCCGAGTTGCTGGCGGCGATGGGGACCGCCCCCGCCCTGGGAGCGCCGTCCGCCCCCGCCAGCGCTCCCCGCGACGGCGGCCCCTGCGGGCCGGCCGCAGCGCGACCATGCCGGCAAGCACGCGGCACTGACGCCCTGCCGATCGATAGATGGGATCTTTAGCCCATTGCAAATGCCTCCTATCAACGTGACGCCGCCGCATCAAGGAAAGTTGCAGGTGAGCGATAAGCGCTTCTTTGCATCTCACGTCCGCATTTGCCCCCGCCCTTTGCAACAGCTACCCTGGGGCCCGCTGCCGTGGTAGCAAGCGGCCCTGCCCCGCTTCTGCCGGCAAGAGGCGCACGAAATGACGTACCTGCAACGCTGCGGCGTCCTGCTCATGGCCGCGACCCGCGCTCACGCCCAATGGGAGATCGAGACCGCGCGGGCGATTCTGCGCTCCCGCAAGGCGCTCCTCCTGCTGTTGCTCCTGCTGCTGCCGATCCTGCTCTGCGGCATCGCCCATGCGGACGAGATCGGAGCGGCGCTGCCGGCCGTGATCGGCGGGAAGAAGGCGTACGCCCCGGCGTTCTACACGACCAACATCTTCCTAGCCTCGATTCTGATCGGCATCGTGGCGGGGCTCATCACGGGCTGCATCGGGGCGGGCGGCGGATTCATCATCGCGCCGGCCCTGATGAGCGCGGGGATCAAGGGCATCCTCGCCGTCGGCACGGACCTCTT
>JACQWT010000538.1 GCA_016209145.1 Deltaproteobacteria bacterium | reverse complement strand
AGAGGCCGATTCGATCGGCTCGAACGCGACCTTCATGGGCAGCTCGGTCATGGTGTCGATGGCCCAGTACTGGCCCGGTCGCTGGCCCGTGAGCAGCTCGTAGGCGATGAGGCCCACGGCCCAGACGTCGGTCGCCGGCGACACGCCTCTGGCAATGTTGATCCCTTGCTTGGCCGCCAGCTTGCGGGTGGTCGGCCCCATCTGCTCGGGCGCGGTGTAGGCGGGCGTGCCGATCTGCGTGGCGGTGCGCACCGCGCCTTCCTCCAGCACCTTGGCGATGCCGAAGTCCATCACCTTGAGCAGCGGCTTCCCGGCGGCGTCGCGCGCGAGGAAGAGGTTGCTCGGCTTCAAGTCCCGGTGGACCACGCCGGCCCGGTGCGCCTGCGCCAGCGCCGCGCCGAGCTGGCGCAGCACGGCTTGCGCCTCGCCCTCCGGCAGCGGGCCCCGCTCCAGGGCGTGCTCCAGGGTCTCGCCTTCACACATCTCCATGACGAGGAAGGGCAGGCCGCGCGCCTCGTCCAGGCCGGCGTCGAACACCGCCACGATGTGCTCGCTCTCGCCGATGACCGAGCCGACCTTGGCCTCCTTGGCGAACAGGCGCATGAACTCGGGCCGCGCGCCGAGCTGGGCGTGCAGGATCTTGAGGGCGCACGCCTTGCCCGTGGCCGTGTTGCGTCCGCGGTAGACCACGGCCATGCCGCCCTCGCCGAGCAGCTCCTCGACCGCGTAGTGGCCGCCGACCACGTCTCCCGGGGCAAGGCGGCTGCCGGGACGGCTCACCGGCGTCTGTGCCGCCGCTTGCTGGTCGTCAGAACGTGCTTTCTCGCTCATGCTTGCACCCATGCTTTCCCCCGGGGCCGGTCGATGCGCGCGTCAATGCCCCCTGTGCCGCCACGGCACCGCGCCAGGGCCCAGGAACGCCGGCGGCCGCAAGTAGGCGGGCATGCCGGTCTGCTCGAACAAGGGGGTGGCCGGCAGCAGGCCGCGGGAGCCGCCGCGAAGGTGGGCGGGCAGAACCTCGGAGTCGCCCATCAGCCGCTGGCCGAGCGCGTCGTCGCGGACCACGAAGCGGGGCAGATCGTCCTGGAAGAGCCGCTGGCTCGGCACGAACCAGAAGGCCATGACCTCCTCGCCCGGGCCGGCCGGGTGGCGCGGCGGCATCGGGGCCCAGCCAATGAAGCCGTGGCCTTGCTTGGGCACGCGCCACAGCACCCAGGCCGGCGCAAACTCCGTGTCGGGCACCCAGGCCCAGCGCCGCTCGCCGAGCCAGATCCAGCGGCCGTAGTGGAACGGGATGTTGCCCCAAGGATACCGGCTGAGCCACTTCCAAGCCCCGCCCGGGGCAAGCGCCCACTGGCCGTCGGACAGGTACGGGGCGAAGCCCTCGCCGACGTTTGGGACCCACACCGTCCCGTAGGTGCCGTCCTGCGTCCACGTGCCGTACGGCGCCAGTGCGCCGCGGAAGCCGGCGAGCACGTGGGCCACGTACGCCGGCGGCGGCGCTGGAGCCGCCGCGGGCGCGGGAGCGCGGCGGCGGAAGGCATCGTCGCCGGGAGCCGGTTCGGCCGGCGTCGGCTCGGCAGGGGCGCCGGCCTCGGGCGCTGCCTCGGGCGCTGCCGCCGGCGTGCTGGGCGGGGCAGGCGCTGCGGGCGGCTCGGCCGCGGGCGGCCCGGCCGCTGCCGGCTCGCCCCCGGGCGGCGGCGCCGCGGCCTCGGCAGATCCACCGGCCGGCCGATCGGCGTCTGCCGCCTTGTCGGCTTGCTGCGCCGCTTCGCGTGCCGCCTTCTTCGCAACCGGGGTCGCAACCGGGGTCGGCTTCGCCGTCGCGGGCGGCTTGGCCGCCGCGGCCGGCGCCGGCTTGGCCGGCGGCTTCGCGGCTGGCGGCTTGGCCGGCGCCGCCGGCTGCTGGGACTTCGGCGGGGCGCTGCTGGCGGGGACCGCCTTCTTCCCGATCGGCCGGTCCTGCGCCAAGGCAAGCTGCGATGCGGACACCAACGCGGCGGCGGCCACCACGGCGGCTGCAAGCTCAACGGTTCTGTGCTTCGCTGACACGGGTCACACTCCTCTGTCTTACCACCAGAACGACACGCCCCCGCGGATCAAGCCACCCGCCTCGGGCTCGTCGTTGCCCCCGCCACCCCAGTCCGCGCCGTCGCCGACGCGCCCGCGGATGAACCCGAGCGTGTCGGCGTGCAGGCCGAAGACGGACGCAAGCCTGAGCTCCAGCCCGACGCCGGCCTGGCCGCCGAGGTACGTGGAGTCGCGGCCGATCGAATCGGCATACACGTTCGAATCGCCCGAATCGCCGTTGTCCCGGTGCGGGATGCCGACGCGCAAGCCGACGCGGGCCTGCGAGGCGTGCAGCCCGAAGACGAGGTAGGGCTGCACCACTCCTCGCGGGAACGGGAAGACAAGACCGCTGATGCCAAGGGGCACCTCGATCCGGTTCTCGCCGTCAGGATCCGTGCCGCCGAGCACGTCGAGCGAGAAGTCCAGGGCGAAGGCCGGCACGGGGCGGTAGCGCAGGCTCACGCCGACGCCGCCCAGGCTCACCTCCTCGATGCCCTCGTGCCCGTCGGGTACGAGCAGCCCGCTGCCGCGCAAGGCAATGCCCCAGCGGCGATCTTTCTCGGTTTCCGCCGGCTCGGGCTCGGGCTGGTCCGGGGACGGACAGGGCTTCGCGGCGCCCGCGGGCTGACTCTCGCCCCGCTGCTCGATCACGCGCGGCGGGCCGCCGGCGGGATCGGGCTCGATGACTATCACCCGCGGCTTGGCGTCGTCCGGCGACGACGGGATCACGACCGTGATGGTTTCCGGTTGCGCCTTGGCTTCCTGCCCCGGCGCCGCGGGCGCGGCGGCGTCCTCCGGCGGCGGCGCCGCCCGCCTCTCGCAGAAGGCATGCGGGGGGCAGGGCACGCCCTGCTCGGCCGCGTCCGCCGCGGCCGCTGGCGCGGCCAACCCGGCGAGCGCGAGCGCGCCGGCCGCGCCCGCGCCTGTGATGCTGAGCCTCATTTCCGTTTCCTCCCTGTGACCGCCCGACCGGGGCCGGCCATCTAAGCGAAGACAATCCGCAAGCCCTGTAGCAACTGCCGTTCCAACCTGGCAGGCGATGCGATTCCGCCCTGTTAGACGAGGGATGTGAACGGTAGTTCACAATGGAGGCGTGAACGTGGGGCGCCGGAGCGCGACAGGGATGTCCGGGGCAACGGCTGCTGGCGGGGGACAGGATCGAGCAGCGGGAGCCGTTGCCGCGACAATTGCTCTTGCCGGTCGGCGACAGCTACCTTTGCCGGATGGCGCGGCAGGCGAGGATCGAGCGTATGATCTGCTGGCTGTCAGGTCGGGTCATCGTGCCGCGGCCTGGAACGTACGGGCACAATGATGGCAACAGCGACACGAGACCGTTGGTGCTGGCGGCTCGGCGTGATGTGCGCGCTGGCGCAGGGGTGCGCTACGGCGGGCCGCGAGTCCGGCTCGGGCGCAGGGCAGCAGGGCCAGGGCGGGCAAGGGGGCGGCTCGGTCGGCTTCGACGCCGGCTCCTCGTCGGGCAGCGCTTGCTCGGTGGCCGCCGAGCAGGAGAGCAACGCCACCTGCAAGGTGGCCGTCGTCATCGGCAGCTTCACCATCTCGGACGAGGCGTGCTGGGTCGACTCGCCACTGGTCGAGGGGGATCCGGGCGAGCTGAAGTTCGCCTGCGGCGACGGGCCGGCGGAGCTGAGCTTCCCCACGGGCAAATTCGTCGGCACGGCCAAGTCCTGCGTGCTCGATCTGGAGCTCACGACCCAGTTCGACTGGATCGATGGCTGCACGTGGCAAAGCCAGCAGGCCATCGTGGGTCCGATGGAGGGCCAACTCGACTACGCGTACTCGGAGCATCCGATCGTGGGCGCCGGCTGCGCGCAGGCCTGCACGGTCCACGCCGTGCTGTCGCTTGGTCAGAGCGGCCCGGTCGAGGTCGAGCCGCCGAAGTAGCGCAGCAAACTGGGTGTCGCTCGCCACAGCTCCGTCCTCGTGGTGATCAGTGACCTTTCGGTCGGTTCCGACCAGCGTTTCTCGCCCATGCTTCGCGCGGCCCGGGTTCTCATTCGGACCCTCGTTGCAAGTGGCGGGATGCGGCGTAGGTCACCTCGGCGCATCCCGTGCGCCGGGCGCAGATCCGCTCGAGGTGCGCCTGCGCTCAGGCTCGATGCAGAAACCTCGTGCTGGATGCTCGCCTGGGATGCGGCCGGCCGGCCCGAACAGGCCGTGGGGCGCAGGATCCTGCCCGGCACATCGCCGGACGAAGTTGTGGCGAGGGACCGGTGACGCCCATGCGTGATAACCAAGCAGACAGCCGGCGGCCGAGGCGCCGCGCCGGCCGAGCGCGCCCGCAGCGCCGGGCCCGAGCGTACTCCTGTACGTGAGGGCCCGGCGAGAGGACGT
>JACQWT010000537.1 GCA_016209145.1 Deltaproteobacteria bacterium | reverse complement strand
GTACGCTGCGGCCCGGGCCTCCGGGCGCGCTCGCGCTCGCGGCCGCCTGACGAGCCGGGTGTTGGAATGCGTGAACGGTTACTGCGCAGGAAGCAGCGAATCTCCTCATGGCTGCCCGCGCGCACGAGCGTGGCAAGGCCCGGCTCGACCGCCAGCACTAGGCGCAGCCCAAGCCCCACCCGAGCCTCCCAGATGCCGCTCGGGTGCACCTTCCTCAGGCCGATCCCGGCGTGCCGGTGCGGCTCGCCCAGAGCGGCCGGCAGCCCGAGCATGACCTCGAACACGTGCGCCCGCTGCTCCTCGCGCAGCGCCGAGACGTCGCGCACGAAGCGCTCGGTGAGCGCGATCCTCAGTGTCCGTTCACGGCATTTGCGCGCCAGCAACGACGGCTCGCCGAGTCGGCCGCGATCGCGGGGCAGGGGTGACGCGCCCGAAGGGCGCGTCGGGACCCCAACCCCGTCCCGAAGGGACGGACTTACGTCCGCGGACCGGCTCCTCGCGTACAGGAGTACGCTCCGGGCCGGCCCTGTGGGCGCGCTCGGGCTCGCGGCCGCCTGACGAGCCGGCTGAGAGGAAGCGTGAACACCTGCGATCCTCATGACCGGGCAGGCCTCACCCGGCGCTCGGCGCGCGCCTGCCCCTGGCTCCGCTGGCGGTCGCCGGCCAAGGCCGCGAGCCGCGCCACCGCCGCCTCGGCCGTGGGGAGAACCTGAGCTCGGCCCGCGGCGCGCTCCTCGGCCAGCGCCCTCCAGAGACGTTCCGCCTGCTCGTCGGCCAGGCGGGGCGCGAGCTCCAGGTCATCGGCCGTGATCGGCACGATGGCCGCCACGTGCTTCGCTCCCCGCATGAGCACCACCTGCTCCCCGCGCTGCGCGGCCTCGATGATCTCGTTCAGGTGGGCCCTTGCTTCCTTGATGGTCACGGCTCTCACGAGAAAAACGTAACTCTCGAGAGGTATCCTGTCAAGCGTAGCTACAGAGGTACACCGTCGCGCCACGGACGGCAGTCCATTACTCGTGCCGTAGCGCCTCGATGGGGTTGAGCCGCGCCGCCTTGCGCGCCGGGAAGAACCCGAAGGCCACGCCCACCGCGGCCGAGAACCCGAAGGCCACGACGACCACGAGCGGCGAGAGCACGAAGGGGAAGTCCAGACCGCGCGTGGCGCCGAGCGCGCCCCCGAGGCCGAGCAGCATGCCCAGCACGCCGCCCAGGAGCGACAGCACCACGGCCTCGACGAGGAACTGCCAGAGCACCTCGCGGCCGCGCGCGCCGATGGCGAGACGGATGCCGATCTCGCGCGTGCGCTCGGTCACCGAGACGAGCATGATGTTCATGATGCCGATGCCGCCGACGAGCAGGCTCACGCCGGCGATGGCGCCGAGCAGGGCCGTCAGGGTCGCGGCCACGGTCGAGAGCGTCGCGAGGATCTCCTTGGTGTCCATCACCCAGAAGTCGTCGCTCTGGCCCTCGGCGATGTGCCGCCGCTCGCGCATGAGCAGCGTGAGCTGCTGCTTGACCTTGGGGATGGAGCGGTCGTCGGCCGCGCTCAGGGCGATCGCACCCACGTCGGTGTTGCCGGCCAGGCGCCGCTGGAAGGTCGCGAGCGGCAAGAGCAAGAAGTCGTCCTGGTCCGCGCCGAAGGTCGACTGCCCCTTCGAGGCGATGACGCCGACGACCTGGCACGACAGGTTGCCCACGCGGATCGCCGTGCCCAAGGGATCGGTCGCGCCGAACAGCTCCTTGCGCACGGTGGCCCCGAGCAGGCAGGCCGGCGCTCCGCCCAGCAGCTCCACGTCCGAGAAGCTGCGCCCGAGCTCGAGAGCGAGCTGCCGGACGGACAGGTACTCGTTGGTCGCGCCGGTGGCCACGGTGTTGTGGTTCTTGTTCCCGGCCACCGCCAGCACGCCGCGATTGGCGCTCGGCGCCACGTGGGCCACGGCCGGAACCTCGCGGCGGATGGCCTGGACGTCGGCCAGCGTGAAGGGCGCAGCCGCGGCCGCCGCCGGTCCGTGGCGGTGCGCGCCCGGCAGCAGGGTCAGCATGTTGTTGCCGAGCTTGGCCACGTCGGCGGTGACCTTGGCCGTGGCCCCCTCGCCCACCGTCACCATGATGATCACGGCGGCGACTCCGATCACGATGCCCAGCGTCGTCAGCACCGAACGCATGGTGTTGCGCCGGATCTCGCGCAGGGCCATGACCAAGGTGCTAGAGAGCACTAGACTGCTCCCCGCACGCTGGGCGCGCTCGGCCCGTCGCGCACCACCCGGCCGTCGTAGAACTCCAGGGTGCGCGAGGCGTAGGCCGCCATCTGCGGGTCGTGCGTGACCATGGCGATGCTGATCCCGCGGCGGCGGTTGAGCTCGACCAGGAGCTCCATGATCTCCACCTTGCGCGCCGAGTCGAGGTTGCCCGTGGGCTCGTCGGCGAGCAGCACCGAGGGCTCGCTCACCAGCGCCCGGGCGATGGCCACGCGCTGCTGCTGCCCGCCCGAGAGCTCGGCCGGGCTGTGACGCTCCCAGCCGCTGAGGCCGACCTCGCCGAGGGCCCGGCGCGCCCGCGCCCGGCGCTCGCGCGCGGGGGTGCGGCGGTAGACCAGCGGCAGCTCCACGTTCTCCAGGGCGCTCGTGCGCGCCAGCAGGTTGTAGCCCTGGAAGACGAAGCCCAGGTAGTGGCGGCGCAGCAGGGCGAGCTGATCGCGATCGAGCCCGCCCACGTCTACGCCCCGGAAGCGGTAGGTGCCGCTCGTGGGGGCATCCAGGCAGCCCAGCACGTTCAAGCAAGTGGACTTCCCCGAGCCGCTCGACCCCATCACCGCCACGAACTCGCCCGCCGTGATCGCGAAGCTCACGCCGTCCAGGGCGCGCACCGCCGCCTCGCCAGCGCCGTAGACCTTGGTGACGTCCTCGAACTCGATCATGGCCGGAGCGTCCATGCGCCTAGCGCTGCTCTTCTACGTCCGTCACCACCTTCGTCCCGACAGCAACGTCGGCTTGAAGGAGCTGCGTGCTCCGCCCGTCGGTGCCGCCCACCTTCACGGCCACGGCCTTCGGGTTGCCACCCTCGAGCACCCAGATCTTCGGGCCGCTCGCGGCCACGGGCGGCGGCCGCGGCCCGAAGCGGACCGCGCCTGGCTCTGCCGGAGGCGTGAAGCGCAGCGCGGCGTTGGGCACGAGGAGCACGCCTTGCAACGTCTGCGCCAAGATCGTGGCGCTCGCCGTCATGCCGGGCCGGAGCAAGAGCTCCCCATTGTCCACAGTTAGCACGGCCTCGTACGTGACAACGTTCTGGTCCTTCTTGGGCTCGTTACGCAAGGAGACGAGCCGGGCGGAGAAGGTGCGGCCCGGGTAGGCGTCCACCGTGAAGCTGGCACCCAGGCCCTCTCTGACTCTGCCCACGTCGGCCTCGTCCACGTAGACGCTCAGGGACATGCGTCGCAGATCCTCGGCCAGCTTGAACAGCACGGGCGTCTGGAACCCCGCCGTGACGGTCTGCCCTGGCTCGACCAGGCGCGAGAGCACGACCCCGTGAATAGGCGAGACGATGCGCGTGCGCTCCAGCCGCCAGCGCGCGCTCTTGAGGGCGGCACGCGCCACCACCGCGTCCGCCCGGGCGCTCGCCACTTGGGCCTCGGCGCGGGCCGCAGCCGCGCGCGCGGCCTCGAGATCGCGCGCCGAAACGAGCCCGAGCCCCACCTGCGCCTGGGCACGGGCGAGCCCGGCCTCCGTCTCCTCGCGCGTGGCCTCGGCCTGCCGGATCGCCGCCTGGGAGGCCGCCACGCGCGCCGCGGCCTCGTCCGCCGCGGCCTGGAGCTGCTCCCGATCGATCTCGGCCAGAAGCTGCCCCGGCTCGACCGTGGCGTTGTAGTCCACGTGCACGCGCGTGAGCCGGCCCGAAACCTCGGCGCCGACCTCCACGGTGTTCAGCGCCTGCACCGTGCCGGTTGCGTTGACGGTCACGCGCAGCTCGCCGCGCTCCACCTCGGCCGTGACGAAGCGCGGCCGCGCGGCCGCGGCGCGGGCCCGCAGCCACAGGCTGGCGAGGGCCGCCAGGGCGGCGAGCGCGACCAGCAACAGCAGGAGCCGCAGCCAGCGCCGCCGCGGCGACCGGCCAAGCCCGAGCGTGCGCGCCACCTCCGGATCGGCGCCGGCGCGCACCCCCGCGCCAGGCACGCCGGTCGCGAGCGAGCGGGCCAGTGTGCTCATTCCTGCTCCTCGTCGCGCGCCGGGCCCTTGCCCCGCTCGCGCAGGCGCGCCTCGGGCTCCGGCGGCCCCTGCGGCGGATCCGCGCCAGGGCGCTCGTCATCCAGGAGGCCCTTCTTGAAGTTGCGGATCCCTTCGCCCAGGCCCCGGCCGATGCCCGCGATGCGGCTCGCTCCGAACAGCAGCAGAGCCACCAGGATGATCAGAACGAGCTCGGTGGCGCCGATATTTCCCATGACTGCTCCGCGTGCCGGGTCGGAACGACCATCGCCCTGCTCGGCACAGGCAAGTGTGGGCGCAGCGGGGCGCGTAGTCAACGCGCGGGCCGACTCCCCCGGTCGAGGCCTTGTTCTACTACGTCCCAAAATCGTCGCGCCGCGCGACTATTCTGGGCTGCGCGAAGCGCCCGAGACGGGCGTCGGGGTTGGGGCCCCGACGCCGGGGCAGCCGGCAGCGTGAAACTTCTGGTCGGCCGGCAACCGCAGCCCTGGCGCCTCCGCCCCGGGGTTCGCGGGGGAACGCGAAGGCGTGAACGCTGGCGTTCGCGGCTTGGGTTGCGGGCGGAGCCCGCGCTAGGAATTGGGCGGCAAGCTCTCGCCAGGGACGCTAGGATCGGGACCACGATGAGCGAAACAGAGCTGCGCGAGCTGAGCTGGGACGAGGCCATCACCCTGGCCTCGCCCCATCCCTACGTTCTCGGCGTGACGGCCGATGCCGCGGGCAAGCCCAATGCCCTCGGCTTGGGCTGGTGGACCATCTGCTCCTGGGAGCCGCCGATGATGGCTGTCTCGCTGGGCAAGCGCCGCTACTCGCGCCAGGCATTGGAGTACTGCCGCGAGCTCGTCGTCTGCCTCATCGGCGAGGAGCACGCGCGCGGGGCCTGGATCTGCGGCACCAAGAGCGGCCGCAAGACCGACAAGCTCGCGCTGGCCGGGTTCACGACCGTGCCCTCGCTCGTGGTGAAGGTTCCAACCATCGCCGAGTGCGTGCTGGCCTTCGAGTGCCAGCTCGCGGGCGAGCTGGAGACGGGTGACCACATCCTCTACGTCGGCAAGGTCGTCGCCATTCGTGGCGCGGCGGGCAGCCCCAAGCACCTCTACTCGTTGCACTACCGCAAGCTCGTCGCCATCTCGGCCACGGGCGAGGTGAGCCTCGCGGTGCCGCACGAGGGGTAGCCGGCTCGTCGCTAGGGCGCCCCCGTTGCGCGGGGGCGGCCAGCGGGCTGCCGCGTGCTACGATTCGGAGTGCCACGCACGCCTTGGTGAGGATCGAGCGGCTGCTGGCTCCGCGCTACCCGCTGCGGCCGCCGCCCCGGAGCCGCTCTAGCTCCGCCAGAGCCTCGCCGAGCTTACGCTCGGCAGCCTCGCGCGCCTGCTGCTCCGCGGCCCGCGCCTGCTCGGCCTGCTCCCGGGCCCGCTGCTCCGCGGCCCGCGCCTGTTCCGTCGTCGGCACCAGATCCCGCCCGGCCGCGTCCCGCGCCAGCGCGAGCCTCGCCGCCGCGCCCTCGCGGCGCACCACGACCCACGCGTCGATCTGCATTGTCCGCGCGGGCCCGTCCCCGGCGTACGCCCGCAGGAATGTACCGTCCGCCTCGCGCCGGAACACCTGGAGCGCGACGCGATCGACGTGCGCCACCGCTCCGGTCGCCGCCTCCGGGTCGAAGATCACCAGCTCGGCCGTCCCAAGCTGTGCATACTTCGCCGGCCCCTCGCGGTAGTCCTTCTGCCACCGCGGCCCGGACACGATCTCGAACGCCAGCCGTGGCGGCCGTTGCCCCGGCCGCCACGTCTCCCACATCGCCGGCAGCGGCGGGGACGGCGGCTCGTCCAGCAGGTACACGTCCGGAGACACCCTGACCAGTGGTTCGTCGGGCATCCACGCGAAGAACTGGTCCGCGCCGATGTGCACTCGCTGCCAGCCCCGCTCGCGCGCGAGCTCGAGCAGAGCCGACCTGAGCGCCCAGATGATGAGGCCCTGCTCGCCGCCCTCGCCCATGTCCTCCTCGTCGGTCAGGTACCAGCCCGACCAGTCAACTTCGGCGCCGATCTCCTCCGGCACCGGATCGTAGACCACGGCTAGCGTGCGCGGCGGCCGCCTCCGGGGTGCCGTCGCAGTCCCTGTCGCTTCTCGGCCCAGCACAGCTAACAAGCATAGCACCAGCGCAGGTCAGCGTCTCCGCATGTCAGGGCGTCGGACAGGGCGACGGACAGAGTCCGTCGCCGGCTACGGGCTACTGGCTACAGGCTACGGGAAAACGGGCCCTTGGCTTCTCCCGTAGCCCGCAGCCCGTAGCCCGTAGCCCTTGGCCTTTTCCGACTTTGCCGGGACCCTGGGGCCTCGGACAGAGTCCTCGGCCGCGACTCGCCGATCCTGCTTTGCGGTGCCACACCCAAGGACAACCAAGATCACTGACAGCGCCGCCCCCTTGATCGTGCTGCGGTGCGCAGGGGGCGTGCCGCGCGGCGTGTTGCACAACTCGGACCCTGGCTTCGAGGGTCGGCGCAACGCAACCCCTGGCCGCCCTGGACGGCCCCGGAGCCGCCTTCGCTCGGCGGTTGGTGACCGCCCGATGCAAGTGCCGGCTCGTCTCTACGGCGCCCCCGCAGCGCGGGGGCGGCCAGCGGGCTGCCGTGTGCTACGATTCGGAGCGCCACGCACACCTTGGTGAGGATCGAGCGGCTGCCGCTCGCGTGCCGCTGGGCCTTCTCGCTCAAGGCCGGGGTCGAGATGTTCGCCGATGACATGAGCGCTGGGGACGTCGTCGCAGCCGCGATCGACGCCCCCTGCGTCTGCGGCTGCGGCTGCGGCCTGCGGCTGTGCCTCGGCTCACGGCTGGCGGTCCGGCGCGAGCTGCCTACGCGAGCAACTCGTCCGCCGAGCCCACCAGCACCGCCAGGCGCAGCCAGCGATCGAGCTCGGCAGGGGCGCGGCAGGCGCGCAGCCTGACCGCAACCTCGTCGGACACGGCCAGGCCCCGGGCCGCGAGCACGGAAAGGATCGCCTCGGCCTTGCCCTCGGTTCTGCCTCTTGCCTCGCCGGCCGCTTCTCCTTCGGCTCTGCCCTCGGCTCTGCCCTCGGCCACCGGCCGGCGAAACAGCTCGCTCTGATACTCGTAGCTCTGGCTCATCCACTCCTCCAGCGCCCGCCGCGCCGCCTCTGGGTACGCTGAGCATGAGATCGACACGAGCATAGCGAGTGGGCAGCCTCTGCGACATCGCCGCCTGGACCGCTCCCTTGCAGATGTCGAGCCCCCGTGGCCCGGCCGCGTGCGCCAGCGCGCTCAGCACACTGAGCTCCGGCGCGGCGCGCGCGGCCTCCGGGTCGGTGAGCTCGGGGATGACCTCCGGGCCGGCGACCTGGGGCACAAGCCGCATGGCGCCCATGTCGATGGGCGCAGCCGCCCACACGGCCACGGCCGGGTCGAGCGCCACCACAAGGAGGTAGACGAGACAGCGCAGCCGGCCCCAGAGGGCTGCCGCGTACTGGGGCCAGGCGACCTGCGTGTCGGCGTCGATGCCGAGCTGGATCTCGACGACGAAAGCGAGCTCGGGACATGGGGCGCCGAGCTCAACGACGAGGTCGGCACGGTACTCGGGCGCCTGGAGCTGGGCGAAGCTCTGCGAGGCGGTGCGGGCCCCGGCCAGGGCGGCAGGGCCGAGGGGCATGCCAATCCGCACCCCCTTGGTTCATCGATATCCACTACAAAGCCCCTAGGAGCGTGTCGGGCGAAACCCGCCAGGGCTCGTGTGTGGCTGTGACAGCAGGTGGCCGACGGTGCGCAAGGCGTTGCGGCTAGCCGCGGCCCGGTCGTCAGTCGGTCGGGGTCGCTGAACGGTGCCGGC
>JACQWT010000536.1 GCA_016209145.1 Deltaproteobacteria bacterium | reverse complement strand
GGCCGGCTCCTGCGCGCGCACGTAGCAGGCATTGCAGCAAAGGTTGCAGCGCCGCGTCACCTCCAGATCGAGCACGAGCGGCTCGGCCTGCCCGAGCGCGCACAGGGCGCGCTTGTGGCCGTGCTCCTCCAGCGCGGCGATGCGCCCGCGCACGTGCTCGGCCAGCCGGGGGCTCGGCAGCGCGGCGAGCGGCTCCAGGGCCGAGCGCAGGGCGGCCCTCGTGCGCTCCAGGTACTCGGGCCACGCGCCCGTGCGCAGGCCGCGCCGGATGGCGGGCTCGACGTCGGCCGCGGCGTGCAGCCCGGGGCGCAGCCCGAGCGCGCCCAGAAACGGGCTGTGCCGGCCCGCGGCCAAGTCCTCGCTTGCGCCGGCGAGGTCGTTCGTGAGCTGAAGCCCGACCGAGAGACGCTCGACCGTCTGGCGCAGGCGCGGCCAGGCATCGGCCTTCCCGGCCCGCACGAGCAGGGCCGCGAGCGGGCCGGCCATGGGCAGGAACTTGCGCCCCTGCAGGGCGATCGCACGCTCGTCCCAGACCGAATCCGGCGCCGCGCGCTTCCGGACGTCCTCCAGCGCAGCAGCGGCGAAATCCACGACGATCTCCTCCCAGACGGCGAGCATGGCCTCGGCCTGGCCTGCCGCGCGAAGCATCAGGCCGAGCGCCCGGCTCTCCAGGGTCTGCGCGAGGTAGACGCGCTCCGCCGGCGCTCCCTCGTCGACCACGTCGTCCTGACAGCGCAGCGCGAGGTACCAGCAGGCCATGGCCTCGGCCGCGTCGAGGACGGGCTCGCCCGCCGGCTCCGGCAGCACGGACTCGGCCACCCAGCCGAGCAGCACGAAGGCCGGCGTGCCCATGGCGCTCGCGAACTGCCGCTCGGGCCCGCCCGGCCCGATCCGCTCCTGCCAGCCGCCGTAGATCTCTCGCCAACAAGCGGCGAGCGGCTCCGGCAGCGCGTCGCCATGGGCTCGCGCTCGATCGATGCCATGCCGCAGGAGCCGTGCGGCAAGATCCTCGGATGATGGCGTCAGCACCGGCTTCCCTGCGCCCCGCGCGCGCGGCGCAGGATACTCGCCGGCCCGGCCCGCCGCTACATCGCCCCCGAGCGCGCCGCGTCCTTGCCCCAGGTGGGCCAACCGGTCAGGCCGCGGTCGCCCGTATTGATGGCGACGAGCCGGCCGTCGATGGTGCCGACGTAGATCCAGCCGCGGTGGGCCACGAGCTGCGCGCGGATGGGCGAGCCGACGGGGTAGCTCGTCAGGCGCCGGCCGGAGGCGGGATCCAGAGCCTGCACCTCACCCGCCAGGGTGCCCACGAGGATCCGCCCGCCGGCCGCGATGGGCGCGGCGGCGAGCGAGCCGCCGGCCTTGCGCACGTCACCCGCGAGTGGCGTGGCCCAGCGCTTGCGCCCCTGCGCGTCCGTGGCCACGACCTCGTCTCCCATGGTGTTGATGTTGAGCTCGCCCAGGCTGAGCAGGCGCGAGCCCTGGAATGCCTGCATGCTGGAGACGTTGGCCTGGCCCACCAGGCCGGCGGCAACGCCGGCATTGGCGGCGGCCGGAGCGCCGGCGGCGAAGCCGTTGGCCGCATCGAGGCCGGCCGACTCGTAGGCGTACTTGCTCGCCTGCTGTACCGTGTGGTTGAGGTACGGGGCGGGCTTGCTGTAGGTGCCGCCGCCGCCCGAGTCGGGCCCGGCGGCGCAGTAGGCGACGGCCTCGCGCGCCTCGCCGCCGTCGTCGCGGCGCTGCGTGTAGTAGACGAGGTTGCGCGTGATGACCGGGGCCGAGGTGGCCCGCACGGCGCGCGCCGCGAGGATCGTGCCGTCGGCCTGGTCGAAGACGTAGAGCGTGCCGGCGAACGAGGCGGCGTACAGCCCCTTGCCGTAGGCCACCGGCGCGCTCATCACGTCCGCATCGAGCCAGCGCTGCCACGCGACCCTGCCCGTGCGCAGATCGAAGGCCGCGAGCGCGTGGCTCGCGCCCGGCGGGCGAGGCTTGCCCGCCGCAGCGCGCGCCGGCGGCGAGCCCGGAGCCTGCGCCGGCTTCGGCGCCGGCGGTGCCGACCCCGGCGCCACGACGGCGTTCTGTTGCACGCTCGCCGCCTGCTGCGCGTTGCCGGCCGGCACCGGGTACGAGGCGAAGACCCGGCCGCGGGCGATGGTCGGAGCGCTCGTCAGCGGATCGCCCAGCCACCAGGACCAGAGCATCTTCCCCGTCGCAACCTCGACCGCGAAGATGGTGCAGCTCTCGGTGTTGAACACGCACACCCCCTCCTCGCAGGCCGGCGTTGACGGGCCGTCGTCGTCCAGGCTGATGCCCCAGGCCAGATCGCCGGCCTCGGCCCGGAACGCGTAGAACTCCTTGGAGCGGAAGCCGCCGCTCACCAGCACGAGCCCCTGGTGCACCGCGGGCGTCGTAAGCGGGGCCCGGCTCGGAAGCTGCACGGCAAAGCCACGGCCGGTCTTGGTGATCGCCGACGGATCGAGGGGACGCGGCGTGACGTGTCCGGCGCGAAACTGCGCGGGCGGGCTCGCCCACTCTGCGGCGCTCATCGCCCGCGCCTTCTCGATGATGTCCTCGCCCCCGCGCGGCAGGATCACGCCGTCCGGGGGCGCGGCGGCCCCGGGCTGCGCCATGGCAGGCGCCGGCGCGGCGGCTCCGGCGGCCACCGCCGCCGCGGCCGGCCGGTCAGGCGCGCGCGGCGGGGGCAAGCCGTCGCCGGCGCGGTGGCAGCTCAGCGCCACGGGCGCGGCGAAGGCGGCGGGCAGGAGGAGACCGGGTAGCCAGCAGAGCGCACGACGATCGAGGGGCGACATGCCCTTTGGTCGTGCGAGGCCCGGAGAAGTTCTGTGAGCTCGGTACTGCTCAGATCGCCACGGCGCCCGCCCGCAGGCTCTTCACGGCGACCCCGCCACGGGTGCGCACCGCGACGCGGATCCGATCGTCGTCGCTGGCGGGCCTCCAGGTGGCTCGCGGGCCGTCGGCCAGGACCGGGCCGTCGGCCTCCCAGCGCGCGGACAGCGCGGTCCCGCCCCCCACGACCTCGACGAGCACCACATCGGCTTCGCGCCGTGCGACCAGCTCGATGGCGGGCGGGTCGAAGAGCGGCAGATCGCAGGTGCGCACGAGGCCCGCAGGCGACGTATCGGCCCACCGCCCCGCCGGAGAGGCGCCGCCGTCGTGGGCCGGGGCCGCGACCGCCGCGAGCAGCCCGTCCGCACCCGCACCGGCCCATGCCTGGCCGGCGTCGGGGGGCGGCGGGTCGTCGATCCAGCCGCCCTGACCGCCATGGCCGCCATGGCCGCCAGCGCCGCCGTGGCCGGCGTCGCCCGCGTCGGGCGGAGGCGGATCCGCGACCCAGGCGCCCTGGCCGCCCTGGCCGGCGTCGTCGGGCACGGGGTCCGCGACCCAAGCGCCCTGGCCGCCGTAGCCGCCGTCCGGCGGCACCGGGTCCACGGTCATGCCCGGGCCGACGTCGTCGACCCTGGCCTTGCCGCAGCCGGCCAGTGCCACCGCCAGGGAGGCCCCGACGGCCAGGCCCCGACCCCGCCGGCCTCGCCCCGCGCCCGCGCCTCGCCGCTCGACCTCCTCGTCCGGCCCGCAGGGAACGCGGTTCATGTCGGCCGCCAGCGCGTCGAGCTCGCCGTGCCAGTGCCGATCGGCGGCCGCCACTTGCAGCCCGAGCAGCGCAGTGGCGCGCTCGATGGCGTCCCAGTCCCCCGGCGATGTGCTCTCGGCCACCCCGATGGCCCTGTCCAACAGCTCCGCCGTGTCGAGCGTGATGGCGCGCGTGAGAAGCCGCGCGCGCGTCGCGAGCGCGGGCACGCGGCCGTCGCCGCGGTAGAAGCGCTCCAGCACCTTGGCCGCGTAGCCAATGCCCATGTAGCGGTTGGCGACGCCATCGGACGCGAAGTTGCGCTCGCGGAAGGCGGCCGCGCAGACGCGGAAGAGCAGCTCGGCGCGGTCGTCGGCGATGCGGTAGTTGTAGCCGAGGAAGCTGCCGCCCAGCCGCCCCTGGCGGGCCTGCTCGAGCTGCAGCGGCGTTCCGTAGTACGGCTCCGCCCGGCAGAAGTTGACCGGCAGCTCGGTGTGCTCGCGCACGAAGCGCACGTTTTCGCGCACGTCCTCCAGCCTGGCCAGCGGTTCGAACAGCAGCAAGTTGTAGCAGCAGAAGATCCCCGCCGAGCAACAGGCATCGAGCGCGCCCGCCACGGCCCGCTGCTGCACGCCGCGCCCGAAGTGCTCGCTGCCGGCCGCGGAGGCGTTCTCCACGCCGACGTAGAGCCTGATGACGCCGAGCGCGGCGAGCCCAACGGCAAGCTCTCGGGTCAGCGTATCGGGCCGTGCCTTGCCGACGATGGCGATCTCGCCCACGCCGCGCCGGTCGAGCGCGGCGCGGATCACCTGCAGCCGCGCAAGCGATCACTCGGGCCGAGGCAGAAGCAGGTTCTCGTCGTGGAAGCAAAAGATGGCCTTGCCCCCGGCGGCGTGCCAGAGCGCGGCCATTTCCTCGGCCAGGCTCTCGGGGCTGCGCAGCCGCAGGAGCCGCGCCGGGCCGTGCTCGCGCGCGTCGCGGTAGACGGCCGAGATGGAGCAGTAGGTGCAGCGGCCCCAGCAGCCGCGTCCGCCCGTGATGGGGATGAACGGCACGCCCACGTGGCGGGAGTGCGGCCGGTAGCGCTTCGCATGCGGCACGGCGTCCAGATCCCGGACCAGCGCGCGCGCGGGGGTGCGCCAGGCGCGGCCGTCGCCGCCACACAGCGCCAGCCCCGGCACTTCGCCGAGAGCGGAGCCACGATCCAGCGCCGCGAGCAGCTCGGCCAGGGTCTCTTCGCCGTCGTAGAGCACCACGCTGTCCACGCCGTGCCCGCCCTCCAGCACCTCGCGGTAGGCGCGCGTCGGAAACTGGCCGCCCGCGGTCACGTGGCCGCGATACCCGGCCTGCCGCAGAGCGCGGGCGAGGTTAAGGAACTCGCGCGAGCGGTGCTGGAACTGCACGCTCAGGCCGACCAGCTCGGGCTGCGCCCGCGTGACCGCGCCGACTACCGCCGCCCGGTCCGAGTCGTCGTTGAAGCACAGGACCGTGGCCCCGTGCCCCTGCCGCTCCGCCACCGCGGCGAGGATGCCGAGCGCCAGGTTCTCCTCGAGGTCGGCCCCTACCAAGTGGATGTGCATCGCTTGCCTCCTGCGCGCAGGTGTCTCCGGGCAGCGCCCCGCCGCGCCATGATGGTAGCAGCCCTTGCGGCGACTGGCTCCTGGCCTCGAGCACCTTGGGTGTAGATCCCGATTCCCCGCCAAGCGCACAACTGGAGGCGGGCTCGCGTCGATGGATGGAACATGAACCGCCAAGCCGCGCGGCCCATCCGTGGTATGCTACGGCGTGCACTAGCCGGTGCTCCCTTTGCCATGCCGCGTCTCGATCGCATCACCGTGGATCCCGCCCAAATGAACGGCCAGCCGTGCATTCGGGGCATGCGAATCACCGTGCGCCGCGTCCTTGAGGCCCTTGCCCTGTACCCGAGCCGGCAGGAGCTGCGCCACGAGTACCCTGAGCTCGACGACGAAGACATCCGGCAAGCCCTCGCGTACGCCGCCTGCGCGATGGACGACGAGGTGCTCGACCTGCCCAGGGCATCGTGAAGCTCTTGCTCGATCAAGGGCTGCCGGCGTCCGCGGCGGTCTTGCTTCGCACCCGGGGCTGGGATGCCCTGCACGTGGGCGAGGCCGGCCTGGCAACGGCAGACGATGGCGAGATCCTGGCCCGCGCACGAGAACAGGCGAGGATCGTCGTCACCCTGAACGCCGACTTCCACGCCTTGCTCGCAGCCAGCGGCGACACCGCACCATCGGTCGTTCGGCTTCGAGTCGAGGGACTTCGTGCGCCGGAGCTCGTCGATCTGCTTCTTCCAGTCCTTGGCCGCTGTGGGGCAGATCTGCGCGCCGGAGCGGTCGTGAGCGTCGACCTACTGCACGCCAGACTGCGATACGAGCGCTCACCGGCAGCCGACGAACAGCCCGGCGCCGGGCGTGCGGGCGCCGGCACCCACCAGCCGCAGGAGGCGCCGCCGGCCGGCAGGGCAGCCGGCCACGAGCTCGGGGTTGCCGATGGGTGGCTCGGTTTCGGCGTCCACGAGCGCCGGCACTGCGAGCTTAAGGCTCTGCTGCTTGTCGGCCATGGAGCGCGAGTTGTCGATGGCGAGCAGGAGGTCGATCTTGTCGGCACGGGCCTGGTGCAGCGGCGCGAGCTCCAGGGGGGCATCCTCTGCCCCGCTGCCGTCGCGCGACCGGCCCGCGGCGCAGCCGCCCAGGAGCAGGGCGGTGCCGAGCGCGGCGCAGGCCGTGGCGCGGGCGTACCTGACAACGGAGTTGAACGCCATGGGCGCCAGAAATTCAAGGCGTGTGCCCGGCCAAGTGCCCATAACTACGTCGCCGGCTCGATGCCCAGCGCCAACGCAGTTGGCACTTGCGCGCGACGACTGGCAACCGAGTGGCCACGTGCGCCCGCGCGCCGGGCGGCATGCCCCGCGCGGGACGGCGGCCTCGCCAGGGCCGGCACACTTGCCCCAGCTTCTGCGGACCTACCCGCGTGGGCCGCCGTGGACCGGCCGAGCGCGCCGCCCGCCGAGGTGCCAAAGCCACGCGGGAATCGCACCGCCCGGCACAAGCTGGGCGAGCGCGCCCGTCGCGCTGGAACACGCCGCCTTGGGCCGGGGACGCCGGGGCGGCAGCGCCATCGGCGTCTCAATTCGCGCAAAGCGGGAATAGAGGCCCCGATCGCGAGGTGATCGCCCGCTCTATTCCCGCTTTTCGGGAATAGAGAGCCAGATCGCTTGGCGCGCTGTGCAGGGGCCTGGCAACGGCGCTGCCGTGGGCGGCCTGCGGCCGTGGGCCGACGGCCACCATCTCCAAAGGAACGAAGCAGTCGCCCGCGCGCCCCGTGCGCTGCACGGCGCCAATGTAGGACGATGCGCCAGCCCTGACGGCGTCGCGCTGGCGCCTTGCGGTGTGCACCCGGCCGCGTATTCTGGACCTCATGCGGGCGACGATCTGGTTGTGGGTGGGCGGAGCCTGTTGTGCGCTAGTCGCACCGCCCGCCTGCTCGGGCTCGGTGCAAGTCGAGGCAGCAGGAGGCCGGGACGGACGCGCGACCGGGGACGGCACGGGGCCGGGCAACTCTGGCCCCGGCGGCTCGCCCACGGTCGACTCTGGCCCCGGGGCGGCGGGGCCAGGCTGCATCCCAGGCTGGGGCGACTGCGACGGCAGCCCCGGCAACGGCTGCGAGACGCCACTCACCACGCCGGCCGACTGCGGCGCTTGCGGCCACTCCTGCCCGCCCGGCACCGAGTGCCTGCCATCGGGATGTGCCGGGGCCTGTCCGCCCGGCCTCACGGATTGCGGCGGGATCTGCGTCGCCACCAGCGTGGACCCCGCCCATTGCGGTGGCTGCTTCCTCGCTTGTCCGCCCGGCGCGACCTGCGCTGGCGGCAAGTGCGCCGGCGTGACGGCCACCACGCTGGCCAAGGGCCAGAACCATCCGGTGATGGTGGCCGTGGACACAACGCACGTGTACTGGGCGAACATCGGCAGCCCTCCCGACTACGACGACGGCTCGGTCATGAAGGTGAGCAAGCTCGGCGGAGCGCCGGTGGCTCTGGCCTGGGGGCAGACGGCCTACG
This sequence comes from Deltaproteobacteria bacterium, assembly GCA_016209145.1. Lineage (GTDB taxonomy): Bacteria > Myxococcota_A > Polyangia > Polyangiales > Polyangiaceae > JACQWT01. Next base: position 4,193 of record JACQWT010000536.1, on the reverse strand, counting down.
GCATCGCGGTCGACTCCACCCACGTCTACTGGACGAACACGGGCACCGAGTGGGAGAACTACGCCGACGGCTCCGTGATGAAGGTCCCGCTCGGCGGCGGGGCGCCGACGGTGCTGGCGTCCGGCCAGCTCCTGCCGATCGCCGTTGCCGTACAGGGGCCGCACGTCTACTGGACGAGCGGCGGGACGGTGCCAGAGATGGACGATGGCGCCGTCTATCGGCTTCCTGTCGCGGGCGGCAGCCCTACTGTGCTCGTGACGAAACAGAAGTACCCTGCTGCTATCGAGATTGCCGGCGGCTACGCCTACTGGGCCAACGCCGGAAGCGCGAGCGGCAACTACGAGGATGGAAGTGTGGCCAAGGTGCCCCTTGGTGGGGGAGCGCCCGTGCTCTTGGCCGCCCAGCAGAACGTACCCTGGGACGTGGCGGTGGACGCGAAGCACGTCTACTGGCCTCTCCCGTACTATGAGGAAATCCGCCGCGTCAGCATCTTGGGGGGCATGCCCAGCCTAGTCGCCTCGACGCAGAGCATGCCGCTGCACGTGGTGGTCGACGCGCAGCACGTCTACTGGTCCAACTACGGATACGGATGGATGGACGGCGCGCTCATGCGCGCTCCGCTCGGGGGCGGTCCCGCGACGGCGCTGGCCGAGGGGCAGAGCGGTCCGATGGACATGGCGCTGGATGACACCTACGTGTACTGGGCCAACTCCGGCTCGGAGGACGCGAGCGACGGCACCATCGAGCGCATGCCGAAGTGAGCGCCGCTGCCGTGCTACGCTCGGGCCATGCTCGCCTTCTGGCCCGAGGTCGTCAGCCCTCTGCTCGAGCTGCTCGGCCCTGACGACATCGTCGAGATCGGGTCGGAGAGCGGCAAGACCACGCGCAAGCTGCTCGAGTTCGCCCGGGAGCACGATGCCACGGTGCACGCCGTCGATCCGGCGCCGCAGTTCGATCCCGACCTGCTGCGCAAGCGCTTCGGGGAGCACTTCGTCCTGCACCGGCTCCCCAGCCTCGTCGCCCTGCCCGCCATCGCGCGCTTCGACGCGGTGCTCATCGACGGCGACCACAACTGGTACACGGTGTTGGGCGAGCTGCGCCTGATCGAGCAGCTCGCGCTCCAGCGCGGCCACGCGCCGCCGCTCGTCCTGCTGCACGACATCGGCTGGCCCTACGGCCGCCGCGATCTCTACTACGATCCCGAGGCCATCCCCGCCGAGCACCGCCAGCCATGGGCGCGCCGCGGCATCTCCCTCAGCCAGCCGGAGCTGCTGCCCGAGGGCGGGTTCAACGCCCAGCTCTGCAACGCGCTGCGCGAAGGCGGGCCCAGGAACGGCGTGCTCACGGCCGTCGAGGACTACCTCGCCGAGACGAGCCAGCGTTTCATTTTCGCGCGCATCCCCGCCGTCTTCGGGCTCGGGATCTTGGTGCCTCAACCCCTGGCCGACGCCCTGCCCGAGCTGGCGCGCAAAGTGGAGGCGTGGACCGTCCCCGAGATCGCGCGCTTCCTCGATCGGCTGGAGATGGCGCGGCTGGCCATGCTCGTTGGAGATGGCGGCTCAGGGCCGCAGTAGCGCCCAGCGCGCCGCCTCAGGGTCGGCGGCACAGAGCTCGCCGAGGTCGGCCTCCCCGGTGGCGGCCGACGCGCGCCCGACGAGCGCGGAGGCGCGCGCCCAGCGCTGCCGCAGCAGCGACAGGCGGCGCGCCGGATCGGGCTCCGCCACGAGGAAGGCGTCGGTGGCCCGCCGGAATGCCTCCTCGTACGCCGGCGCGCTCAGACGCAGCGCAAGCTGGTCGAGGACGAGATGGGGGATACCGGCGCCGTGGCTGCGTGCGAGCTGGGCGTTCACCAAGTTCATGGCCAAGGACTGGTTCGCGCAGTGGAAGGGGTGCAGGCGCACGAAGCCCCAGTGCCAGCGCGCCGCCGCACGCACCAGCTCCGGCCGCGCGGCGCGCGCTGCCGCCGCCGCAGCCTGGCCGAGCTCCCGCGCGAGCCAGTCGAAGTGCTCCGGCCGGATGGGGCGAGGCGGGATGAACCACGGCCCCGGGCGCTCGTCCTTCTCCGAGCGCGCCGTGACGACCCCGCCCCACGGCAGGCCGTCCAGCTCGAGCTCGCGCTCGGCACCGAGGGCGTCGGGGTCGCCAAGGCTGCGGCACAGCTCCCGGTGATAGGGCTCGCCGCCGAGAAGCGGCGCCCCCACCCGAGGTCCGTCGAGAAAGACGGCCGCCGCGCCCGGCCGGCGCAGCAGCCGCGCGGGCGACAGGAAGAGCGCCCCCGGCGCAACCGGGCGATCCGCCACCGGGCTCGCCGGCCGGTAGAAGCTCTGCAGGCTCGGGCCCATCAAGGCGAGCACGTGCAGCTCGCGCAGCAGGGCGAGCAACTCGGCACCGCTCGCCAGGGCCGGCTCCATGCACGCGGTGAAGTGCTCCCGCACCGCGATCGTGTTCTCCCAGTAGGGCCGCTCGACGCCGTACGGCGAGGATGGAAAGCGACTGACCTCGAGCGCCGCAAGCCGCGCCTCCAGCGCCTCGACGGCGCGCGGGGCGAGCACGAGCAGGCCGAAGCTCGACCGCAGGAAAGCCGCCAGCGCTGCGGGAGACACCGCCGCCTCCCAGCGCACCTCGAGCAGGCAGCGCCGGCCGTCCATGGCGGCGAGCAGGCGCTCCACGTCGCGACGCGAGACGCCGGGCAGGGCAACGTCGGCCGCGGGCTCGTCGCATTGCAGGCGCACGCCGCCCTGACGCCCCTGTACGCGCACGCCCGGCAGGGCCACCACCACGTCCTCCCGGCGCGGCTCGAAGCGCGGGCGCTCCTGCGCGTACAGGTAGTCGCGCCGCTCTCCGGCCGCGCGCCGCTCTTCGCCGAGCCAGCGCTGGTATGCGGCGAGCTCGTGGGGCGCTTCCAGGATGGGTCTCAGGCGCTCGCGGAGGGCTTCGGCAGACATTGCGGGCGCGATCCTAGATCAGGGTTCACGATTCGGAGATGCGAATGCTACGCTGCGACAAGCGGCCTGGCTCTGCGCCACCGGCCGCGAGCCTCCCCAGGGGTCCGACATGAAACCAGCATCTCGCCCGCGCCCGCCCGCTCTTCTCGACCGACATCCCGCTCTGGCGGGCCCTGCCGCCATCGCCGCGATCGTCGCCGCCGCCGCCTGCTCCGACGGCACGGCGACGACCGCGCCCGCGCCCACGGGCTCCTCGTCCTCCGGCACGGGCGGCGGCGTCGCCGCCGGGTGCCCCGCCGGCCTCAAGGACTGCGGCGGCTCCTGCGTCGCCGCCAAGGTCGATCCCCAGAACTGCGGCGCCTGCGGCAATGCCTGCGCCGAGGGCCAGATCTGCTCCGAGGGCGCGTGCGCCCTCGCGTGCAGCGGCGGCACCACCAAGTGCGGCGGCTCGTGCGTGGACACCAAGATCGACAAGAGCAACTGCGGCGAGTGCGAGAAGGCATGCGGCGTCGGCCAGGTGTGCTCGGCCGGCAAGTGCGGCCTGCAGTGCATGGGCGGCACGGTGGAGTGCGAGGGCAAGTGCGTGGACACGAGCTTCGATCCGCAGAACTGCGGCGCGTGCGCCAACGCCTGCGCCGAGGGCGAGGTCTGCTCCGCCGGCCTGTGCGGCCTTGACTGCCTCGGTGGCACTGCCAAGTGCGGCGACAAGTGCGTGGACTTGAAGCTGGACGCCGCCCACTGCGGGAGCTGCAACAACTCCTGCCCGGCCGGGCAGGTGTGCTCGGCCGGCGCCTGCGGGTTGGAGTGCGTGGGCGGCAGCAACAAGTGCGGCAGCGAGTGCGTCGACACCCAGATCGATCCCGGCAACTGCGGCGGCTGCGGGGTCGCGTGCGCCCCCGGCCAGGTGTGCTCGGCCGGCCAGTGCGCTCTGGACTGCTCCGGCGTCAGCACCAAGTGCGGCAGCGAGTGCGTCGACACCGAGAAGGACCCGCTCAACTGCGGCGGCTGCGCCAAGGCATGCGGGCCAGGCGAGATCTGCTCGGCCGAGATGTGCGGCCTGGAGTGCGTGGGCGGCAGCACCAAGTGCGGCGGCAAGTGCGTCGACCTCCAGACCGACCCGGCCAACTGCGGCAAGTGCGCTGCCGCGTGCCCGCCAGGGGAGATCTGCTCGCTCGGACAGTGCGGCCTGGAATGCCTGGGCGGCACCACCAAGTGCGGGAGCAAGTGCGTCGACCCGCTCGGCGACCC
>JACQWT010000523.1 GCA_016209145.1 Deltaproteobacteria bacterium | reverse complement strand
CGCGCTCGTGTGCGTGGGCGGCACCACCAAGTGCGCCGGCAAGTGCGTCGACACCCAGCTCGATCCCGCCAACTGCGGCGGCTGCGGCAAGGCCTGCGGCAAGGAGGAGCTGTGCTCGGCCGGCCAGTGTGACTTGCAGTGCGTGGGCGGCACGACCAAGTGCTCGGGCAAGTGCGTCGACACGCTGACCGACACCGCCAACTGCGGCGGCTGCGGCAAGCTCTGCGCCAAGGACCAAATCTGCACGGGCGGCGCCTGCGCGCTCGTGTGCGTGGGCGGCACCACCAAGTGCGCCGGCAAGTGCGTCGACACCCAGCTCGATCCCGCCAACTGCGGCGGCTGCGGCAACGCCTGCGGCCCGGGGTGGGTGTGCACGGCGGGCGTCTGCGGCCTCGTGTGCGGCGGGGGCACGACCAAGTGTTCGGGGAAGTGCGTCGATACCCAGCTCGATCCCGCCAACTGTGGGAGCTGCAGCAACGCTTGCGCGCAGGGCGAGGTGTGCGCGAACGGCAAGTGCGAGCTCTACTGCGGCGGGGGCTTGACCAAGTGCTCGGGCAAGTGCGTGGACACGCTCACCAACCCGCTGCACTGCGGCGGCTGCGACAAGGCTTGCGGCGGCGGGGCCAAGTGCGCGAACGGCGCGTGCGCGCCGCTCAAGAGCTGCCTGGAGATCTTGAACGCCGGCCTGTCCAAGGGCGACGGCGCCTACGCCATCGATCCCAACGGCGGCGATCCCTCGGACGCCTTCGTCGCCTACTGCGACATGGCCGGCGACGGCGGCGGCTGGACCCTGGTCATGAAGCAGGCCAAGGACTCGGGCTACGGCTCGGACCTGGCCGTCAACAAGTGGGCCGGCTGGAGCCAGCCCAATCAGGTGATGAACCCCAAGGACGCAACCCTAAACGACGGCCACATGATCAACCTGGCCTACAGCACGCTCGTCGCCGCGAAGCTGCGGCTGACGGCCTCGCAGACCTGGGTCTCCATCGCCAAGGGCGGCTGGGAGCGAACCGTCAACAGCACGGCCTACGACGCCCTGAGCGACGCCAACGCCAACAAGTACGGCAACCTCGGGGGAGCCAACAACACGCCCTGGCCGCCGGCGTCGTTCACCGACAACAACTGGACCCAGACCAGCACGGGATACCAGCTCTGCTGGCGCGCTGGCCCCTGGTTCAACCAGACCTCCTTCGAGTACACCCAGGGCGGCATCAAGTGGGGCTGGTTCTTCAACAACGAGTGCGGCCAGTCCAGCACAGACACCGCCGAGGGCCTGGGCTGCTGCGGCAACCCCGACTGGTTCCGCAAGAGCCCCTGGACGCTGTACGTCTGGGCGCGCTAAGACAGCCGCGCCACCGATGCCCATCGTCGCCAAGCAAACCGAGCCGACCGAGAAGGACCGCCGCCTGCACCGCCTGCGGCACTCGGCCGCCCACCTCATGGCCGAGGCCGTGCAGCAGCTCTGGCCCGGCACGAGGCTGGCCTTCGGCCCCGCCATCGCGGACGGCTTCTACTACGACTTCGATTCTGAGCATCGCTTCGCCGAGGAGGATCTCGCCGAGATCGAGCGCAAGATGCGCGAGCTCGGCCGCGCCGGGGCGCCGTTCGTGCGCCGCGAGATCGCCAGGGCCGAGGCGCTCGCCTTCTTCCGCGGCCGGGGCGAGCGGCTCAAGGCCGAGCACGTCGAGACCCTGCCCGAGAGCGGGATCACGCTCTACGAGAGCGGCGGGTTCGTGGATCTGTGCGCCGGCCCGCACGTCGCGAGCACGGCCGAGATCCAACACTTCAAGCTCCTCGCCGTCTCGGGCACCTACTGGCGCGGCGACGAGAAGCGCGAGAAGCTCCAGCGCATCTACGGCACCGCCTGGGAGAGCGCCGCGGAGCTGGCGGAGCACCTGAAGAAGCTGGAGCAGGCCAGGGCGCGCGACCATCGCCTGCTCGGCCGGCAGCTCGGGCTGTTCGATTTCCCCGAGCTGGCCGGCCCCGGCCTGCCCTTCTACCTGCCCAAGGGCGCCCTGGTGCTGAACGAGCTCAAGAGCTGGATGTGGGGGCTGCACACGGGCGGCGGCTACGGCCATCCGGACAAGCGCTACGAGCCCCTGGCCACGCCTCACATCCTCAAGACGGACGCCTGGCACCAGAGCGGGCACATCGAGAACTACCGCGAGAACATGTTCATGGTCTACAGCCTGGACGAGCTCGACCAGGGTCTGGTCGGCGCGGCGGCGGAGCAGGCCGGGGGCCAGGCCGGGGCGGGCGACCGGACCGAGGGCTTGGGCAACTACGGCCTTAAGCCCATGAACTGCCCCGGCCACGTCATGCTCTACAACGTGGGCCTGAAGAGCTACCGCGATCTGCCGCTGCGCTATTTCGAGTTCGGCACCGTGTACCGCTACGAGCGCACCGGCGTGCTGCACGGCATGCTGCGGGTACGCTCGTTTACCCAGGACGACGCCCACATCTTCTGCACCCCCGAGCAGTACGGCGCGGAGGTCGAAGGCTGCTTCGACTTCTGCTGCTTCGTCCTCGAGGCGTTTGGCTTCGACTACTACGTGGGCCTGAAGACCCGGCCGGACAAACGCATCGGCAGTGATGCGATCTGGGACATGGCCGAGGCCGGCCTGCGCCAGGTGCTGGAGAAGCGAGCCCCGGGCAAGTACTACGTGCAGGAGGGCGACGCCGTGTTCTACGGCCCCAAGATCGACTTCGTGGTGCGCGACTGCATGGGGCGCGAGTGGCAGGGCGGCACGATTCAGCTCGACTTCAACCTGCCCGAGCGCTTCGCGATCGAGTACGCCGACGCCAAGAACGAGCGCCGCCGGCCCGTCATGATCCACCGCGCCATTCTCGGCAGCTTCGAGCGCTTCTTCGGGCTTCTCCTGGAGGAGTTCGGTGGCGCCTTCCCGCTGTGGCTCGCGCCGGTGCAGGTCCGGGTGCTGCCGATTGCCGAGGCGCAGCTCGACTACGGCCGGCGCGTGGCCGAGGAGCTGCGCGCCCGCGGCCTGCGTGTCGCGCTCGACCAATCGAGCGAGAAGCTCGGCAAGAAGATCCGCAACGGCAAGACCGACAAGATCCCCTACCTCATCGTGGTCGGTGCACGTGAAGCCGAGGCCGGCACGATCACGGTCGAGAGCTACTTCGACGGCAAGCTCGCCGGTGTGACCACCGCGACCGGGCTCGCGGCGCGGATGCAGGACGAGATCGCTCGCAAGTCATTCCGCCGCAAAGGCTAGGAGCCTGACGGGAGGACCGAGATGCTCAAGTACGCCGCAGCGCTGGCGGTGGCGCTCGTGCTCAACGCCGCCGCCAACCTCATGATCAAGCTCGGCATGCGCGCCATCGATCTCGATCTGGGCGGCGCGGGCCTGCTGGACGGCGGCCTCTGGGGCCTGGGCCGGCTCCTCCTGCGGCACTGGATCGTGTTGGCGGGCCTCGTCTGCTTCGCCACAAATGTCGTCTTCTACGCCTATGCGCTGCAGAAGCTGCCCGTGAGCGCCGCCTACCCGATCATGGTGGCCTGCGGCTTCGCGATCATCGTGGTCGTGGCCGGCTTCATGCTGCGCGAGCGGCTCTCGGCCCTGCAATGGATCGGCGTCGCCGCGATCCTCGCCGGCGTCGTGCTGGTGGCCCGCGACGCCGGCCGGCAGATGGGGGGACCGGCCCCGAGCGGGGAGCCCGACGCGCCAGGCGCGGGCAGGTGAACGGCCGCGGCTCGTCGCCTCACCGTTCGAGCAGCGCCACGAAGGCGTCGCTCGCGCCCGCGCTCACGAGCTTGCCCCCGCCGAAGTCGGCACTGCCGGCGAGCGAGCCGCCGAGGGCGATGGTGCCCTCCCAGTCGGTCGCCACGGACGCGGCGGCTTGCTCCTCGGCGTCACCGAAGCGCCGGCTCCACAGGTGCGTGCCCGCGCCGCCCAGCTTCGCCACGAAGGCGTCGGCGCCGCCGGCGGCGGCAAGCGGGCCGCCGCCGAAGTCGAGGGCGCCATCCGAGTCGCCGGCAAGCACGACGTTGCCGAACGGATCCGCGGCGACGGCGCGGCTGCGATCCGCGCCCTTGCCGCCAAAGCGCCGGCCCCACAGCGGCTCGCCGTCGGGATCGAGCTTGGCAAGGAAGATGTCCGTCCCGCCCGCGCTGGCGAGCGGCCCCTCCGGGCCGCCCCAATCGATCGTGCCGGCGAACTCCCCGGTCACAAAGACGTTGCCGGCCTCGTCTACGGCCACGCCCAGGGCGCTCTGCTCGAGCTCGTCACCGAAGCGCTTGCTCCACAGCTCGTTGCCGTCGGCGTCGAGCTTGGCCACGAAGGCGTCGGTTCCGCCCGCGCTCGCGAGCTGCTCCAGAGGTGAGCGCCCTCGAGATCGAGCTTGGTGATGAAGACGTCGCTCGTTCCGGCGCTCACGAGCTCACCTCCCCCGAAGCTCGCCGAGCCGTCGAACTCGCCTCCCAGCACGAGGAAGGCGGACGCGCCGAGGCCCATGGCCTCGACGCGATGCTCTCCCTGGCCGGAGAAGCTCTTGCTCCAGAGGTGCTCGCCCGCGCCGCCCAACTTGGCAAGGTAGATCGCGTCGCCATCCTTGTTGGCGAGAAGCGGGCCGCCGCCCAAGTCGATGGCGCCGAAGAACCGGCCGGCAACAAAGACGTTGTCGATGCAATCGGGCACGAGGGCGTCGCCGTGCTGCGCCGCGGCGTCGCCGAAACGCCGGCCCCAGAGAAGGTTGCCGTCGGGGGTGAGCTTGACCAGCAGCACGTCCTCGGCGCCGGCGCTCACGAGCTTGCCCGCCTCCTTACCGAGATCGATCTCGCCGTCGAAGCTGCCCGACACGAAGAGGTTGCCCGACTTGTCGAAGGCGACCTTGCTCGCGAGCCCTGTGCCCTTGCCGCCCAGGAGGCGGCTGAAGCGGTGGGCGCCGCTCGCGCACTGCCCGGCGCCGTCGCACGCCCCGCCCGCGCAGCCGGCCTCGGGATCGGCACCGGCGGGCTGGGGCGTGCAACTCCCGGCGCTGCCGGGCGCGGCGCACTGCTCGCACGGCCCGGCGCAGCTCGCGTTGCAGCACACGGCGTCGGCGCACATCCCGCTCTGGCACTCGGCGCCTGCGCTGCACGGCTCGCCGCTGGCCTTCTTGGCGTCCTCGCCGGCGCCGCCGCCCCCGCCGCTCGTGCCGGCACCTCCGCCCTCGCCCCCGGCGCCGCCCGGCGCCGCCCCCCCGGCGCCGCTGCCCGCTGCCGGCTCATCGCCACTGCACGCCACGGCGCCCAGCGCGGCGGCGCCGCCGAGCCAGGCCGCCATCGCCACGATCGTTCGCTTCCGAGCCATCATCGCCGTGCCCTGGCGTCCCGTTCAGCGCAGCCACAGGGCGTAGTCGTAGGCCACGCCGTTGGGCTGCGACCAATTGGCATTGTCACAGCCCCCGTCGTTGCAAGTGTTGGTGGCCGGCCCGAACGTGTCCGTGCCGAAAAAGCCTTGCTGGCCGGAGCAGGAGCTCCAGCCGGCTTGCGCCTCGGAGGTGGTGCGGAATGCGGAGCCGTTGCACACCTTGCCTGAGCCGTAGCTCTTGCCCGGCGGGCAGCAGTAGTGCATGTCGTGCCAGTTGCCCAGGCCGCCGCCGTTGTTGCCGCTGGGGGTCGCCTCGTTCGAGCTGATGCGGTCCCCGTCCGGCGAGCCCGAGCTCCCGCTGGTGCACGCTCCGCCTTCCTGCACGCAGTGGTTGACGTGAAGCTGGTTGGACAGGCGCACCAGGCGTTCGTTCGGCCAGAGCTGCGCCGTGTCGGCGCCGAGCACGCCGGTGCCCAAAAGCGTGTTGTCGCCACTCTGGAAGACATCGTACATCGTCTTGCCGTCGGCCTTGGTGAAGCGCTTGAAGCCGCGCACGAGCCCCTGCTCGTGAATCATGAGCAGGAGCTCGGTCGCGCCACTCAGGCTGTTCCATGCCTCGCTCTTATGGTCCTGCGTCAGCGCATTCTGGACGCTGCCGTAGAGGGCCGCGTTCGTCCACAGCGGCTCGTCCCACCACATGACGTGGCCGTCCGAGGTATCGAGGTTGAGCGCCAGCGCCCAGCCGCCGCCCGCCGTGGTCATGTCGCAGCGCACGTCGAAGGGCTTCTTCGGTCCGTCGCCGTCGACGTCGATGCTGTAGGCGCCGTCGCCGGCCTTGGGGTTGGCGGCGAGGATCGCCTTGCACGAGCCGAGCGTCGTGCACTTGCCCGCAACGCAGGCTTCGCTCTTGGCGCACGCCGCACCGCAGCTCCCGCAGTTGGCCGCGTCGGTCTGTGTGTCCACGCAGGCGTTGCCGCACTTGGTCTGGCCGGGCGGGCAGACCACGGTGCAGGCGCCCGAGGCGCACATCTGCCCCTGCGGGCAAGCGTTGCCGCAGCTCCCGCAGTTCTGGGGATCGACCTGGGTATTGGTGCAGACGTTGCCGCACTTGGTGCTCCCGCCGCCGCAGACGAGCGCGCACGCGCCACCGGTGCAGATCTGGCCCTGCGGGCAAGCATTGCCGCAGCTCCCGCAGTTGGCCGCGTCGACGGTGGTGTCCACGCACTTGCCGGAGCACTTGGTCGTGCCGCCCACGCACACGAGACCACAGCTTCCGGCCGAGCACACTTG
>JACQWT010000522.1 GCA_016209145.1 Deltaproteobacteria bacterium | reverse complement strand
GCTGCGCCTTGAGCCCGCCGACCTGACCGAGCCAGCCGAGTACCGCGCCGACCTGGTCGTGCTGCTGCTCGACGGCAAGCCCGTGCTGGCCATCATCGTGGAGGTGCAGCTCGCACCCGACGAGGACAAGCGGCTGAGCTGGCCGCTGTACCTGGCCGGGCTGCGCGCGCGCCTGCGCTGCCCCGTCTGCCTGCTCGTGGTTGCGCCACGGCGAGCGGTGGCGCGTTGGTGCGCCAGGCCCATCGCGCTCGGCCATCCGGGCTTCGTGCTGCGCCCTCTGGTGTTGGGGCCGGACGCGGTGCCCCTGGTCACCGCCGTCGAGCAAGCCGCGGCGGCGCCGGAGCTGGCGGTGCTTAGCGCGCTGGCGCACGGCTCGGGCGCTCACGCGGTGCAGGTGGCGCTGGCCGCGCTGGGGGCGATCCAGGGGCTCGACGACGAGCGAGCGAGGTTCTATCTTGATCTGGTGATGGCGTCGCTTGGCGAGGCGGCGCGCCAGGCGCTGGAGGCGGTCATGGCGAGCGGGACGTACGAGTACCAGAGCGACTTCGCGAAGAGATACGTGGCGAAGGGCAGGGCCGAGGGGGAGGCCAAGGGCAAGGCCGAGGCGGTAGTGGCCGTGCTGGAAGCGCGCGGGCTCGATGTGCCCGCCGCCCTGCGGCAGCGGCTCGGCGGCTGCACCGACCTCGCGCAACTCGACGAGTGGCTGCGCCGGGCAGTGACGGTAGCGTCGGCCGCGGAGCTGCTGGGCTGAGTCTCCTCGCCCTCGCCGTCCGATCCGCGCGAGGAATGAGCCGCCCGGGGGCAGCGTCACGAGCGCGCCGTGGTGGCTCGGCAGCGCCGGGACGAGCGCGCGGCCCAGCACCCCCGCCGCGGCCGCACGACCGGGAGACGCGGCGGGGGCTCGGGCCTATCGCCGGGGGCGGAAGGCCCCGCGGCCCCGGGCAGCGGTTCGGCGATGCGCAGGCCGCGCGGCCTTGACCGCGCGGCGGACGGGCCTCGCCGTGCGGGCGCAGCGAAAGCCGATGTTGTTGTTGCAGTTCGTCGGCGCATTCCTATTGCGGTTCGCGGCACGAACGTTCCTGGCGTCGTCGTTGTTCCAGCTTCCACCGCGGTTGACGCGGGCTGCCTGCCCGGGCAGCCGGACCCTACCATGAGCGACAGCCACCACGCTCCCCTTCCTGCCGTCGTCGAGCTCGGCTACGGCGCCTGGCTCTGGCTCGACGAGCGCTGCGCGGCGTTCCCCGCGGCCGCGCGCCGGCAGCTCGGCCACCGCATCCTGGACGCGGCGCTCGATGCGCTGGCGGACACGACCGAGGCCGCCGTGCTGCCGCGCGGCCAGGCGCGCGAGGCGCGGCTGTGCGCCGCCAACCGCGCCCTCACGCTGCTGCGCATCCTGCTGCGCGGCGCCCGCGACCGGCGCTACCTCTCGGTCGGCCAGCACGAGCATGCCATGCGCCTGGTCGACGACTGGGGCCGGCAGGTCGGGGGTTGGCTGCGGGCCGAGCGCAGAGGGCGGGCCGCTGCGCAGCAGCGGCAGGGGGCCCCGCCTCGCGAGCCTGGGCCGTGAGCGAGCCGTTCGAGCGCTGGACGAGCGTGCGCTCGCTCTGGGCCGCGGCGCGGCGCGCGGCGCGCGGCAAGCGCCACCGCGGCAGCGTGGCACGGGTGCTTTTCGACCTCGAGGCCGTGGTGCTCCGGCTCGAGCGCTCGCTCCGGGACGGAAGCTGGCGGCCGGGCCGGCCGCGGGCGCACCTCGTGCGCGACCCCAAGAGCCGGCTCATCCACGCCGCGCCGTTCGAGGACCGCATCGTGCACCAGGCCCTGTGCGCCTACGTCGGCCCACTGCTCGACCGGCACCTCGTCGCCGACAGCTTCGCCTGCCGCACGGGCCTCGGCACGCACGCGGCCCTGCGGCGCGCCGAGCGCTGGGCGCGCGGCTACCGCTTCTTCGTACACCTCGACGTGTGCCAGATGTTCCCGAGCGTCGACCACGCCATCCTGCTCGCGCTTCTCGCGCGCGACATCCCCTGCGAGCGCACGCTGGAGGTGTGCGCGCGCATTCTCGAGGCGGGCGCTGCCGAGCTCGAGCCGGTGCGCTTCCACTTCCCGGGCGACGACCTCTTCTCGCCGCTCGGCCGGGCCGTGGGCCTGCCTATCGGCAACCTGACGAGCCAGCATTTCGCCAACCGCTTCCTCTCGCCGCTCGACCATCGCGCCAAGGACCGGCTGCGCATCCGCGCCTACCTCCGGTACATGGACGATATGCTGCTGTTCGCCGACGAGCGCGAGCCGCTCGCCGGCTGGGCCACCGAGCTCGAGCGCGCGGCCGAGCGGATTCGGCTGCGGCTTCACCCGTGGCAGGTGCGGCCGACGCGCGTTGGCGTGACCTTCCTCGGGTTTCGGATTCTGCCCGACTGCACGCGCGTCAAGCGCTCGTCGGTTGCGCGCGCGGTACGCAAGCTGGAGCACCGCCTCGCCGAGGCCGACCCGGACCGCTTCGCGGCGAGCCTGCGGAGCGTCTTCGCCCACTGGGAGCACGTCGACACCTACAGGCTGCGTACCAAGGTGCTGCGCGAGCTCGGCCTGCTCGCCGGCGATGTCCTGTTAGATGATGACGAAAACTGTAATAATAACAAAGGGAAAAAGAACAAAAGTTAAAGTAAAATCTCACCGGGCGCAGCGAAAGCCGATGTCGCTGTGGCAGTTCGTCGGCGCATCCCCACTGCGGTCCGCGGCACGAACGTTCCCGGCGCCGCCGAAGCTCCAGCTCCCACCGCGGGGGACGCGGGATTCGTTGGCACAATTCTTGCTAGAGTACGGGCAGTAGCGGCTGGCGGTCCACTCCCAGGCGTTGCCGGCCATGTCGAACAAGCCCAAGGGGGTCTTGCCGGCGGGGTAGCGCCCGACCGCGCAGGTGCCCTCCTTGGATTCCCAGCGCTTCCAGCAGAGCTGCGAGCCGGGCGCCGTGTTGCCCCACGGGTAGGTGCGGGCCTCGCTGCCGCGCGCGGCGTACTCCCACTCCTCCTCGGTCGGCAGGCGCTTGCCCACGGACTGGCAGTACGCCGTGGCCTGGTTCCAGTCCACGCAGTTGACCGGGTGCCGGTCGCGGCCGGCGACGCCCCAGTTGCAGTAGGTGCCCGTGTGCGGCGCCGCGCAGCCCGTGCACCGGCGGTAGCCCTCCACCGTGACCTCGTAGAGGTCCATGCAGTAGCCCCCGAGGCTCACCCGGTGCACCGGCTTCTCGTCGTCGTCGCCGTTCGAGCCCATCATGAACGAGCCGGCCGGGATGAAGGCCATGCCCGCCGGGCAGGAGCCGCCCGCGGAGGCAGGCGGGGGCGGCGCCACGGCGGGCGCGCTCATCTTCGCGCGAAAGCTCGATACCTTCTTCTCCTCGACGCCGAGCGCGGAGCTCCAGACGCCCTGCGCTGCGGAGCGAACCTCGATCCTCTTCGCGCAAATCGACACCTTGTACGTTCCCGGTGTCGTGCCGACCTTGCTGCCGTCCACGTAGATCTCTGCCACGACCGCGTTGCCGCTTGGGTCCTCGGCCGAGACCTCGATCGCTCCCTCGCGCGCCTTGGGGCGCGTCGCCACGGTCCGCGCTTCGCCCCGCTTGAGGTTCAACTCCTCGCCTGCCTCGGCGTGGCACGGCGAGACCACCAGCACGCGGTGCGCTCCGGGCGAGAGCTCCTGGCGATCGAGCGGCGTCGTGCCAGCGGGCTTCCCGTCGATCTGCACGCTCAAGCCCGGCGGCTCGGAGGTGACCGTCACCCGGCCGAAGTCCGGCGAGAGTTCGTACGCGAGCGACGCGTTGCCCGTGACTCTTACCTGCTCTTCGCGAGGCAGGTACTTCTCTCGCTGCAGCGAGATCTGATGGACGCCCTGCACGACCTGCTTCGAGCACGGCGTGCTCTGGCACAGCAGAGCGCCGTCGAGCAGCACCACCGCGCCTGGAGGCGCGGACGAGAATGACACCACGGCCTCGGCCGCGCCCGGCTTGGGCCTCCAGTCCTCGTCTCCGGCGCCGATCGCGCCCTCGCGGACCCTCGCGGCGCCGCGCGGCCGCACTCCTGCGGGCAGCCGCTCCACCGACAAGCGCAGCAGCCCCTGGCAGGCCCGGGCGCTGGGGTCTTTCTCGCTGGCGCACGACTCGTAGCTCCCGCTCTCGCTCTGCTCCAGCTTGTCGCGCCTGGCGCGGCTCTCGAAGTCCGCCGGCCCCACTTGGGTCTCGCGTTCTTGCGCGCGCGCCGAGGAGCGGCTGAGCTGAAACGCGCCCGTGGCGATCTTGTAGGCGTAGTGCGTGGCATGGCGACAGCTCTCCCGCAGCTTGCTCCAGTCGATGCTCTCGATCGTGCCGCCATAGCTCCGCTCGCCGCTCGTCACGTAGTCGAGCGACCAGCGCTGGGTGCTCGACATGTGCGCGGCGTACTTGGCCACCGCGAGCGGGATCTTGCGCTGCATCTCCTGGAGGCTCGAAATCTCCACCGCGTCGGCCTGCACCGTTTGCGCGGGCTCCCAGGAGTACTTGAGATCGGGCAAGTAGCAGTCGGGCAGCATCTTGAACGTGCCGCACTCGCCCTGCTTGACCAGCACCACCCCTTTGGCAGCGCTGCCGGCGATGGTCTGGCGGTCGGTGGCGTTCAGCCCCACGAGCCACGGCGAGTTGATGTCGTCCGGCTCGAGGCACTGCCCGCCGACGACGTCCCCGGTCCTGACGGGCGCGGGGCTCGGTTCGGTCGTGGCGGCGCCGCAACCGGCCGCGCCCGCCAGGGCGGACACCACGAGCAGCCACGAGCACCCTGTCTTCATCGCACCATCCCCAGGCTCGCCAAGAGCGACTGCACCTCGGCCACGTGATCTCCGCCCTCGCCCCGCGAATCGTAGATCACGATCCCCGCGGCGTCGATGACGACGGCGCGCGGGAAGCTCGGACCTACCGCGTAGATCCGGTCGAGCACGAGCGCCTCGCCGTCGTAGAGCAGGGGAAAGCTCACCTTCAAGCGCGGATCGGTGCGCACCTGCTCGCGCACGACATCGATGCCGTACGCCTCGCCCTCGGACCGGTCCATGGCCACGCCGACAAACGCGACCTCGGCGCGATCCGCACGGCGCCAGAGCGCCTCCCAGCGCGGCATCGCCGCCAGGCACGGGGCGCACTTGGTATCCCAGAAGTCGAGCACCGTGACCTTGCCGGCCACGGGCACGGCCATCACCTCGGAGACCTTCTCGGCGGCCACGAAGGTGGCGCGCGCGGGCGCCACGCTCTTGCCGCACATCCCGCCGGCGCACGGCGCCGGGGCGGCGTGACATCCCGCGAGCGCGAGCGCGGCAACGGGGCCCAGCGCCAATCGAAGTACCCTCGTCATCGCCTCTGCCTCACGGCCCGAGCGGGGCAAGGCCAACCTTGAGCAGCCCGGCACAGGCCGGGTCGCCGGCCCCTGTCTGCGGCTCGGCGCAGCGCTCGACATGGCCGGCGCTGCGCTCGATGGCGAGCCGGTCTGACTTGCCGCCGCCCAGGCCGGCGCTCACGTCGCCTACCCCAACGCCCGCATGCCCGGAGAGGCGCTTGCCAGAGGCCGTGTCGAGCTCGTAGGCGCCGAGGTAGATCTGCCGGACGTAGTGGGTCGCCCGCTCGCACCCCGGCGGCACCTGCGCGCGGCTCACCCGCTCGGAAGCCGACCGGACGTCCGCCACCACGAAATCGAGCTTCCAGCGCTCCCCCTGCCGGAAGCTCGCCCCCGCGCTGGCGATCTTGACCCCGAGCTCGGCGAACAGCTCGCTCTCGCTCGCGATGGACTTCGACTCCCGCGCACGACCGAGCGCGCCGCTCGGCCCGTAGCCGCCCGCCACCGTGCAGCCTGGCAGAAGATCGAGCTGTCCGCCCTGGTAGCGCACCAGCGCCACGGCCGAGCCGAGCTGGGAGGTCAACGCCTGCCGCACGTCACCGCTCCATTCGAGCACCCACGGCTCGGGCTCCTCGGGCGGCCGGGGCGCCACGCTTACCTGCGGTCCCGGCGGCAACAACCCCGCCGGCGACTCGCCGGCGAGCTCTGCGCCACAGCCCGCGGCGAGCGCGACGATCGCGGCAAGCGCCGCGCCGAAGGCCGTGCGCGCGGCCGGGAAGAACAGGGCATCCGGATGGCTTCTCGTGCGTCTCATTTCCCACGCTGCGCTTTCGGGGGCCGGGGCCGACCGCGGGGTGATCCTACAACAACTCGACCGGTCGGAGCACGCTCCCCGAGCCCGAGGGGCGTACGTCAGCGTTGTGAGACGCGGAGCGTCCAGGCGCGCAGCCCGCCGGTCGGCCGCCAACCCCAGGGCCTGCGCATCATCCTACATCGGCGCCATGCAGCGCACGGGGCGGGCGTGCGACTGCGTCGTCCCGTCGGAGATGGCGGCCGTCCGCCTACGGCCGCGGGCCGCCCACGGCAGCGCCGTTGCCAGTCCCCTGCGCAAGCCATCTGGCCCTCTATTCTCGAAAACCGGGAATAGAGGAGGCGATGACCTCGCTATCTGCCCCTCTATTCCCGCTTTCCGGGAATTGAGGGGGGGATTGGGGAAGGCGGGCAGCGCGGGCAGCGGGCGCGGTCGGGCGGCCGGCGCCGTGGGGCGCCTGGCGCTGGGCGCCGTGGGGCACCGGGCGCGGCGAGCGGCGCGCTCGCCCGGTCCACGCCGGTCCACGCGTGCAGGTCCGCAGAAGTTGGGCCAAAGAAGATGCGCCGGCCCTGCCGCCAACCCGCTGCTTCGTCGCCCACGGCCGCTGCGCGCGCTATGCTTCAGGGCAGACGCTGGGCTCCCAGGAGAAGAGCGATAGACTACCTCGCGGTGATCGAACGGGCCAAGGACGGGAGCTTCTCGGCCTACGTTCCGGATCTCCCTGGCTGCGTCGCGTGCGGCGGTAAGCGTTCACGTATTCTCCCAGCCGGCTCGTCAGGCGGGGCTGCGCGCAT
>JACQWT010000521.1 GCA_016209145.1 Deltaproteobacteria bacterium | reverse complement strand
GTCGGCGTCGCCAACACCGCGCCAGTGCCACTGGCTGGCGCCCACGTCAACGAGGTGGCCGTGGCGGTGTAGAGACAATCCGCGGATCCGCCCCACGCTTTTTCGCTAGGTTACGAGACGATTCGGGAAACATGGGCTAGCCGCCTCGGTGCAGGGGCGTTCCCGGTCCTCTGTTCCTTGTCCCTAGTTCCTAGTTCCTAGTTCAATTCGTCGTTCCATACCCTGTTCATCGTCACGACGCCGGCACAGTTGCAGAAAAGGAACGTCGAGCGCGCGAACGTGAACGAGAACGTGAACGAGACGCAGAACTAGGAACTAGGAACTAGGCACAGCGAACCCGAACTGCCCGAGCCTCGCGCGCTCGATCGCCTTGCGTACTGGACACCCTCTTGCGGGGCGCTGTACTTGGCGCGTATGGCCTCAACCCCCGTGGTAGCCCTGGGCCATGGCCTCGAGCTCCTGGGCCGTCTTCTTGAACGCCTTCTGGCCGTCGTGGCAGTGGTTGCAGGCCCAGTCGAGGGTGATGTACGGCTTGGAGCTCAGGCCGTCCTGGCTGAACTGGGGCGCCGCGGCGAGCGTGCTGATGCCGAACAGGTGCACGCGGATGTCGCCGGAGAACTTCGCCGCGTCGCCCCAGCCGGACTTCACGATCCGCGGCATGTGGCACTCGATGCACGCCACGCCGGCCATCTTGTTGGTCTTCTGACCCTTGTCGTAGTCCTCGTGGCAGGACAGGCATTTGAGGCGAATGCTCTTGTCCGGGTTGACGTTCGGATCGGCGTACTTGGCGCTGCGGTGCGGGTCGTGGCAGTCGACGCAGCGCATCGCGTGCTTCTTGCTCTGGAACATCTCCTCGAACTGCTCGTGGTGCTCGATGAAGCCACCCTTGGCGTCGAGCACCTCCGGAGCGCCTCGGCTGTGGCACTTGCCACACATCTCGGCGTCGCGGTCGACCTTGGCGTCCACCAGGTACGGATACGCGGCGTGCTTGCTCCCCGGGCCGTGGCAGGCCTCGCACTGGACGCCGGGGGCGGAGAAGCTGCCGGCCATGCCCTCGAGGTTGTCCTGGTGCGCGCAGGTCTTGTCGCCCACCGGGCACGGGACCCACCCGGTCGTGTGGCAGCCGCCGCAGTTGTAGGCCGTCTTCTTGCCGGCGTTGTACGCCACCCAGGCGCCTGACTTGCCGAGGTCGCTGTTGGGGAAGTTCCACTGCGTGAGATCGTTCTGGCCGCCCGTGACGATGTAGCCGTCCTTGCCGATGTAACGCGCCTTCCATCCAAAGCCGCCGATGACGTAGGTGATGTCGTCCCACTTGAGCCCGAGGGGCGGGGCGGGAACGCCGCCGGTGACCACGTCGAAAGGCCGCGTCGGTGCCTTGCCGCCCTCCACCTTGCTGAGCTTGTAGGGGTGGCCGCTCTTCATGAACCTGTTGTACTGATCGGCGTGGCACGCCTTGCACTTCTCCGTGCCGACGAAGGACACGCCCGGCCCGTACGCGGCGCAGTCCGCGACGTCGCACTTGCCGTCCTCATTGATGTCTTCCTCGGCCGCGTCGCAGGCGCCGTTGTCGTTCAGATCCCAGCAGTCGAGCCCCGGCTCTCCCGCCTCGCCCGTGTCGCCCTTCTCGCCGGGGTCCCCCGTGTCGCCCTTCTCACCGGGGCCGCCGTCCTTTCCCGGGTCGCCCGGGTCGCCCGGGTTGCCTTTCGGCCCGGCATCTCCCTGCTCTCCCCGCGCTCCGGACGAGCCTGGTGGCCCGGCCTCCCCACTGCACGCTGCCGCGCCCAGCGCCAGCGCCGCGCCAATGCACGCCCATCCGTTCAAGCTCCAGCGACTCATGGCTTCTCCTGTCTGGCTTCGGCTCGCCCTCAGTCGTTCCTCGGTTTCGCAGCCCTACGCAGGAACTGTGCCAGGCGCGGATCGGCAAACATCCAGGCGAATTCGCACGCTCGGCAGGGCCGTGGCTGCCGGTCCCAATGCCAAACCGAGTCGCTTTGACAGCAAAGCTGCCTGATTGGGGCATGGGACTCTGTCATGCTGACAGGGAGCGGCCCGTGCCGCGCGTCGCCCCGGTCACTCTGACCCGGTTTCGCCGTTGGCGCGGCCGGCATGCCCGTAGCTCTCCAGCCGGCGGTAGAGCGTCTTCAGCCCGATGCCCAGCAGGCGTGCGGCCTTTGCCTTGTTGCCGCCGGCGAGCGCCAGCGTGCGCAGGATGGCCTCGCGCTCCATCTGTGCCAGTGTCGTCCCCAGCCCCAGCTCGAGCTTGGGCTCGTCCTGATGGCCGCGCACCTGCGCCGGCAGGTCGTCGAGCTCGATCGTGCTCGTGCGGGAGGTGACGACCAGGCTCTCGATGCAGTTGCGCAGCTCGCGCACGTTGCCCGGCCAGAGGTAGGACGCGAGCGCGCCCAAGGCCGGCCTGGCGATCCGCCGGACGCTCCGGCCGTGGCGCCGGGCGTAGTGGCGCAGGAAGTGATCCGCGATGACGGGGATGTCGCTCGCGTGCTCGCGCAGCGCCGGAACGCGGATGCTGACGACGTTGAGCCGGTAGTAAAGGTCCTCGCGGAAGCGGCCCTGCGCGATGGCGGCCTTCAGATCCCGGTTCGAGCCGGCGATGACGCGCACGTCGATCTGGATCGTCTCGTTGCCGCCGACGCGCTCGAGCTGCTGCTCCTGGAGCACGCGCAGCAGCTTGATCTGGGTGCCGAGCTCGATGTCGCCAACCTCGTCGAGGAAGATGGTGCCGCGGTCGGCCTGCTCGAAGCGGCCGGTGCGGCCCCGGACGGCGCCGGTGAAGGCGCCCCGCACGTGGCCGAACAGCTCGCTCTCCAGGACTCCCGCCCCTAGGGCGCCCACGGCCACCTTGATGAGCGGTCCGGCGTGCCGCGCCCCGTGGTAGTGGATGGCGTTGGCGCACAGCTCCTTGCCCACCCCGCTTTCGCCGCGCAACAGCACGGTGGCGTCGGTCTGGGCGACCTGCTCGATCTCCCGGAACAGCTCGAGCATGCGCGGCGAGCGGCCCAGGATGCGGCCGACCGAGAAGCGGTCGCGCACCTCCTGCCGCAGCCTGCGGTTCTCGATGGCGAGCTGCTGGTGGCGCATGCACTTGTGGATGAGCACGCTCAGCTTCTCGATGTCGATGGGCTTGCTGAGGAAGTCCTGGGCGCCGCGCTTCATCGCCTCGACCGCGGTCTCCACGGTGCCGTAGCCGGTGAGCACGATGACCACGATGTCGGGCCAGTGGCGCAGCGCGCAGTCGAGCACCTCCAGGCCGCCGACACTGCCCAGCATCAGATCCACGAGCGCGACGTCAAAGGGCTGCTGGCCGAGGCGCACGATGGCGCTGGCCCCGTCCGCTACCGCGCTGACCGCGAAGCCGTCCTGGCGCAGCGCCAGCTCCAGGCTGGCGCGCGTTGCGTCGTCGTCCTCGACCAGGAGCACGCTGGCGCTCATCGCGGCCGCCCCCTGGCACTACCGCCAGGATCTTCGTTCCCGCGCTCCGTGCTCGCCGCTGCGCGGCGGCCGCCTGCCGCGAGGAACGGATCAGCCCGGCGTGTCGCGCAGCTCCGGCCCGACGCGGGCATTGTCGCCTGGCGCGCCGCGGCCGGCGCTCGCCGGCCGCGCCGCCTCGAGGGGAAGCCGGATCTCGAAGCAGGCGCCCCCCTCGGGCAAGTTGCGGGCGCTGATCCTTCCATGGTGCTCGCCGATGATCCGTGTCGCGATGGCCAGCCCCAGCCCGGTGCCGTTCGGCTTGGTCGTCACGAACGGCCGGAACAGGACCGCGCTCACCTCCTGAGCAATCCCTGGGCCAGTGTCGCTTACCGCCAGGCGCGCGTCCCGGTCCACCTCGTCCGCCCGCAACGCGAGGCGTCCCCCGGCAGGCATGGCCTGGATGGCGTTGAGCAGGAGGTTGATGAGCACCTGGCGCAACTGGTCCTCATCGCCGAGGACGGGGAGCGGCCGGGCCGGGGCGTCGAAGCGCAGCTGTACTGCGCTGCGGCGGGCCTCGGTTTCGAGCAGGTGGACGGTGCCGCGACACAGGTGCCCCAGCTCGAGCGGACGCGGCGACGGCCGCGGCAGCCGGGCGTACCTCACGAACTCCTCGACCACGGCGTTGATCCTGGCGACCTCGGCCTCCAGCATGGCCACGGTGTCCCGGCTTTGGGCCCGGCCGGCCGGCGGGGAGGCGGGCGCCGGGCCGGGGGGCGCCCTGAGCTCGCGCTTGAGGAGCTGGAGGTTGATGGCCAGGGCGTTCAGCGGCGTGCGCACCTCGTGGGCGATGGTGGCGGCCAGCTCCCCCATCGTGGTCAGCCGCTCGACGTGCATGAGCTTGGTGTAGAGCAGCTTGAGCTCCTCACCCATGGCGGCAAGCTCGGCGGTTCGAGCCTGGATCCTGCGCTCGAGATCCACGTGGGCCTCTGCCAGCCGCTCGACCATGCGCCGGAACGCGGCGCTGAGCTGTCCGACCTCGTCCCCGGCACCGCCGGCCTCGACCGCCAGGCGGCTCCCCTTGCCTGCCTCGACCGCCCTGGCGGCCGCCGTGAGCCGGCCGAGCGGCCCGACGACCAGGCGGTGCTGCGCGGCGTAGACGGCGCCCGTGGCCGCGAGCAGCAGGGCCAGGGCCTTGACGGCCGTCCCCCAGAGATCGCCGGCGAACCGCGCGTCGATCTCCGTGGTCGGAGCCTCGAACACGACCACTCCGTTGAGCGGCTCGCGGGCGCCATGGCAACGGTGGCACTGGGGATCGTTGCGCAGGGGAGCCACCGTGCGGATCACGTCGGTGCGGCCGGAGCCGGCCCCGGCGGCGCGGGCGGTGCGCGGCGCGAGCGGCAGGGCGGCGTCCTCGCCGGCGCGTCCGAGCAGGAGATCCGGCCAGCGGGAGCGCAGCGGCTTGCCGACGAGCGCGCGGTGACCGGCATGGCGCACCAGCGCGCGCCGATCGGCGATCACCACCTCCGAGTAGCGCTCCGCCCGGCGCACGGCGGCCACGATGCCGGCCAGGTCATGGCCGCGCCCGCCTCCCGCGGACTCTCGCAGCAGCTCGACCAGCATCTCGACGTGGTGCGCGTGGTCCCGCTCGATCTGCCGGTACGTCTGGTCCCGGCGCAACGCGATTCCGTACGCGCCGAACCCGACGACCACTGCCAGCAGCGGCAGAGCGATGCCGAGCGCCGTCTTGCCCGCCACCGTCCGGACCCACCGCGGGCGTGTCGCCTTCATGCCCCCTGGCCGCTCCGATCCGTGCTCCTCGATCTCGGCCACCGCCGCGGGGGCACAGCAAGACACATACCAGAAGGCACGCCTGGCGGGGTGGGCCATCAGGTGGCGCGGCACGTCCCCTGGTGCGGCCGCAAGGTGCCGGTTCCGGCGCCGTTCCTCTACGTCACAGCGCGGGCTTCGCCCGCAGCCCCAGGGGTCAAGGGGTCAAGGGGTCAAGGGGCCAAGGGGCCAAGGGGCCAAGGGGTCAGGGGCCGGGGTTTGCTCGACCCCTCGACCCCTTGAATCCTCCGCCCCTGCTTCGGCAGGCGCCCTGGAATCTGCGCGCCGCGCGACGATTCTCCGGAGTAGTAGAACAGATCTGGGGCCGCGATTTCGGCGGCAGCGGCCGAGCGGCCGGCACGGCGATGCGGCACGGCGATAGGGCGCGGGGGCGTTCCATCCGCCCGCAGCGCGGTCTGCCGGCCGGCCCCGGGGGCGAGAGCGGCCGGACGTGTGTTGGCACGAGCCGTGCTGGCAAGGGGCGGGTGGGGCGGCGACGAGCAGTTGTGCTTGGATGGGTCGCGTTGACCGGCGGGGGACTGCTGCTTGCCGCCGTAGTGCTCATGGCGCGAGCCGACGCCGCGGCGGAGCGGCCGGTCTACGGGCTCGCCACGATCCTGGCGGCCGGCGTGCTCGCCGTGGCCGCAGCGACCTCCGGCCTGGTCAAGCTCGGCGCCGGCCCACCCGATCCGGCAGCGGTGGGCGGCGCCGGGACGGCCAGCTTCAAGCACGTCTGGCGCCTGGTGATCGTCCTGGCGTTGCTCGGCTCCGTGGCGCTGGCGGCGCGGGCGGCGCTGGTGCCGCGCTCCTACGGCCAGTTCGGCTTCTACCGCGGAGAAGCGGCGCGCGAGGCCATGGCCGCGCCGCTGCCGTTGCACCGCCAGCAGTACGTGTGCGCCGGCTGCCACGCCGACCAGGTCCGGCGCCACGACAAGGACGTCCACGGCGGCGTCGAGTGCGAGGCCTGTCACGGGCCTGGAGCCGGCCACGTCGAGGCCTTCGACCGACACGGCCTGTTCCGCCGGCCCGAGCTCTTCGTTCCCAAGACCAAGGGGCCCTGCCTCTGGTGCCACCGGCGCCTGGCCGCGCGTCCCAGCTCCTTCCAACCTGGCCGCCATCCGCTCGCCAACGTCGGGATTTTCTTCTTGCTTTCCGCTTGGCTGGCTACCGCGTCACGAAACGGTTGCCGGCTGTAGTCGCTTGATCTGACTGACAGTTTTCC
>JACQWT010000520.1 GCA_016209145.1 Deltaproteobacteria bacterium | reverse complement strand
TCACGGATCCCGCAGTCTCGCGAGATCACGCCTCCCGACTTCCGGCCAAGAGCGCTTTCCCCCGACACACTCCTAGATAGTCTAGATACTACCCTGCGTTCAAGGCACGTCAAGGCGGCGCCCCTCCCGCCTCAGCGCCCCGGGAATGTGGGCTGGTGTCGGACGACGAGGCGCGCGGCGCCCAGGCCTTCGTTATCTCTAGCCTCCCGGCTCGCAGCACCATCATCCAGCCGGCGCAGGCACACGAGGTCACGGTGCTGCGGGCGTGACTCGGCGGGCATCAACGCGCGGCGCGATCGGCGAACCAGTCCGCGAGATCCAGGCCGCCGATGCGTTCGAAGTGGCGACGGTTGCCGGTGACGAGAGCGAGGTCGTGCGCCAGCGCCGTCGCCGCGATGAGCAGGTCGAGGTCCGCGAGCGGCGTCCCACCGCGTTCGAGCACGGCTCGCAGCTCGCCGTAGCGGGTGGCCACGGCCACGTCGATCGGAAGCACTGCGACGTGCGGAAGGACGGTCTCGGTCAAGTAGTGGAGATAGCGCTGGCCGCCCGGGGCCCGTCGTGCCCCAAAGACGATCTCGCCCACGCTGATGCTCGACACCGCCAGCTCGCCGGCGTACTTCGCGAGTCGCGCCATGAACCTCCGGGATGGATGGCGCCGCGCCGGCTCGCTCACAGCGTCCGTGTCCAGCAGGAATCTCATCGCCGTCGCGCCTGGCGCGGGCGCGTCCTGCGCTCCGGCAGCAGGTCGGCGAGGTCGGGAAGCTCCTCCACGGGCGGCAGACTCGCCGCGAACTTGCGTGCGGCCGCGACGAACCCGGCGACGGCCTCGGCCCGATCGAGTCGCCCGAGATCCTCGACGGCCACAAGCGCGGCCGCCGGCTTGCCCCGGCGAAGCAGCCGGAAGCGCTCGCCGCCTCGCGTGCGCGCGGCCAGCTCCGAGAGAGACGCCTTCGCCTCCGCCATCGACACGCTCTTGACGTTCGCCTCCACATGGTCAAGATGACATCTTGACCAGTTCGGGTCAAGGCCCGCGGTGGGCGGGCTCAGGGCCTCGGACAAAGTCCTCGGCCGCCGTCAGCTCTAAGCCGTGTACTCAGCAAGAACACGCGATTTCGCACAAAGACCCGCCAAGTCGCCAGACGGCGTCCGTGGAGCGCCTGCCGGATGTTCACAGGAGGACGGGAAGGCGGGAAGGATTCCATTCAAAGATCTTCCCGTCTTCTCGCCTTCCTGTTCATCTTTCTGGCGTCTTGGCGGGTCGTTGATTTCGCATGGCTGAGCGCTGAGCGCTGAGCGCTGACGGCTGGTCCCGGCGACTTTGCCGGGACCCTGTGGGTGGGCTGCTGGGCAAGGGTCTGGTGCGGCTCGGGGGCAGCCCCTGCTCGGCCACGGCAACACGAGCGACATCGGCGACGAGCCGGGCGAGATGCCCCCTTCCGACGTGCCGGTGCTCTAGATCCTGCCTATCCGGTTGACGCAAAACGGGGCGGAGTCTTGCGGCGGAATCCCCTAGGCCCTTGCGTGCTAGCATGCTGGGCACGGAGCCGCCGGGTGGCACCTGGCACAAGCGCAGGAGCATGGAGCCATGGAAAAGTGGGACTACCTCATCATCGGCTCCGGCTTCGGCGGGAGCGTGTGCGCGTTGCGGCTGGCGGAGAAGGGCTACCGGGTGCTGCTGCTCGAGCAGGGCCGCCGCCTGGGGCCAGAGGACTTCCCGCGCAGCAACTGGGACCTGCGCCGCTGGATGTGGCTGCCGGCGCTCGGGTTCCGCGGCCTGTTCAAGATGACGTTCTTCCGGCACATGACCGTGCTCTCGGGGGTCGGCCTGGGCGGCGGCTCGCTCGTCTACGCCAACACCCTGCCGGTGCCCCCCGACGACTTCTTCGCCGCCCCGAGTTGGGCCGCGCTGGCCAACTGGAAGGAGGATCTCGCCCCCCACTACCAGACGGTGCGGCGGATGCTCGGCGTGCAGCCGAACGCCATGATGGAGGATCCAGACAAGGTGCTGCGGGCCGTCGCCGCCAAGCGCGGCCTGCTCGCCGAGTTCGAGCCCACCGACGTGGCCGTCTACTTCGGCGAGCCGGAAGTGAGCGTCCCGGATCCGTACTTCGCGGGCGAGGGGCCCGAGCGGCAGGGCTGCAACGGCTGCGGCGGCTGCATGATCGGCTGCCGCTACGGCGCCAAGAACACGCTCGACAAGAACTACCTCTTCCTGGCCGAGAAACGCGGCCTGGAGGTCCACACCGACACGCAGGCCACCTGGATGCGGCCGCTCGACGCGGGCGGCTACGAGGTGACGGCGCGCCAGGGCCGCTCGCTATGGCGGCGGCGCGCCCGAACCTACGCCGCCCAGAACGTGGTTCTCGCCGGCGGCGTGCTCGGCACGGTGCCGCTCTTGCTCGCCGTGAGCCAGAGCCCCGACGGCCTGCCGCGGCTCTCGCCGCGGCTCGGCTGGGCGGTGCGTACCAACTCGGAGGCGCTAATCGGCGTGACGAGCCGGCGGCGCGACGTGGATCTGTCGCGCGGCATCGCCATCGGGGCGATCGTCAAGACCGATGCGCACTCGCACCTGGAGCTCGCCCGCTACCCGGCCGGCTCCGGCTTTTTCCGCGTGCTCGTTGGTCCCCACGTGCGGGGCCGCGGCATGCTGCGGCGCCTGGGCGAGTTCGTCTACCGCACGATCCGGCATCCCCTGCGCAACCTGCGCGCCATGCTCGTACCCGACTGGGCGAAGTTCACCACCATCATGCTCTACATGCGCACGCTGGAGGGCACCCTGCGGCTGCGCTTCGGCCGGGCCTGGACCACGCTCTGGCGCCGCGCGCTGGTCACGGCGCGCGAGGCGGGCGAGCCGCCCTGCGCCTCGTTGCCCGAGGCATCGAGCCTGGCCGACGACGTGGCAGAGGAGCTACGCGGCGAGCCGATGAGCCTCATCAACGAGGCCCTGCTCGACGTGCCCACCACGGCCCACATCCTCGGGGGCTGCTGCATGGGCGCCTCGGCCGAGGAAGGCGTTGTCGATCACCGCCACCGCGTCTTCGGCTACGATGGCCTGTACGTAGTCGACGGCTCCGCCGTCTCGGCCAACCCCGGGGTCAACCCCTCGCTGACGATCGCCGCGCTCGCCGAGCGCGCCATGAGCTTCATCCCGCCGAAGGCGGAAAGGAAGGTCGGTGATGGACTGTGACATAACACGAATCGCCCAAGCGTCATGTATCGCCGCCCTCGCCCTCATCGGCTGCGCCAAGGAGCAGGGCGCGCCGAGCGGGCCGGAGGCGAGCAGCACCGCTGCGGCACCGGAGTCCGCCGCGACGCCTGCCCCGGCAACCGCTGCGGCAACGAGCGCCCCCACCAGCAAGCCAAGCCATGCCTGCCCCGACGGCTCGACCGGCCAAGGCACCTTCAAGAGCCCGTGCGAGGCCAAGGGGCCGAGCCGGCTCATGGAGGTGACGTGGACCGGCAAGATGGGCGACGCCGGGCCGAGCTTCCGCGTCGTCAACAACGCGAAGCTGGAGGTTCTCTACGGAAACGTCGCCGCCTACTTCTACGATAAGGCCGGCAAGCAGCTCCAGGTGCCGGCCGGCGGCGCTTCGACCAAGCCGCGGCCGAAGCAGACGTGCGGCGGCGGCATCTTTGCGGGCCCGATGAAGCCCGGCGAGAAGGCGGTACTGTACTTCTCGTGCGTGAAGAAGGAGCACGTGCCCGAGGGCACCGTCGCCATCGAGGCGGAGATCCAGATGGTCGGCTTCACGGCATCAGGCGGCGGCAAGGCCGACACCTACTGGCGCAACAACGATCTCGTCCCAGATGTGCGGCCCAAGGGAGGCGTCAAGTAGCGCTTCGTTCACCGTCAACGGCATGGGCAACGGCTACAGCGGCAACGGGCAGAGCCGGCTCATCCTCGGGCCGACCTTCAAGGACGCCCCGGCGTCGGACGGCTGCATGTGGCACAACTTCGGCGCCGACTCGGACCCGCAGAACGCCGCCAACAACTGGGTGCAGGCGGAGAACAAGGGCTACTTCTACCTGCGCTGACGGCCAGCACGCGCGGCCGCGGGCTCCGTAGGCACTCCCAACAGCGCGGTGGCGCAGTCCCACTCCCCGGCCGTTGACGCATGCGATCCCGGCGCGCAGGATGGGCTCGCAGAGTCTCTGGACGCCCCCCGTGGCCATGCTCCTCTCCTACCGCAGCCGGCTCATCCTCGGGTTCGTCCTCATGATCGGCGCCACGGGCCTGATCGCCACGTTCATGGGAGCCTACCTCATCGGCCAGCGCTTCGTCGGGCAGGCGCAGGCCAAGGTGGCGCAGGACATCAACTCGGCTCGACTCATCTACGAGCACGATGTGGAGAAGCTCCAGGACGCCGTGCGGCTGACCGCCAATCGGTTCTCCATCCGGGACGCCATCCGCGCGAGGGATACCGCGCTGCTCGTGCGGGCGCTCGGGCAGGTGCGCGAGACCGAGAGCCTCGACATCCTGGCCGTGACCGATCCCGCGGGTAGCGTGATGGTGCGCAGCTACCCTGGCGCGGCGACCGGCGACAGCCAGGCACAGAGCCCGCTCGTGCGCAAGGTGCTGGAGACCGGGCGGCCCGTCGCCGGCACGGAGGTGATGACCGCGGAGCAGCTCGCGCGGGAGAGCACGGCGCTCCCGAGCCGCGCGCGCATCGAGCTCGTAGCCACGCCCCACGCGCGGCCCACGCCGAGGACCGAGCTCGGCGCCGGCATGGTCCTCGTGGCGGCGGCTCCGGTGCTCGACGCGGGCGGCGAGCTGCTCGGTGTGCTCTACGGCGGCAGGCTGCTCAACCGCAGCGACGATCTCGTCGATCGGATCAAGAACACCGTGTACCGCGGGGAGGTGTACGAGGGCCTGCAGATCGGCACGGCCACGCTGTTCCTCGGCGACACCCGCGTCGCGACCAGCGTGCGAACCAAGGAGGGGGCCCGTGCGATCGGGACACGCGTGCAGGCGGAGGTCGGGGACCGGGTCCTCGACGAAGGCCGCTCGTGGACGGAGCGGGCCTTCGTGGTCAACGGCTGGTACCTGACTGCCTACGAGCCGATCCGCGACCTCGGCGGGCAGGTGGTCGGCATGCTGTACGTGGGCATGCGCGAGGACAAGTTCGTCGCGCTCGAGCGGCAGACCGTGCTGGCGTTCCTCGGGGTGACGGCCCTGGGCATGGCGCTGGCCGGGCTCATCGCGTACCTGCTCGCGCGCACTGTGCTGCGGCCCATCCGGCAGCTCGTGCTCGCGTCCCGGGAGATCTCGCGGGGCAACTTCGAGTACCGGGTTCCGGAAATCTCTCGAGACGAGCTCGGCAGCCTCGAGGCCGCGTTCAACCGAATGACCGACGCCATTCGGGAGCGCGACCGGATCCTTGCGCATGTCGCCCACGTGGCGGAAGCGCGCTTGAAAGGCGCGCCGCACGGCCGCGGCGAGCGCCTCGCCCTCCTCGGGCGAGAGGGCACAGCCGGAGGCCACGATCCCCGCCAGCATCCGCTGCGCCTCGGTGGTGTCGATCGCGCCGGCGCCCGAGCGGCGGACGATCTCGCTGCCGAGCACGCGGCCGGCACTGGCCGCCCCGCCCTCGGAGGCGGCGTTCCCGACGCGGCTGGCGACAACCGCCTCGCCGAGCTCGACCGGAGTGACCAGCACGTGCTCGTAGGTCTTGCCCAGCATATCCGCGGCGAAGCCGACCAGCGCAGCCGCCCGCTCGGCCGTGGCCGGCTCGAGGCAGACCGGCTGGTGCGTGAGCGGCTGGAGGATGCGCGGCAGCGTGAGCGCGGCGTAGGTGAAACGGGGCGTGGGGTAGTGCGCTCGGGCGATCGTCCGCTGCAGATCGGCGAGCACGCCGACCTCGAAGACGCCGAGCACGCCGAGGATCGCCAGGCCCTCGGCCGCACGCAGCGCGTCCCACAGCTCCTCGGGCGGCCGATCCTCGTCGAACGAGCCGACCAGTCCGTGCCGCTGGAGCCCGGCCTCGAACAGCGAGTCGGCGAACGCCCGCAGGTCGAGCGAGCCGAAGCAGTCGAGGAACGCGGCAGCCGCAAGCAAGGAGAACTGCTGCTCCACCGTGCCGAGCTCGAGATCCGCAGGCGTGAGCCGACCCGACGGACCAAGCTTCCGAGCGTGGGGCAGCTCGCCGCACCGGACCAAGAGATCCGCGTGCAGGCCGCACCGGCGGCTCGACTGCTGGATGAGCGAGGCGTTGACCCCGAGATCGAGCGTGCCGACGCCAAGCAAGGTGAGCACGCGGGCGGCGCCCGGCCCCGTGCGCGACCAGTTGCTCATACAGGGGCTACCAAAAGGGCAGCGCCGCCCTGGGTGTACCCCCGAGCCGCGTCTTCAGCGTCGCCACCTTCTTCCGGGCGTTCAGCCTCGTTCCCCGCGGTCGGCACCTCGTCACCATATGTATGGGGACCGCCTGCCACGTCCGCGGCGCGCCCCGCATCCTCGACCGCACCCGCCAGATCCTCGGCACCGAGCCCGGCGCCACGACCGCCGACCGCAAGTTCAGCCTGGAAACGGTGGGCTGCTTGGGCTGCTGCGCACTAGGAGTCTGTCGGAGAAAAAAATAAGTGCGCGGAATTGTTCGGTTCCAGCGTCAGAGTAAAGTGAGCGATTTCGATAACTTGGACCATTTCGAGCACGCTTTCTCCGACACACTCCTAGGCCCGCTACTCGTCCTCGACCAGGAATACCACGGCCACGTCGGCTCCGCCGACGTGCAAGAGACCCTCGCGGGCTGTGAGTAGGGGAGAACCATGACTAGAGCACACTCGCCCGCCGAGCTGGAGAGGATCCGACAAGGCCTCCTGTCCCAACGGTCTCCCGCCCGCCGTTGTATCACCATCTGCTCTGGCACCGCCTGTCGCGCCTACAAGAGCGAGCGCGTCGTGGCCGCATTCCGGGAAGAGATCCGCAAGCAGGCCATGGAGGGAAAGATCGATCTGCGACGCACCGGCTGCCACGGCTTCTGCGAGCAGGGCGCCCTCGTCGTGGTCTTCCCCGAGGAGACCTGCTACACCCACGTCCAGCCCGAGGATGCGCCCGAGATCCTCCGGAGCGTGCTCGCCGGCAAGGTCGTCGAGCGCCTGCTCTACGTCGATCCGGTCACCGGCGCCAGGATTGCCCGCGAAGGGGACATCCCCTTCTATCAGCACCAGCAGCGACTCATCTTCGGCCCCAACCGGTTGATCGACCCGACCAGCATCGAAGACTACCTCTGCGTTGGGGGCTATGGCGCCCTGGCCAAGGCCCTCTTCGAGAGGTCCCCGGCGCAAGTCCTGGACGAGGTCACCAAGGCCGGCCTGCGCGGCCGCGGGGGAGGAGGCTTCCCCACCGGGAAGAAGTGGAGCACGGTGAAGAAAGCCCCCGGAGAGCCGAAGTACGTCATCTGCAATTGCGACGAGGGCGACCCCGGTGCCTACATGGACCGCAGTACCATGGAGGGCAACCCCCATCTCGTCCTCGAGGGGATGATGATCGGGGCCTATGCGATCGGCTCGCGCGAGGGCTACGTCTACATCCGCAACGAGTATCCCCTCGCGGTGGAGAACCTGACCATAGCCATCGCCAGGGCGCGCGAACACGGCCTTCTCGGCCGCGACATCCTGGGCTCGCATTTCTCTTTCGACGCCCGCGTCAACCGCGGCGGCGGCGCCTTCGTCTGCGGCGAATCCACCGCGCTCATGGCCTCCCTCGAGGGCAAACCCGGCGAGCGCTTCTCCTCCGCCAAACTTGCGCCAGTCGCGCAACATTCCCGCAGGACAGGGCGAACGGGGTTGGGGCCCCGTTCGCGGGGTCTGGGGCGAAGCCCCAGCGTGGAGTACTCGCCGCGGACGGCACCCCGGCGTCTACGGTGGGCAACGGCCGCGGGGCGTTGCCACTTCGTTGCGTCGGCCCGCTCCGGTTGCGCGGGCGTATCGGTTTCACCCTTGAGTTGCGGGCGCAGCCCGCGCTTGGATGTCCGTGAGCTGCTTCAGGCACAGGTCGTTTCCGGCTCCGATCTCTCGGTCGAGGTCAGCACGGTCGACGTGGCCGATCTGATGAGCGACGTGCTGGCCTGCAGCAGCCCGGGGATGCTGCTGCTGACGGGGCTGGCGAGCCCGCAGGTGATGCGCACCGCGGTCGTCGCCGACCTGTGCGGCGTCGTCTTGGTCCGGGACAAGCAGCCGACTCCGGCCCTGTACGCCCAGTTCGACGCCGACGTGCCGCTCGGCCGGGTCCACGCGGGCCTGGAGCGCTGTGGCTTCGACGCGGTCGAGAGCATCTCGCCCGCCTGCGACTCGGTCACGGCGGCCACCGAGCTGCACCTGGCCGAGTACCGCGGCCAGCGCCCGGTCATCTCCTCGTTCTGTCCCACCGTGGTGCGGCTGGTGCAGATGAAGTACCCCGATCTCATCGACCAGCTTCTCTCGATTGTGCCGCCGCGGGAGATCGCGGCGCAGCAGGCCAGGGCCCGCGCCGCGCGCGAGCAAGGTGTCCCGGAGGAGCGCGTCGGCGTGGTCTACGTCACGCCGTGCTCGGCCAAGATGGTCTCGATCGAGAGCCATCCCGGCATGGAGCGCTCCCACCTCGACGCCGTGGTCTCGATCCGGGATCTGTACCAGCCGCTGGTTTCGACCATGGCCAGAATGGACGAGCAGGACGAGCACCCGGCCGCCTGCGAGAGCGCCACCGGGCTGCGCTGGGCCTACCTGGGAGGGCTGCCCAAGAACCTGCCGGCCGAGCACAGCCTGGTAGTGGCCGGCGTGCAGAACGTCATCCGCGTCCTGGACGACATCGAGCAGGGCAGGCTCCGGCGCTACGCCTTCGTCGAGTGCCACGCTTGCCCGGAGGGGTGCGTGAGCGGCTGCCTGGCCGTGGAGAACTCCTACGTCGCCCGGGCCAAGAGCATCCGGCGCATGCACCAGCTCCAACCGCTCTCGTCCGAGGACCGCGCACGGCTCGTGGCCCAGCACGGCCGGGAGCGCTTCGCCATGAAGGCGCTGCCCGGCGCGCTGCCCCTGCGACCGCTGGACGAGGACATCGCGCTCGCCATCACCAAGATGAAGGAGCGGGACCGGCTGGTCGCCGCGCTGCCGGGCATCGACTGCGGCGCCTGTGGCGCTCCGTCGTGCAAGGCATTTGCCGAGGACGTCGTGCTGGGCGAGGCGGACAAGAGCGGCTGCGTGTTCCTGTGGCAGCAGGAGTTCGCCGAACGGATGCAGGAGCTCGCGGCCCTGGTGCAGATGTGGCGCGCGCGCGGAGGAGCACGAACATGAGGGTGATCGAGGCGGCCGAGAAGCTCGGCGCAGTCCTGGTGACCGGCGCGCAGGAGGCCGGCGCGCGGCAGGTCGGCGGCGGCTACGTCTCCGACCTGCTCTCCGACGTCATGGCCAACGCCGCCGAGGGAGATCTCTGGGTGACGTTGCAGAAGCACGTCAACATCGTGGCGGTGGCGCACTTGAAGGAATTGGCCGCCATCGTGCTCGTGGGCGGCCGCCGTCCGGAGCCCGCCGCGCAGGAGAAGGCGCAGAGCGAGCAGGTGGCCATCATCAGCACCGAGCTCAGCGCCTGGGAGGCCGTGGGGCGGCTCTACGCCGCCGGCCTGCGGGCGAGGGGGCAGATCTGAGGTATCGGTTCACGGCATTTCCGCGCGAAGTCAGCAACGACGGCTCGCCGAGTCGGCCGCGATCGCGGCTTACGTCCTCGGCCCGGCTCCTCACGTACAGGAGTACGCTCCGGGCCGGGCCTGACCTAGTCTTCGTGCACGCGGTGGGCGGCGCCGAGCTCAGTCTCGACTCGCGCGACCTGCGCGAGGTGTTGGGCGGGCTCGGCCTCGCGTCGCCCGAGGGCGTGGCCCTGGTGCGCGAGGCCCTGCGACAGGGCGAGGCACAGCTCGGGCAGGCCCGCGCCGCGGCGCCGCCGGGCGGCGCCTAGACGTGCTAGTCAAGCGCGCGCAAGGAGATCCCGCCATGACCGCGCCGCTTGTCGTCGTCGACCACCCCCTCGTGCAGCACAAGCTCACGCTGATGCGCAAGAAGGACACCAGCACCGCGAGCTTTCGCCGGCTCCTGGGCGAGATCGCCATGCTCATCGCCTACGAGGCCACGCGCGACATGAGGCTGCGCGCCGAGCCTATCGAGACGCCGCTCGCGCCGATGACCGGCGCCGTGCTCGACGGCAAGAAGGTCGTCCTCGTGGCCATCCTGCGCGCGGGCCTCGGCATCCTCGACGGCATGCTCCAGCTCATGCCGTCGGCGCGGGTGGGCCACATCGGGCTCTACCGCGATCCGCGCACGCTGGAACCGGTCGAGTACTACTACAAGGTGCCGGGCGCGCTGGAGGATCGAGCCGTGCTGGTGTGCGATCCCATGCTCGCCACGGGCAACTCGGCCGTGGCCGCGGTGACACGGCTCCAGGGCTCTCGGCCGGCCTCGCTCAAGTTCGTCTGCCTGCTCGCCTGCCCCGAGGGCCTGCGCCGCTTCCACGGGGCGCACCCCGAGGTGCCGGTGTTTACCGCGGCGGTCGACGAGCGCCTGAACGACCACGGCTACATCCTGCCGGGCCTGGGCGATGCGGGCGATCGGATGTTCGGGACGAAGTAGCGAAGTCAGTCTACCGTCAGCGCCCAGATCTGCCCGTTGTACGACCCGCCGCAGCCGTCGGTGTAGTTGACCTGGATGCTCGCCACCATCTTGCCGGGCTGCGGGTTGTCGAACCGGCCCATGTACCAGTTGTCGCAGCACGGGCCGCCGTAGTTGCCCTGGCTCTTGATTGAGAAGTCCGGGCCGCCGAACTGGCCCCCGTTCTGGCAGTCGTGCGGGATGTTCGCGGTGCTCGTCGCCTGGCTGCCGCCCCCGAAGTAGAAGAAGGTCACGCCCAGGGGCTGCCCGTTGCACCGCCCGCCCGGGAAGATCACGTAAACGTGGCCCACGAGCCAGCTCTTGTTCGGCGCCGGCACGTTGGCTCCGGGCTCGAGCCCGGCCATCTGGCCGCCCGCCGTGTACGGGCCGACGACGAAGGGCACGCCATCGACCGTGACCAGGTCCTGGCCGAAGAAGTTGCCCGGGCAGTCATGGCCGCTGAAGAGCGATCCGTCGGGCTTGGTCAGCACCACGAACTTGCCGTTCTCGGCCCACGGCGGCTGCGGCTTGCACTTGTCATTGACGAGACCGTTGCAGTCGTCGTCGACGTTGTTGTTGCAGTCCTCGGCGTTCTGCGGCGTCACCTCGCCCGCGCACGGCCCGAAGCCGGACCCGTCGGGCTTGCAGGTCTTGGCGCCGGCCTTGCACGGCCCCACGTTGATCGTGGCCGGGGCGGCGCTGTAGCAGATCTCGCTGGCGTTGGGCTTGCACGCGACCGCCTGGCAGCTTCCCGCGGTGCAGACGTTGCCCCCGGGGCATGACTTGCCGCAGCTCCCGCAATTGGCCGGATCGCTCTGCGTGTCCGCGCACTTGTTGCCGCACTTCGTCGTCCCGCCGCCGCACACAAGGCCGCAGCTCCCGGAGCTACACACCTCGCCCGGCCCGCACGGCGTGCCGCAGCCGCCGCAGTTCTGGGGATCCACGGCCGTGTCCGCGCACTTGCTGCCGCACTTGCTCGTCCCGGCCCCGCACACGAGAGCGCATTTGCCCGCGGCGCACGCCTCGCCCGGCCCGCACGCGGCCCCACAGCCGCCGCAGTTCTGCGGATCGGCGGCCGTGTCCACGCACTTGCCGCCGCACTTGCTCGTGCCACCGGTGCACTCCAGCGCGCAGGCCGAGGCCGAGCACACCTGGCCCGGCCCGCACGGCTTGGCGCAGCCGCCGCAGTTCTGCGGATCCACGGCCGTGTCCACGCACTTGCCGCCGCACTTGGTCGTCCCGCCGCCACAGTCGAGCGCGCATGCGCCCGCGCTGCACACCTGGCCGAACGGGCAGGCGAGGGCGCAGCCGCCGCCGTTCTGCGGATCCACGGCCGTGTCCACGCACTTGCCACCGCACTTGGTCGTCCCGCCGCCGCAGGCCGGAGCGCACTTCTCGGCC
>JACQWT010000519.1 GCA_016209145.1 Deltaproteobacteria bacterium | reverse complement strand
GCTCGGCCAGGGGGCCGAGCTCGTGCTCGCCCAGGCTCCGGCCTGCTTCCACCGCCGGCTCGCCCAGATCCACCGTCAAGCCCAAATCCTGCGCCGTGTCCGCGAGCAGGGCGTCGAGCCTCGCCCGCAGGCGGCCTAGCCCCGGGCGGGACCCGGCGCGGCCGAAGCGCACCTGCGCCGGCAAGAGCAGCGCCTCGATCCCCCGCCGCTCCGCCGTCGCGGCCCGAGGCGGAGCCGCGTGAGCCCCGGCCGCCTCGGCCGGGCCGTCCGCCCGAGCCGCGTGAGCGCCGAGCACCACGCCGGCACCGGCGGCAACCGCCCAGGCTCTTCGTATCCGTGGCTGCCGGCCCATCGTTCCGGACCGGTCAGAACATGAGAACGCCGTTGGCGAACACCTCGAACGTCCTGCTCTCGTCCACGTAGAAGCGGCGCCCGACGGCGTCGATGCTCGGCCGGTAGTTGGGGTTCGGGATCCCGGTGGCGCTGATCTCCGTCTTCATGGGATCGCCGGTGTGGCACGGCCCGCTGGCGCCGATGTCGCTCTTGAAGTTCGGGTTGCAGGCCTGCTCGTGCGTGATGCCGTGCGCTTGCTCGAAGCGCAAGCCGCCGCCCGCGTTGATCTTGAAGTACTCGTTGGCCTGCCAGCTCACCGATGCCCGCGCCCGATAGGATCCGTACGCCTCGACCAGTGTCAGCCCGGTGAAGTAGACCTTCTGCGAGCCGGTATCCACCACCGACTTGGGCGGGCAGGTGGTGCCCTGGCAGGGGCAGGCAGCCTTGGGGTTCTCGGGGCAGTTGTCCTTGTAGCTCGCCCACTTGGGATCGCGCAGCGACCGGGCGCTGCTGGATCCCAGCGCATCGAACAGCTCGGAGCCGTCGCGGCCCGCGGAGTGGTACTCGCCATCGAAGCGCAGGTTGAAGGTGAGCCGGCCGAACTTCTCGCGGTTCTCCCAGGGATGCACCATCATGCCCACGGTGACGGTGCCGACGATGGGCGGGGCGTTGACCAGCGCCCCCTGCACGTCCGTGATGTCGTAGTCGGCGTTGAGCAGCGGGAAGTCGAACAGCGCCGCGAAGCCGCCGTAGGGCTCGACGTACTTGATGCGCTTGGACATCAAGGTGTGGGCCTCGAGGCCCACCATGCCGCGCGTGTACCCCGCGCCTCGCTCCTTGAGCGAAGCGGCCTCGAGCGGGCCCCCGGCGCCCTTCAAGCTCGGATCGTTGATGTCCGACTCGCCGTTGCGGTTGACGTCGCCCGGATCGGCGCACTCGACCTGACCCGCGGGCGGGGCGGAGTTGCAGGGGTGCAGGGGCTCGCCCACGCCCAGGCGCACCTCCGCGCCCAGCAACCAAGTTGGCTTGGTGTGGTCGCGGGCCTGGTTGAAGATGTCGAGGTTGAGCCCCATGGCCAGGTACTCGGGACCACTGCGCTCGGGCGAAACAAACGGGAGCGCGAAGAGCGTCTCGCCGGGCGCGCCGGCCAGGACGAAGGGCAGCAGACCTTCGTTGCCCCCGAGAGCATCGAGCCGGCGTGCGCTGCTGAGCACGATGGGAACGCGGAAGTGGAAGGCGAAGTCCTTGTAGAGGCCGAGGTCGAGGCCGGGCACGAGCCGCGAGATCTGCTCGGCGTACTCGGCCACGTTCATGGTGCTGGCCGTGTAGCCGCCGGTAGTGAGCCCGGGCTGGTTGAGGCTCGACTCGCGCAGGATGCGCGCCTCCTTGGCCGTGTACTGGAAGCCCAGGGAGATGGAGATGTCGAAGGGGTCGTCGTCGTCGAAGGAGTCGACCACCTCCACCACCTCGCCGGGCTCCATCATCACGCGCGGCGGGGCGGACGGCGAGCCCTCGCCCGGCTCGCCCGCGACGGCAGGACGGATCGCGAGCCAGAGCCCCAAGCCCACGAGGCTCGTGGTCGTCCTCCTGCCTCGGCCGCGCGTGCGCATCAACACCCTACGCTCGGAAGCTAGCGGCCCACGCCCGAAGGTGTCAACCGGTGTTCTCACCCGCCCTCGCCCTCACGGCGCTTGCGGCGCCGCTCCCGGAACTGCTCGCGAAGCTGCTGGAGCTCCTTCTGGAGCTCCCCGTCGCCATCGAGCGGCAGCGTCTGCTTGACCGGAACGAAGCCCGGCCGACGGGCGGTCTCCGGTTCCTGCGTCGTCACCTCCGCCGTCTTCTTGTCCTGCTCCGCTCCGGCCGCCGCGGCCGGCGTCGCCGCCGGGGCCGACGCCGGAGCGTCGCCCGGCGGCGCCTGCTTCCCCTCTCCCGCGCCCTCCGGGGGCGGCTCCACGGCGTCCATCCGCAGCGTCTTGCGCTTCGCCTCGGGATCCACTTCGGCCGGCTCCGCCGCCGTCGCCATCGCCGGCTCCGCGGCCGCCGCCGGCACCGGCTCGCCCGGCGGCGCCGTCCCGCCCGGCGATCGCAGTACGACGCGACCCAGGCGGGAGCGCTCCGCGTCCGGCGGAGCAGGGGGGGCGGCGCTGTCCCTCGGACCAGGCCCGGTCGGCTCGTCGAGCGGCAGCGTGCCCTTCGCATCGGCGAAGCCAAGCCGCAGGGCGAACTCGCGCGGCGCGGCGAAGGGGTCGGCCGCCTCCTCGTCCGGCAGGGGCTCGATCTCGACGGCCTGTTCCTCGTCCTCGGCGCCGGCGCGCCCGTCCGCGGTCAGCTCGTCGACGGCCACGCTGAGCTCGCGGCTCGTCTCCTCGAGCCGGTCGGCCAGCACGCCGAGGAACTGCCAGAGCAGCTTGACGGCCAAGAGTGGCTCGTAGCGGATGATGTCGAAGAAGTCCTCCCTCTTTATGACGAGCAGATCGCTCGGCTCGACCGCCGTGACCGTGGCCGAGCGCGGCACGCTACGGATGAGGGCCATCTCGCCGAAGTGATCGCCCGGCCCGAGCTTGCTCAGCACGGCCTGGCCGGCCGAGACCTCCAGGCGACCGGTGAGCACGATGAACAGCGCATCGCCGCGCTCGCCCTGGCGCACCACGGCGTCGCCCGCCGCGAGGGGACAGACATCCGCCACCTGCATGACGCGCAGCAACTGCCGCTCGTCCAGCCGGCAGAACAGGGGCATGCGGGCGAGCACGTCGTGCTTGAGCTCGAGCTGGCACGCGCGGCGGGCGCGCTCGGCCTCGTCGCCGGCCCCGATGCGAACCAGTACCGCCGTGATGTTGTCCTTGCCGCCCTTGGCGTTGGCGAAGTCGATCATCTGCCGCACGGCCCGTTCCAGATCCCGCTCCGCCAGCAGCCGCACCACCTCGTCGGCAGCCTCGAAGTAGCCGTGCAGGCCGTCGGAGGCGAGCAGGTAGACGTCGTCCGGCAGCACCTCGATGGTGAGCGTGTCCACGTCCGCACGCTCGTACACGCCCACCGCGCGCGTGATGGCGTTCTTGCGCGGGATGTGCTCGAGCTTGTCGGGCGTGACCATGCCCATCCGTACGAGCTCGTTCGCCACGGTGTGGTCCGCGGTGATCTGGTAAACGCCGCCGCCGCGCGCCAGGTAGATCCGGCTGTCGCCCACGTGCGCGATGTAGCCGTGTGGCTCCTGCAGCAGCAGGGCCGACAGGGTTGTGCCCATCCCGCGCTTCTCTCGGTCCCGCTCCGCCTCGGCGTGGATGCGCATGGAAGCGCACTGCACGGCGTAGGCGAACATGTCGAGGAGCTGCTTGGCCGTCACGGTGGAGCTCGCGCCCTTCTCGGCGCGGTCCTGGATCGCCGCGCGGTGCTTGGCCAGCGCCTCGTGCACGGTGCGCACCGCGATGGCGCTCGCGACCTCGCCGGCGGCGTGCCCCCCCATGCCGTCGGCCACGATGAAAAGCCCGAGCTCGTGGTCGACGAGGAAGTTGTCCTCGTTGTGCGGGCGCTTGCGTCCTACGTCGGTGGCCGCGTGGAACTGCACTTCGCTGCGCGGAGCCATGGTTCTCTAGGGTAGGGGCGCGGCGCGGCGATGCCAACCGGGATCAGCACGAGGGCGGTCGAGCCACGACGGCCGCCAGCATCCGCCCGCTGCGGGGCCCGTCGCGGCGATGGGAGTGGAAGCGCGCGGCGTCGCACACGGTGCAGCCGCGCACGTGGTCGACATCGCCCGCCTCGATCCCGCAGGCGCAGAGTTGCGCCTCGATCGCCCGGCGCAGATCCACGCGCGGCCGGGCGGGGCCGGGACGGCGGGGCCGCTGCACGATCGCCCCGCCCAGGGGCGAGCCGAGCGCGAGCCGCTCCGCCACGTCCTCGCCCACCTCGAAGCAGCAGCTCTCGATGTGCGGCCCCAATGCGGCGAGGATCTCGGGACGCCGGACGCCGCACCGGCCCGCCAGCTCGCGCAGCTCGCGCAACGCCGCCTCGGCCACGCCCGCCGCCGTGCTCCGCCAGCCGCTGTGCACCGCGGCCACGGCCCCGCTGTGGCGCTCGCCGAGCAGCAGGGCGGGGCAGTCGGCCGTGCGCACGGCGCAGGCCACGCCGGGCTCCGAGCTCAAGATCGCGTCGCCGCGCCACCCGGCCACGAGCGCCGGCTCGTGCGCCGAGCTCGTGACGTGGCAGGCGCGCCCGTGCACCTGGGTGAGGAAGTAGATCCGCTCCGGCGCAACGCCGAGCGCGGCCGCGGCGCGCCGGAAGTTCTCCTGGACGGCCTCGGGCCGGTCCCCGGTCGCGGTCGAGAAGTTGAGGCTGCCGTAGGGCGGCCGGCTCGCGCCACCCACCCTGGTGAAAAAGCCGTGCGCGAACCCGGCGCGACGCAGCAGCTCGCTTTGCAGCAGGAGGGGCATCGGAGTGAACCGATAGCATCGCACAGAGCCCGGTCCGCGTGCTACGTTGCGGCCGAGCGACGATGAGCGCGCCCGATCCGTACCTCGGCCGGGAGATAGTTGGAGGCCAGTTCCGAATCGTCAAGAAGATCGGAACGGGCGGCATGGGGTCGGTCTACAAGGCCGAGCAGCCCGAGATGAACCGCCACGTCGCGGTGAAGATCCTGCATGCCTCGCTCAAGGACCGCAAGGATCTGGTGTCTCGCTTCCGGCGCGAAGCGCGGGCGATGAGCCACCTCAGCCATCCCAACACCGTCAAGGTGATGATGTACGGCGAGCTCGACGAGGGGGCCCTGTACATCGTCATGGAGTACCTCGAGGGCCGCAACCTCAACCAGACGGTGCGGCGCGACGGCCCGCTGCCGCTCCCGCGGGCCATCCCCGTCCTGCTCCAGGTGTGCGGCGCGCTGCAGGAGGCCCACTCGCTCGGCATGGTGCACCGGGACCTGAAGCCGGAGAACATCTTCCTGACCGACACGGGCGGCATCAAGGACTTCGCCAAGGTGCTCGACTTCGGCCTGGCCAAGGTCACGGAGCGCGAGCTGCGGCCCGGCTCGATCATGCTGACGCAGGAGGGAATGGTCTTCGGCACGCCCGAGTTCATGTCGCCCGAGCAGGCGCAGGGCAAGGTGCTGGATGCGCGCAGCGACATCTACTCGCTGGCGGTCATCCTCTACGAGGCGCTGACCGGCAAGCTGCCGTTCCGGGCGCGCACGCCCATGGAGTACATCCAGCTCCACGTCATGCGGCCCCCCATCCCGCTCGACGAGCGCGTGCCCGGCCTGACCTTCCCGCCGGGGCTCGGCGCCGTGATTGCCAAGGCGCTGGAGAAGAACCCCGACCACCGCTACCAGTCTGCCGCCGACTTCGCCGAGGCCCTGCGGCCGTTCGGCCAGCCCCAGCCCAATGTGTTTCTCGACGGCCCGTCCGCGTTCGACGGCACCGGGCCGCGGGGCGCGCCGATCTGGGACACCGGCTTGCCGCCGTCGGCCGGCGCCCTCGCGGCCGGTGGCCGGCCCGCTGCCGCCGCCCCGGCCACGGGCCCCGGGCCGTACGCGGCGACCCCGGCCGGGGCTCAGATCGCCCCCCCGCCTCGATCGCAGCAGTTCCAGCTCGACCTCGAAAGCCTGATCGCGCCGCCGCCGAAGCAGAAGATCTCTCCGGTGCTCGTGGTCGTCGCACTGCTCGCGCTCGTGGCGGGCGTCGTGCTGACGATCATCGCGCTGCAGCTCGGGGACTGATCTACTGCTTCCGAGAATCGTCGCGCGGCGCGAGGATTTCTCTCCGCCCGCTCCCGCTCCCGCTCCCGAAGTGCGGAAGTCGGGAGCGGGAGCGGGAGCGGGAGCGGGTCGGACGGAGTTGGGTTGCGGGCGAAGCCCGCGCTGAGCAACCGTTCACGGCATTCCCGTGCCGGCAACGACGGCTCGCCGAGTCGGCCGCGATCGCGGCTTACGTCCTCGGCCCGGCTCCTCACGTACAGGAGTACGCTCCGGGCCGGGCCTGCGGGCGCGCTCATGCGCGCAGCCCCGCCTGACGAGCCGACTCGGAGGTGGCGTGAACGCCTGCGGGACTGACCGCCTCCTACGGCTCCCCGCCCCGCTCCAGCGCGCGTTGATCGGCCTCGCGCGCGAGCTCGCCCTTGCCCTTCCACGGATCGGTCAAGACGTGGAAGCCTAGCCCTCCGGACGGATCGAACTCGCACGATATCTCGTACTGGCGGCTCTGCTCGTCGGTGATGACGACCAGAAAGCGCTCGCTCTCGGTCTTCTTGATACGGTAGGGGTGGTCGAAGTCGACGCCGGACGAGAGCGCCACGACGCGCCCATCGGAGAAGCGGACGGCCAGGCTGCCGAACTGGGCCGTGAGCAACTCCTGAAGCTTGGCACCGGGCTGGCCGTCGGGCACGAAGCTCAAGAGCCTCCAGCCAGGCCCCTCCAGCTTCTGGTTGATCGATCGCACCTGCTCCGCGTCCGGAGCGTTCGGGTTGCTGCCCGCCCCCGCGCAGCCCAGCACCGAACCGAGGGCCAGGCACAACGCCGGGACCAACCACCGCAACCTTCCCACCATTGCGCTCATGGAGGCTACCCTAGCACCAATCCGCTCGCGCGGCTCCGCCCGCCGAATGGAGGGCCGAGCGGAAGGCGAGGCTGAAGGCGAGGCCAGGGGCCGGGCTGAGGCGGTGATCGCGGTGCTGGCGGCGCGCCGCCTGGACGTGCGGGAGTCGCTGCGCGCGCAGACCCTGAGCTGTCGGGACACGGCGGCGCTCGACCGGTGGCTGGCGCGCGCTGCCACGTGCGCGGCGGCCGATGAGCTCGGGGATGCGGTGGGCGACGAACCGGGCGCGGCCGGCTGAGCGGCGTCGCCGAGCGCAGCAGGGTCAACAAGCGGTGATGGTTATGGGAAGAGGTCATGGTCGGGGGTCATGGGTCAAGGGTCATGG